>CANOEC010000002.1 GCA_947564735.1 uncultured Lachnospiraceae bacterium | reverse complement strand
GGCTCAAAATTCAGTATTTATCAGCATTTATGACCTAGTCAGCAGACACTATTTATAAAAATTTAGCCATATAAATCAGTTTAGTATCTGCTTCAGGTATTAAGATTTTGAAGAATCTAATTTGAGCAATTCTTTGTTCTTTTCTATATATTCTTTCCATACAGCTTCCCGGTCTTTCTGGTGTGTATTCTCATATTTTTCCGTATATTCGTCATGCAGCGCTTTTAATTGATCCATAAGGGGCGTATCCGCAGGCAGTTTGCCTCTGCGGATGCGAGCGTATAACCGATTATAAGACTTTGTAAATTCTGTATGAATCGGATGG
Source organism: uncultured Lachnospiraceae bacterium (assembly GCA_947564735.1). GTDB lineage: Bacteria > Bacillota > Clostridia > Lachnospirales > Lachnospiraceae > UBA3282. The sequence goes on along the minus strand of CANOEC010000002.1, from coordinate 244,412 downwards.
CTGAATAATTTTTCCTTATAGGATTTCCGGCTGGCATATTCGTTACAGGTAGTGGAAGTATCTCTGTATATTCTGGTGCAGTATTCTTGGTTGGAAGTGTATTTTACACGGAAATAACCGCCGCATAACTTGCATTTTTTGATAACAAGCTCATCTTCCAGCATTTGTCGGATGCCGATGTACAGAAATTGCTTGAAAGATGTAATAGGATACTTTGTTATTGCCTTGTCTGTAATAAAAGCAGATGCATTATTCAAGTATTCAAGCCAATTCTGTATGTCGTAATAAGCATCTGACAGGGTAGAATTGGAAGAACTATCAGGCAGAAAAGCAGTTTTCAGTTCCATAGAGGATAAAGCATCTGATTGAAAATCCTGTTTATGGGTATGCAGGCAATAAGAATGGTAAATTTCAGCTATCACACTGGTTGGGAGCTGTATGCTTTCTTCAGTCGGTTTTATGATAACAGCATCTAAATAGTTCTTTGCCTGTGTATATAAGCTATTAAGGTTTTCAACTTCTTCTGATAAGATTTTTGCGATTCTTGCAGCTTGGATTATGTCTGCATTGGGTAATTTATTAGCTTGCAAGTAGTGGAAGCGCATTACTTCATGATACAAGGGATAAAGATAGGACAACACAGGATGCGCTTCAAAGCAGGTCTGCAAAATGGGCATGATTTGTCCGATAACGGTGTTTACATCTTTTACAGTGTGTTCAGAGCAGTGTCCGGCAAATTTATCTTGATTAAAGGGGCAGTCAATGCCAAGTAAAGGCAAGGTGGATTTCAGATTTTCAAATGCTGTAAGGGAGGATTCCTTTTCAGACATATCGTAATCAAGTAGTTCCATAATGCAGGTATGAATGGCGGCTTTCTTTATAAAATGGAAAGTACCGCCTTTTTTAGTATCAATGTCTGTATAAGATACGGAAAGTGTTTCTTCGTGAAGATGGCGGTTAATATTGTATGCTGCAGCATCAAAATGTAGATTCTTTTTTATTGTGTTCGGTGAATACAGATTCATAGTAAAAATTCCTTTCCTAATCAGTGCAGTACATATAACAAGCATGATATATATAATTGGCTGTTGCCTGGTACATTTCATATCTTATAAATCCAATAGTATCACAAGATAAAAAATAAATCAATGAAGTTATCTTGACAAACTTCTTTTGATGAATTATTATGGAATATAAGTCAAGATAAAAGTAACTCAACAAATAAAAACTTGACAATATACAGCGTCAGTGCAGGAGGAGGGAGGTAGATGAATACAAATTATATGATAACGGCACAGGATGTCGTTGATATGCTCGGTGTTTCCAAAGGACACGCATATAAAATTCTCAGGCAGTTGAACAGGGAATTGGAAGATAATGGCTATATCGTAGTGTCCGGAAAGATTCCCAAAGCATATTGGGATAAGAAGTTTTACGGTTATCAGAATGAAGTGACGACAGTGTAAATTTGCAATGTTGGCAGTAAAAAAGAGAAAGCAGTGTAAAAACAACAGTTTATATGCAGTGATTGCAGGTTTAAATCTGCTTAAACCTGCGATCCGCATAAGAAGGGAGGTTTAGCGTGTCAGTCTATAAGGATGAACAAAGGGGAACATGGTATTGTATGTTTTGATATCAGGATTGGACAGGTAAACAGAAACAAAAATGCAAAAGAGGTTTTAAGACCAAGAAGGAAGCAAAGGAATATGAGGAAGAATTTCTGCACACGACCGAAGCTGACATGAATATGAAAGTGGGAGCTTTTGTAGAGGTTTATTTCAGGGATAAACAGGGCGAACTGAAAGACAGGTCAGTTAAGAATAAACGTTACATGATTGAACGGCATATTCTTCCGTATTTTGAACAGAAATCCATGAATGAGATTATGCCGTCGGACATTATCCAGTGGCAGAATAAAATGAGGGAAGCCGGATATGCACAAACATATCTAAGGATGCTCCAAAACCAGATGACGGCGCTGTTTACTCACGCTTCCAATATTTACAATCTGACGAATAACTCTTGTAAAAAAGTAAAGAAAATGGGAAAGTCAGATGCGGATAAAATGGATTTCTGGACTTACGAAGAGTATCAGAAATTTATCAATACCATTGAAATGGGAAGCAGATACTATGTGTTGTTTGAGATTTTATTTTGGACTGGGATGCGTATTGGAGAATTACTTGCTATAACAAAAAAAGACATTGATTTTCAGGAGAATAAAATATCCATTTCCAAAACCTATTATCGGACGGAAGGAAGAGACATCATCACTACGCCGAAGACAGAACAATCGGTTAGGACGATAGATATACCTGAGTTTCTGACACAGGAAATTAGGAAATATTGTGAGAAGCTATATGAGCTTCCTGCTGATGAAAGATTGTTTCCGATTGTGGGAGAAGCAGTGCAGCATAAGATGGTAAGGCATATTCAAAAAGCTGGAGTAAAAAGGATCAGGGTGCATGATTTAAGGCATTCAGCATGTGCGTATCTGGCACATCAGGGAGTAGCGCCTATGATTATCAAGGAACGCATGGGACATAAGGATATTAAGATTACTTTGAATACATATGGGCATCTGTATCCTAATGAGTAGAAGAAAGTTGCGGATATGCTAAATAGGAAGAGAAATGAAAACGCAAATGGAAATGCCCTTGCTGGTAACAAGGACATTTCAGAAACAGATTGAGTTGATGGTACAACTTAATCTGCAATGTAAGAAGGACAAGCCCCCTACAAGAAATTGCAAATTTATTATAGCAGAAGCTTGTCTAAAAGAAAAGGAAATAGATAGATTAAAATTCTGAAAAAATGGCTCTGTAATGTTCGTATTTTATAGAGAAAAAAGAGGGTTGCGGAAAGCAGCCTTCTTTTCATGTGTATTAAAAAATATGGATAAAATGTATTTCTAAAAATCTGATAGTAAATTAAAGTTGGGTAAACTGACTTTTCAAGTCAGTTTGGATACATTCCCTATGGAAATTTCTTCATACAAACGATAGGGAGGTATGGGGAATTTCGCCCATGTGTCCGGACATGGGCAGTGCTTGCTATTCTTGTTTTACGATACTTCTGGAGGGTATGATGATTTTTCTTAAAAATGCGATTTGAGTATTGTATTATCACCTACGACGTGTTAATATATAATATACCTACACGCCGTTGAGATAAAAAGGAGGGCAACATGGTAAAGCAAATTTCCGAATCCGAATTGGTACTAATGAAAATCATTTGGAAGAATGGAGGGGCGGCTTTATACTCCCTCATCATGGAGGAACTGGAAAAAGACAAAAACGAATGGAAAAACAACACTGTACTTACTTTGCTTTCCCGGCTGGGCGAAAAAAAGTTTTTGAAAGTCAAGAAAATCGGCAGACGAAATGAATATGTGGCTACGGTAACAGAAGCAGAATATCAAACCATGCAGACACATAATTTTCTTGATAAAGTCTATGGCGGGAATGTGAAAAATTTAGTATCAACGCTACTGCAGCAGGATATTCTTTCGGCAGACGAGCTAAAAGAGATAGAAATCTTTTGGAGAAACGAAAATGAATGAGTTTATTAAAATTTTGTTGTCATTGTCGGTTTCTGGTACACTACTGTTACTGCTCATTTTAGGATTAAAACAGTTTTACAAAAATAAATTCAGCAGATGTTGGCAGTATTATATTTGGATAATTGTTGTATTTCGGTTTTTGCTGCCGTTTACACCCGATACCACGATTGTTGGCAGTTTGTTTGAAAAATTCGATACAACGACAATAGAGTACGAAAAGTCCGTAAATCCTAATATGTCAGTTACAGTAAATACAGAAAACAACGAAAGAGAACAGGAACAAGAAAATGCGGATATAAATGCTGCTACTGTTGTACATAATCTGCTAAACGTCTATGCTGGTATTTTTCTTGTGTGGGCAGTATTGGTAATAGTCCTTTTTGTCCGTAAGATAACACTTTATCAAGGATTTACCCAACATATCAAAGCGGGCAGTACAGAGGTATCTGATATTAAGACTTTAAATTTACTATCCTATTGCGAAGAAAAACTGAATATTAAAGCAGGAGTAGAAGTATATCGTAATGTGCTGATTACTTCTCCCATGCTGATTGGCTTCTTTCACCCAAGTATTGTATTGCCAATTGGGGAACTGGAAGAAAATGAATTATCATATATTTTCTTGCATGAGTTAATTCATTACAAACAAAAAGATATGTTTTATAAATGGTGGATACAGATTGTTGTCTGCATCCACTGGTTTAATCCTTTTATTTATCTGCTGGAAAAAGAAGTAAACAAATCTTGTGAATTGTCATGTGATGAAAAGGTCATATCCATACTTGACGACAAGGCAAGGCGTGAATATGGAGATATACTGATTTCATTTTTAAAGTCTAATAATCTTTACAAAAGCTCTTTGGCTTCCGTTACTTTGACAGAGGGCGCAGAACAAGTAAAGGAAAGGTTAGGTGCAATTATGAATTTCAAAAAGAAGACAAAGTTAATCACCGTAATATCGCTTATGGCAGCGTTTCTGCTTTCCGCTGGAGGATTTGCTATGGGGGCGTATGCGGCACAGCCAACACCTCAAGAAAATAGAGCGGATTTAGCGGGGGATATTATGGTGCAAGAAAATAACAGCGGAATAAAAGAAACCATGTCAATTACCCATGAAAGTGCGGATATTCTTTATTACGAAAATGGAAGTCCATATATACATGACATACTAACAAACAATACAGATAAATGCGTTACTGAAACGGAGTATTGTATGCTTGCTTATAACGAGAATGGTTCACCATTAAAGCTACATTGGAATTTTCTTGACAACAGTACAGAAAGCAGTTATGAGAATCTTGTCAGTACAAAAACAAGCATTTTGCCAAACCAAACAGAAGATTATAATGGCGGCTGGTCATTGTATGACGGTGAGCTAACGGAAAATATGCCAAAGGTTGAAAGTGGTGAAACGGATAATGTCACATACACACTATTTTGTTTAAAACAAGTTGTTTTTGATGACGGAACAATTTGGAATAATCCGAACTATGATAGTTGGTTTAAGGATTATATGGGGAAAGAGATAAGTATAAACGAATTGCAAAACTATTATCCGTATAATTATGAGTTAGAATTAGACTGAGAACAACCATAAATTACACAAATTTCTTTAAATATATGGTAGACGTATATTTGCAGGAGGGAAAATATTGAATTGAACCTTGTGATGCATTTGTATCGGATGATTGTGAGGCATGGGGTATAAGAAAGAAGTGGCGTAAATGGGAAAGATTATTATCTTATCATTCAATGATAATGAAGAAGATGCTTGTAAAAGAATACTGCATACTATACATGGTGACTTTCATTATGATTGTTCTGATATACTGGGGAAAGCAGCATCATTACATATAGGGGCATTGGAAATTGATGCAGATAAAAAGAATGTGGTGGTAAATAACATTGAAATTGGACTTACTCATATTGAGTTTGAGATTTTATATCTGTTAGCCAATAGTCCGGGCAGGATATACAGTAAAGAGCAGATTTATGATATTGTCTGGCAGGAACCGTATTCCGGTGATTACAACATTGTTATGAGCCACATTCGCCACATAAGGGAAAAGATAGAGGATGATCCGGGCAAGCCGCTTTACATACAGACCGTATGGGGCATTGGTTATCGGTTCAACAAAAGTTTAAGCAGTAGTCTGCGATAGGAAAGCAGATTGTTGCTTATTTTGCGTGACAAAAGGGGGATTAATTTATTGTTGAAAGTCAGGTCATGGTTATTTGCTGCCGAATGCAGTGAATCATATGCATCAGTAATGATATAAATGAAGTGATGATGCAAGTTAGTATGTTTGTGTTTATTCTTGTTGATATTCGGCGTTTTTACGCTTATAATAGTAATATAGTATTTAATTATTTTTGGGAGTGAAAATATGGAATACATGACAATCAAAGAAGCAGCAGAAAAGTGGAATTTATCAGTAAGAAGAGTACAGACTATATGTAATGAGGGCATGGTGCAAGGTGTTATAAAGTTTGGTCATGCTTGGGCTATTCCTAAAGGAGCCGAGAAACCAGTTGATAAGAGAATTAAAACAAAAAGATATATTAAAGGAAGAGTATAGATTTAAAATGCTAGGTTAAGTTTTGGCTTAGCTGCAGGGAGGAAATGAGCTGATGCAGATTGATCCAAAAGAATTAATTGGGGAAGCAACAGAATATGATAAGAAGCGCAGCGTGGAAAGAAAGCAAGTAAAAAGTTGGTTGAAAAGTGTCAGCGCCTTTGCAAATAGCTTTGGCGGCGCTCTTATTTGGGGCATTACTAATGATGATGAAGTTATCGGGTTAGAAGATGCGGAATCTGATGCGGAGTTTATAAGTGAGATAATCAAAACGAAAATTGATTCTATCCCAAAAGTAAATTTACGATTTCATGTGGAAGACGATAAGAAGTTGATTCTTCTTGATGTGTATGCAGGTAAAGAAACACCATATTACTATGTGGGAGAGGGGAATATGACGGCTTATATTCGTTTAGGAAACGAAAGTGTTCCGGCGGATAATATTACCCTTAAACGATTGGTTCTTCAAGGAACAAATCGTTCTTATGACAGTTTGGTCTCAAATTATAAATTTGCAAACATGGCGTTTACCAAACTGCGTTCAGTCTGTAAGCATAATACGGGAAAAGACTTTGAAGACAGCGATTATGAATCTTGGGGGATTGTAGATGAGGAGGGAAATCTTACAAATGCAGGGGCATTGCTGGCAGATGAGTCACCGATTCGTCATTCAAGGGTTTTTTGCACGCGCTGGAATGGCTTAGACAAGGCATCAGGATTGATTGATGCTATTGATGATGAAGAATATTGTGGTGGTCTGGTGAATCTTCTGCAAGATAGTATGAGTTTTGTATCTAGAAATACCAAGAAGGCATGGAGAAAGACAGGCAATGGGAGAATTGAAATGCCGGATTATCCGGATACTGCTATTCTGGAAGGAATAGTGAATGCACTTATTCATAGGGATTATCTGGAACTGGGAAGTGAAGTTCATATAGATATGTTTGATGACAGAATAGAAATTTATTCTCCGGGCGGTATGCCGGATGGTCGTAGGGTACAGGATTTGGATTTGAGAAATGTTTCATCTAGGAGAAGGAATCCGATTATTGCCGATATATTTAACCGTTTGAAATACATGGATCGTCGGGGAAGTGGTTTTAAGAAAATTTTGGATGCCTATGAATTTCAGGAACGTTATTCGGAAGAAATGAAACCGGAGTTTAAGTCGAGTAATAGCGAGTTTTGGCTAATTTTTAAAAATTTAAATTATATTGCGAAAAATATCGGCAATGACTTATCGGCAAAAGATGCCGACAAAAAAATGCCGACAAAAAAATGCCGACAAAAAAATGCCGATAAAAAAGTGCCGATAAAAACGGAACAGCAGTTAGAGAAAATACTTCAATATTTATCGAAACAATCGGAATGCTCTTGTAGAGATATTTGTATGCTTTTAGATGTAAAAGAACGTAGAGCAAGGCAATTGCTTCAGAAGTTACAGGAACAAGGTAGAATTGAAACTATTGGTGCAAAGAGGACAAGACGATATAAATTAATGGATATTAATAGCTGTGTTTAGTGGATAAAGACTAGCTGGAAAATAAAATATGGAGGAGAAATTAACATACTTTGAGAGGAAAATATGGGAAATAGTTATTTATTGTTAGGGAATGGTTTTTCTATTGATATTATTAAAAAACTAAATAAAGAGGATCAAATTGATTTGGTAAATTTGTTTAGCAAAGGAACGAATGTATGTTATCCTAAGACGAAAGAAAAGGGATTTTTATCTCGGAAATATACTCCCAATTTATGGACATTAGGAGCCAGAACATATAACTCGAATGAAGAATCCTTACAACTTATTACTGATATAATCACTTGTGCAAATGTGTTTAATTTATCAGCAGAAAAAAGACCGGGAGAAAAAGTTCCAAGTGTTCATATAAGTGCATATAGTGAACTTTCTACATATTTGCGTTTTTTGTTTATATATTACAATGATTTAATAACGGATGATGATTTAGTGAATATTTCTGGAGATATTGAACTTTTGGATTATATCATAAGTAAGGTAAACAAAGGAAGCAAGGTGTATGTAATAACGTATAATTATGATATTTTACTTGAAAGATTGTTAGATTTGCTTGGAATTTCGTTTGATGTTTATGGATTTACTGATACAGGAGCAAATATTATAATATATAAACCACATGGTTCTATAAGTTTTTCTTTCCGAATAAAAGTGCAAGAGTCTAGCCCGTATTCTATAAGAGCAGCGGTGGAAGAGTCAATTGCGCAAGAGGCAGATAATTTTGAAATAAAGTATGATTTGATGGAGGATTATCCTATTGTTAATGCTATAATTCCACCAGCGGGAGATTCGACTCGACTTAACTTAGGATGGATAGAAAGAATACGACAAGGAATAGATGAAATTACCAAGGATAGTACATCAAAGGATGAGATTATTTTATTTGGGTTATCGTATTGGCATGTGGATCGAAATGAGATTGATAATATTCTTATTTCGATTGACTCTCAAATGGAAGTTAAATATGTTAATCCAGTTCCACCTACATCACTAGATGCGGTTCTAAGCAGCTTGTTTTCTAATTATATACACTATAGCAAAGGTGCATTATTAAAGGAGAAAGTATAATGGGAAATATGAGGTATAACAGAAAATCAACATCAATTACTATATCTAATTTTTTTGAACAATATCAATTAGGAAAATATCGTTTAGATCCACCATATCAAAGAGATTTTAACGTTTGGAATAGTGAACAAAAATCGTTTTTAATTGACACTATCCTTAAAAATTTTCCTATACCTCCAATATTTTTAGAGCAGAAAATAAATCCAGATACTGGTATTACTACTTATGATGTTATTGATGGGAAACAACGCTTATCAACTATTGTAGATTTTATAAATAATAAGGTCTCTATTCCAAAGAGTTATGGCAATGATATATATGGCAAAGAAGAACTTAATGGATTAGCCTTTGAACAAATAAAAGAAAAGGCTAAGACTGATGATGATATCAAAGCTATATTGTCAGACTTTTGGGCATATTCTTTATCAGTTGAGTATATTGAAAATCCAGATATAAAGATAGTTGATAATATTTTTGATAGACTGAATAGAGAAGGTAGCCGCTTGAATCCGCAAGAATTGCGAAAAGCACAGTATTATGATTCATTGCTTTACAATGATATTGAGAGTTACAGAAATAACTCTTTGATACGAAAATTAACTGCAAAATTAAATAAGAATAGGATGGATGACATTGGATTTATTACGGAGTTATTTCTTATGACATTGCGTAATGGAATTATTGATGGAAATGAATCAGAAATTGATAAGGTATTTGAAAATGAGGTAGAGAAGTATAATGTTCAAAAATCTAGTATTACAAAAAATAAATTTAATAATGTTGTAGAGTTGTTAAAGATTTGGAATATTGATTTGGAGAAATATCACATAGAAGGCGTAAGCCATATTTATGCACTTTGGTATATTGCGCTATATGTGATTAATGAAAGGGTAGAAGGAAGCGATTCTATTAAAAAGAAGTTATGCGCTTTTTATGAAGACTTAAGAGGCAATCAACAAATAGAAGAAACATATATATATCAGCAATCAATGCAGTCTGCAAGCCGTTCGAAATCATCTAGAAAGAAACGTATAAATGCTATGCTTAGATTTTTGGGATATAAGACGATATAAAATAAATTGTGATAACACCATGATAACAAAAATTTCCAAAACGTCAGATACGAGGTGCAAACAAAGCAAAAAACTACCGAAACTGCGTTGAAAATCCCCCTTAAATACAGTGATTCCAATAACAGAAAACCGTGAGGGTGGTAGGACTGTTGGTTCCGGTCGTGTGGCTACGATTATTGAGTAATTAGTAAAAAGCTAGATTTTATGGGGCTTTCCGAGAAACCGGGAAGCCTTTTTTGAAATTTTGCAACAGTGAAAAAGTGTAATGCGGTGCCAAAACGGTGCCAAGAAGTGGTGTTTTGCTAATCTATGATAAGAAATCTGTCAAAAAATGTAGTATTCAAATTGAGGTAACAGTGATATAATAGGCTCGTTACCGCCCCGATACTGGTAACAGGAAGGGGGTCTAGTAATGGAGTTATTTGTTTCGTTTTTGGTTGCTGTCATGGCAGGCGTGTTTGCCACCTCGTCTGCAAATGGTTAGACGACAACGACAAGCGGTAATTAGCCTAGTTTAGTGCAACTCAAAAGCGCAAAAGAAAACCCAGAGAGCTGCAACTCTCTGGGTTTTCGCTTGGTCTAGCATAGAGCTATTTGTTTCTTGTTTGCCTACACATACTATAGCATATGAAGTTGGCATTTTCAAGTATAACCGAAAAATTATCCATCTATTCTTTTTACCAACCTTTTATTTGCTTTACCTGTTCTGCCCGCTCTTTGTCTTTGTGGTACTGTAACTTGAACTGTATTGTTTCCACTACTTCCTTTCTCGCTTCATCGTCTAGCTGATAAAATGAAGTCAATAGGTTATCCACATCGGGCATACTGTTTTTTCCAAACAGATACATAAGCGGATATAGGGAATTTTTCAGATATACTTTTACCCGGTTTCCGTCAAGAGCGCCATTCAGTCCATCGGGGAGCGTGGGATATATTTCTTCTTCGGTAATAGCGCCGGAGAATGGACTGGCGGCGCATATCTCATTCACATCAATTTCTAATTCATTTGCCAACCGCAAGGCAAAGTCAAATCGGATATTGGAATCCTTTTGAATAATAGAATATAGTGTTGTAGCACTAATTCCAGTAGCCTTTGCAATCTGACGGACATTTGTGTTCTTACTATCAAGTATTTCTTTCAGTTTCTTTCCATCGCCCATAGTGACCTCCTATTTTCATATGTTGAATAATTACGAAAAGCATAAATCCTATTTATTATCATACCACATATACGAAAATCGTACAACAAATAAATACAACTGTTGTAACGAAATTCTAAAAGGGGAAAGGAGGGCGAACGTGTGGCAAACTACCGTTATATGATGAGTGCGGAAGATATAGCCAAAGAGTTAAATTGTTCAAAATCTCATGCCTACAAGATTGTAAAAGAACTGAACAGGGAACTTGCAGGACAGGGGTATATTACAATGGCAGGACGTATTCCGAGGGCATTTTGGGCAAAGAAAATGTACGGTTATGAGTTATCAATAAGCTAAGGAGAGGAGCGTGACAGTATGGCTTATAAGGAGAAAGACACGAAAAAGTGGTCGGCGCAATGGTTTGAAACAACGGCAAAGGGAGAGAAGAAAAAGCGGAGAAAGAGAGGGTTTGAAACAAAAAGAGAAGCGTTAGAGTATGAGCGGCAAAAGAAATTAAGCAGTAGCCGAAGTATGGATATGAAGTGGAGTGAGTTCATGGAAGTTTATTTTGAGGATAAGCAGAATGAATTGAAAGACCGCATCATGAAAAATAAACGGTATATGATGGAGCAACACATTATTCCATACTTTGGTGAACAGATGTTGAGTGAGATTACCGCTTCACAAATCATACAGTGGCAGAACGAAATGCAGACAAAGGGATTTTCGGAAAGCTATTTGAGAATGATACAAAATCAGTTGACTTGTATATTTACTCATGCGTCACGCATTTATGATTTGCACACAAATCCGTGTAAGAAAGTGAAGCGCATGGGAAATTCCGATTCAAGAAGTTTGGACTTTTGGACAACAGAGGAATATCAGAGATTTATTCAGACGATAAAGCCGGGAACACGATACTATTTAATCTTTGAAATCCTCTTTTGGACGGGTTGCAGGATTGGCGAATTATTAGCTTTAACAAAAGGCGATATAAGTTTTGAAAATAGTCAAATCAGCATTACAAAAACGTATTATCGCACTAGCAGACAAGATGTTATTACAGAACCCAAAACAAAGCAGTCAGTTAGAACTGTTGAAATCCCAGAGTTTTTGAAACAGGAAATTAAGGATTTTGTTGATGGTCATTACGGTATGCCGGATAGTGAAAGACTTTTCCCAATCGTGCAGGAAGCGGTACAGCATAAAATGAAACGTCAGATAGTAAAAGCCGGAGTAAAAAATATCCGGGTACATGACCTTAGACATTCTCATGTGGCGTACTTAATCAATAAGGGCATAGAACCGCTGTTGATAAAAGAGAGGGTATAGGACACAAGGATATTCGCATTACACTGAATACCTACGGACATTTATATCCTAATCAGCAACGGAGAGTAGCGGATTTACTTGATAGCGAAAAAGAAAAAAGCCCCGACAGCGGCAACTGTTAGGGCTGTGATAACTGGAAAACCTCTGTTATCAGTATTCCACGATACAAGTATAGCAGAGGTTTCTTCCAATAACAATGATTTTTCGGAAATGGAGGGCATTTATGGAAGAAACAAAAATTGAATTACAGTTGATTAAATTATCAGAGATACAGTCGCAGGAAGTGTCTTGGCTGTGGTTTCCTTTTATCCCTTATGGCAAGCTGACAATCATTCAGGGCGATCCGGGTGACGGAAAGACAACCTTTATACTGAATATAGCGGCAAAGCTGTCAAAGGGAGAGGGCATAGACAGTGAAATGAACCTTACAGAGCCTTTGAATGTAATCTATCAGAGTGCGGAGGACGGTCTTGCCGATACGGTAAAACCCCGGCTAGAACAGGCAGAAGCAGACTGTGAGAGAATTTCAGTCATTGATGAAAAGATAAAATCCCTTTCCATGATAGATGAACGATTGGAGCAGGCTGTTATAAAGACAGGCGCAAAGCTGTTGATTTTAGACCCGATACAAGCCTATTTGGGCGGCGGTATGGACGATGAACAAATCCAATAAGTTGGATTGCAAACGAAGCAAGGGATATGACAAAGAGGTTAGCGGCACTGGCAGAAAAATATCAGTGTGCGATTGTCCTTGGAGCCGATTGGGACAATCGGCTTGGGCATAATGAACAATGCGAACGAAGTTCGCATCGGCAGCAGGAAATAAGGCTGCATACCGGGGAATGGGTTCGATTGATTTCCGCGGGTAATGAGCCAAGCGCGGGCGCTTGCACACGCATTTGGCGAATACCGCGAGAGCCTCGAATGTGTTCGAGGCTTTGCAGTCGCAAGAAGCGTCCTAGTGGTCGGCAGAGTAGAGGGGGAAGAAAATACAAGGGCTGTGGTACAGATTAAAAATAATCTTGCGGCGTTCGGACACCCGAAAGCATTTGCACTGTCAGAGGACGGTTTTCACTGGCTTGGAGATTATGAGATAACAGCAGATGAAGTCTTAGGCGGTATCGCTCCCAAAGCCGGTCAAATAAATTTGACTCTCGCGGCAGTCGCCAAATGGATATGCAAGCATATCCGCTTGACTCGTTGCTCGCGGAAATAAAATGGAACAGGCGAAGCGTCTGCTTAGGGAACTGGCAGAAACCAACAACGCCATGCAGAGCAATGAAATTTTTAATCTTGCAGAGGAACAAGGAGTATCAAAGCGGACACTGGAAAATGCAAAGAAAGAATTAGGAATCCGGGCAAAGCGGATAAACAATGCGTGGCATTGGGAACTGGATAAAATCAGACAGTGACGGACGGAGAAAGGCAACAGCGCAACAATGCAGGGTATTAGAATTTTGCAGTCTTGGAATTGCGTTCTTGAAGATTGCAAGGCTGCAAAGATTATAGAGATTGCATTGTTGCGGTGTTGGGGAGAAAGCCGGAAAGCGGCGGCAACAAGGCGGCGAAAAGCCGCCCCGTCCGTAAGGACGGTATGCTGTCCAACGGACAGCTTGCCCCCGGCAGGGCGCAAAGGCACTTTTGATAAAGCGGAGCGTGTCGAAAGTGCTTTTGCGTTACTTTCGGGAAAGTAACAAAGCCTTGCGCTTTTCGGCGCAGTAAAAACGGCGATACAAATATTGGGAATGTGGAGGATATGCCTATTGAAAAGGACAATCAGCGGAATGGTGGGAAAAGGTTCTGTCAATCACAATACAAGAGCCTTTACAGCTAAAAATGTGGATAAGGAACGAAGCCGGGATAACGTGGAGTTCTGCCACTCGGATATAAAAGAAGTTTATCACACTCTTTTTGATGAAGCACTGGAACGCTACAACGCAAAGCAAAAACGGAGTGACCGAAAGATTGATGATTACTATGAGAAGATACGCCGGGGAAAGCAGGAGAAATTATTTTATGAGGTTATCTTTCAAATCGGCAACAAAGATGATATGAATGTGCAGAGCAAAGAGGGGCAGTTGGCGAAAGATATTTTATGTGAGTTCATGGAGCAGTTTCAGAAAAGAAATCCTAATCTTCATGTATTTTCAAGTCATCTGCACATGGACGAACAGACACCACACATTCACATTGATTTTGTTCCTTTTATCCGTAACAGCAAACGTGGACTTGATACCAGAGTTTCCCTTAAAGGCGCATTGTCAGAACAAGGATTCAAAGGCGGCACAAGGGGAATGACGGAATGGAATCAGTGGATAGAAGCGGAAAAGCAGGAACTTTCAAAAGTCATGGGGCGGCATGGCGTACAGTGGAAACAGTTAGGAACGCATAACAAGCATTTGTCCGTACTGGATTTTGAGAAGCAGGAACGGGCAAAAGAGGTTGCGGAACTGGAACAGACAATTTCGGGCAGTAAGGAAGAATTATCAGATATTCTTCATCAGCAGATTGTAGTAAAACGGGAAACGGAGCAGATACGGAAAGAGGGCGAAGCAATCCGGCAGGAAGTATCAGAACTTTCCGCTACAAATCATCTGTTGAAAGAACAGACGGAAACGCTGACAGAGGATAAGGAAAAACTGTTATTCGAAAATGAAAAATTGGAGAAACAGCAGAAAAGGTTACAGCAGGAAATTAACAAAATGGTGCAGTCTAAGGAAGCCATGGAGCGCAATATTCACGCCTATGATGAAGATGTGAAATGGCAGTTAGCAGAGCCGGGGGCATTGATGAGCGCAAAAAATTATCGTGATAAAAAAGCACTTCCGCTTGTGGAGAAATTGAAAGAAGTGGTAAAAAATCTGACTATTAAGTGCGTACAGCTTACGGAGCAGGGCAAGAAGCTGACCGCCAAAGTAAACGGGCAAAAGATACAGATTAGCCGCCTGACGGATAAGGTCATGGAACAGAGCGACACCATAGACCGATTGCAGGAAAAAACAACAGATTTGGGGCGTTTGGAGCGTCATTTAGGCAAAGAACAGGTGCAGTCGATAGTGGAACGGTCAAAGGCATTAGAATAGGCAGAAAGGGCAATGAAACGCCCGAAACGTGCCTTTGAAATGAGCCGATAGGAAAGGGGATTGACAGGATATGACGGATATGGAAAAGAAAGTAATGATACGGCTATGTGCTAAAATCGTGGCAGAAACAGACCTTTACGAAGCGGATAAGGAAGTACAAAATCTGATAGATTGGGTATGCCTTTCGGAGCAGATAAAGCAAAACAATAATACAATCCGCAGTCTGACCGGGGAATATAAAAAGATAGAGCCGGATTGCAGGGAGGGAGTGAGAGCGCAGTTGGAGCGCATGAAAGAACTTTGTAAAGAGCGAAATAGTCTGTATGAGAAGCAGAACGATTTAAAAGGGCAGAAATGGAAGAATGAAAAATCGTTGGAACGATAAGAAATGTGGGGTGTGGCGGTTGCTATGCCCTACATTTTTGTGGAAAATAGAGGGTAAGGGTGGTATAATAAAATTTGCAAATTGTCATTTTGTTAAATGAATCGAGGATTGGTTTTTTGTAAGCTTATGGGATTGGTTGGTAAAGGAAAACATTTATTTCCTGCGATTGATAAGCAAAATATTGATAGACTTATCGAAATATCAGCCCAAAATTTATCTGATATAGAGAATTTGTTACAAGGGAAAATTCTGTTTACACCGGAGCATACATCGGACTCTATATCTCTAAGAATAGACAATGTAATCTTTTGTGGAGATGCAGCAATGAATGGCTTACCAAGTTTAAAAAAATTACAATCTGGGTAGAAGATAAAAATGCTTTTCAAAACTCGTGGAATATTTTGATTGGAGAAAAAGCGGAATGGATTTATCCTGCACATGGTAAACCTTTCAAACCATATTTTTTGAGAAAATATATAAATCATATTTCCAAGATAAGGATTTACAAATTGCATTGATGAATAAGAAAATGATAGGAAATTTTATATGCAGATTGAAAAGAAAAATATGTATCGGAGGTGTATGTAAATGATGACTGTAAGAAAAACATCAATATTTCCTGCTTCTGAAAAAGAAGTATTCAAGAGATTGCAAAGATTAAAAACACTACAATATATTGCTTATCCGATGGCAACGTTTACTCCTGTTAATGGGAATAACAGATTGGTTTGGAAAGAAGGAACAACATCTTCCTATAAGTTTAGGCTGTTTGGAATTATTCCGTTTGGTGTTCATACAATTAAAGTCATTCATTTTGGATTGCAAAAAGGGATATATACAAATGAAAGCAATACACACGTTCCTATTTGGAATCACAAAATATTGATTGAAAAAATAGATGATAATAATACAAAATATACGGATATAGTAGATATTGATGCAGGATGGAAAACGGTGTTCATATATTTATGGGCAGTCTGCTTTTATTCTCATAGGCAAAAGAAGTGGGTTCAGTTGCTTTCAAAGGGGTAAATAAATGGATGCACAGGCATTTTGGAATGTTATTGGTAATTATAATGAACAGACGTGGCTCATTCAAATAGTATTGTTCGTATTTGTACTTTTGGCTATTTTGCTGTCTTATATGCGAAAAGTAAAATGGGCGGCAAAATTTGCGTTAGGACTTGCAAATTTATTTATAGGGATTGCCTTTTTTGCATGGTACGGAACAGAACCGATTCAAAAGTATTTTGCTTTGCCACTGTATTTGGCTTGTGGGGGATTGTTCCTATACGAAAGCTGGCATAACAAAAGTGATGTGATTTTAAAGCCGAACAGGATACAGATAATATTGTTATTGCTTTATCTGCTTTATCCGATTGTTTCTTTAACTTTGGGTAATACTTTTCCGCAAATGGTAACATATATTATGCCTTGTCCTATCATTAGCCTAAGTACGGCTGTCTATGCAGGATATAAAAAGAAAAATAAGGTATTGCTTGTTTTATTGACTATTTGGGGATTGACTGGAATAAAATCAATTATTTTTAATGCTTATGAAGATATTATTCTTTTGCTTTGTGGGTTATATGGGTTGGCATTATTAGTAGATGAAATAAAAAGTGTTACCAAAGCGTATAGAGGATAAATGAATTTACAATAGTTTTCCTTAATGATATAAAATACATGGTGCTAGGAATCCGCCGGACATATAACATTCAGAAAGCAAAATATTTTCCTATGCCGGATTACAATGTTTCTTCAGGAACACAGGTTGAAGTGACGATTTATGGAAAAACGCTGAACGACAGTTATATGCACATATTATATGACCATCAGGATTTAGACTTGCAGACAGTGTTTTTGCTTGACCGGATACAAAAAGGTCTGCCGGTAGAAAAGGAAGATGTAGACAGACTGAGAGGGCAGAAATTGGTAGAGGGCAGACTGACGAGTTTGTATCTGTCTGCATCAGCGGCTAAAAGTATTGATGAGAGTACGACTTATATTAAAAACAAAGGGTTCGATGACAAATATTATAAGGATTTGATTGTTGAATACTTGAAGCAGTATAAAAAAGCGAAAAAGAAAGATATTCGGGCGTTGTTGTGGGATAAGCTGCCAGATGCTTTGAGTGATGCCCAGAAAGAAAATAAAATTCGTAATATGCTTACTGCTTTAAGAAAACAAGGTATTATTGATACGGACTCGAAAAATCAGCAAAGGTCTAGTTGGATATTAAAGTGAAGACTTGCATAACAAGGGTATTATAACATTGATAAAATCACCTACTAAAACATTTACCAATAGGTGTAAGCATTGTGGTAGAACTGTATCAAGAACCGTACCAAATAAAGAATTGGAATTTAAAGATAAATTGCAGCCAATATTAAAAAAGTATGGCAAGATTATTTTTAAGGGCGATGCGAAAACTAAATTGATTGCAAAGTCTGTAAAAGTCAGAAATAAAGTAGATCATGTAAATGCGAATATTGTTGGTATTACAGTGAACAATGCTGATATAAAAAACGTGATATCAAATATAGAACCAGATATGTGTAAATATATTCATATTGGAGAAAAAGCATTTGTTTAGTGATGATATTTGTGAGTAAAATATATAAATTTGAGTTATCATTGAAATAATCAGGGCATATATCTGTAGGATTTATTGTAATGAGCAAAACAGTTTATATTTGAGACTGCTATGTATTGAGTTTTTTAGAGAAGATGTGGAGAATTATATGATGTACCCAGATAAAATAAGAGCAGAAGCCAAGAAAAAAGAAAACGAAAATTTCAAATTCCGTACCTATTTGAAATGTCATGCGGATGAAGATGAACTGGACAGGCAGTTTTTACGATTACATAAAGAATTATTTGCGGACTATGATTGTAGTAAATGCAGAAATTGTTGCAAGATATATAAAGGAAGTATTCCGGCAGAAGATATTGACCAAGATGCGCGATACTTGGGAATCACACCGGAGCAGTTCGTGGATACTTATTTGGAGAAAGAAGAGTATGGCATGAACTATCAGACGAAACATAAACCGTGCGATTTCTTACAGGAAGATGGAAACTGTAAGTTGGGAGATTGCAAACCGGATAGCTGTAAAAAATATCCATATACGGATCAGTCGGAGAGATTGTCAAGTCTGTTAAGTGTATTAGATGTGATAGAGATTTGTCCGGTAGCTTTTGAGATTTTTGAGAGATTGAAGAAAGAGTATGGGTTTAGAATACGCAGATAAGCGGTCAGAATTGGAATAGGAATAATATTTGTACAAAGAAACGGGAGAGAGTATAGATGGTTAGATCTTCAATAAATCCGATTCTCACATTGGATTATATGATAAAAGAGGATGAAAATAAGATTTTTGATCGAAAATCAGCGCAGTTAAAACCTTCGGATATTGCGGATGAGATATCCGCATATGCAAATGCAGAAGGCGGAACAATCGTGTTTGGAATCAGTGACAAAACTCGACGTTTAGAAGGAATTAATGCTGTTGGTGCAGAGAAGATAAACAATTTCATTAATGCACCGATGGATTGCTGTCATCCGACACCGGAATATCAGGAGGAATTTCTTGATATAGAAAACGCAGAAGGAAAGGCGGACAGATTGCTTTTATTGCATATATATTCAAGCGTAGACAGAGTTATCAGCACATCAAACGGTTCTGTTTTTCTGCGGATTGGCGACCGCAAAAGAGAATTAAAGGGTGACGATTTACGAAAATTGGAGTATAGCAAGGGTTCCAGGCATTATGAGGATGAATTGAATTATGATGCAAAGATTTCAGACCTT
Source organism: uncultured Lachnospiraceae bacterium (assembly GCA_947564735.1). Taxonomy (GTDB): domain Bacteria; phylum Bacillota; class Clostridia; order Lachnospirales; family Lachnospiraceae; genus UBA3282. The sequence goes on along the minus strand of CANOEC010000002.1, from coordinate 224,843 downwards.
GATGAAGAACTAATAAAACAATACAAAGAAATCCTTGGGAATCAGGATATTCCAACAGAGCAGTTATTATCTTCAAGAGGTTTTATGAGGGAACAAAATGGAGATAAATATCTGACAAATGCGGCTGTATTATTGTTCGCACGGAATGTATATCAGTTTTATCCGAATTGCAGAATCCGCTTTGTGCGTTATGATGGAACGTCTGCCGGTGTCGGTACACAGATGAATATTATCAAAGATGCAAATATTGAATATCCAATTTTGAAAATTGTAGATGAAGCTAAAAAATTTATAGCTGTGTAATTAAGAGAGTTTACTTCCTTAGATGCAGAAACGGGTAATTTTAAAACGGTAGATGAATACCCACCGTTCGCTTGGGCAGAGGGGATTGTGAACGCAGTTGCTCATCGTGAATATGCTATGGAAGGAAAATATATCAAAGTTACCATGTATGATGACAGGCTGGAAATTGATAGTCCCGGCAAATTACCTAATATTGTAACGATTGATAATATCAGAAATACAAATTTCTCACGTAATCCCCGCATGGCACGTGTATTAGCTGATTTTGGCATAGTAAAAGAACTGAATGAGGGTGTAAAACGTATCTACTCTGATATGGCAGATTATTTTCTTGATGCACCGGAGTATTCAGAGCCAAGCGGACAAACGGTCAAATTGGTTCTAAGAAACAATATTATTGCAAGAACAGCAAGGCAGACGGAAACTGCTGAAAAGAAAATGGCGGAATATTGGGATAAGCTGGATGCAATTGAGAAAGATATTGTAACAATTATGGGAAGTAGAAACTGCATCACAGCAACTGAATTATCTGTGATGGTACGCAAAACAAGGAGGACTATCAATAAAAAAATTAATCATCTGCTGGAACTTGAAATTATAAAAATGAATGGTAACAAACATGATCCGGCGTTGACATATTCGTTGAATATATAGTTCGCAGTAAATTCGCAGTAGTTCGCAGTTGGTGGAAGAAGTAAAGGAGTTCCTGATGAAAACCATAGCAGAACTGGAAAAAAGAATACGGTGTCTGGAAAAGGAAAACCAGTACCTAAAAGAGTTACTGTCAGATGCAGGGATTTCTTATTCTGAAAAAGAAACAGATAACGGTGGCAATGAATATGATCCGGATCAAGGTTCAAGAATTATACCAAGAGACATTACGGAAACCGATGCAAATGTGTTTTTCAGCATGTTCTGGGGTCGTACGGATGTATACAGTAAGCGCACCATAAAGAAATCTACCGGGGAGGTCAATTATTATACACAGTGTTATAATTTTTGGAAAAATGGCTGCCCGAGGATTATCGGAAGCAAGATAAAGTGCCATGATTGCCCCAAACGGGAGTATAAGGAGTTAAGGAAAGAGCAGATTATTGCACATTTAAGAGGAAATTCAGCGGATGCCACGGATGTTATAGGAATTTTTCCGCTTTTGCCGGATGATACCTGCCGGTTTATTGTCTTTGATTTTGATAATCATGAAAAAGACGCAGAAAAAGCAGATTTTGCCAACGTGGATAATCAATGGAAGGATGAAGTAGACAGTCTGAGAAGAATATGTGATATCAATGAAATAGATGCGCTAGTAGAGCGTTCCCGCTCTGGGAGAGGCGCACATCTGTGGATATTTTTTCAGAAACCAATAGAAGCCAGACTTGCAAGAAAATTTGGAAATGCTTTGCTCAACAAAGGTGCAGAATCTGTAAACTTAAAGTCATTTCGTTTTTATGACCGTATGCTGCCAATGCAGGAACGCCTTCCTGAAGGCGGAGTGGGTAATCTGATTGCACTGCCATTACAGGGGCAAGCGTTAAAAGGGGGGGAACAGTGCATTTATAGATGAACACTGGAATGCTTACCCTGACCAGTGGGAAGTGCTGCTGAACAAGAAAAAGCTTTCAAGAGAGCTTATGGAAGATAAGATAAAAGAATGGACTCAGGGAAGCTTTGATGCTGAAGCAGGCAGCATTGTAGTAAATGGTAAGGATATTTTTGAAAACGATAACGAAAAGCCGTGGGACAAAACAAAACAGTTTCAGAGGGAGGATGTTGAGGGAAGCCTGCATATTACATTGTCAAATGGGGTGTATGTGAATACAGTGAATTTACAGCCGCGAATGCAGAATCAGATCAGGCGGTTGGCGGCATTTCCCAATCCAATCTTTTATAAAAATCAGGCTATGGGATTATCAAATTTCGAAAATTACAGATATATTTATCTTGGAAGTGATGCGGGTGGATTCATCAAGATTCCAAGAGGTATTTTGGAAAATATAATCGAGGCGTGCGAAAAAGCCGGTATTACATATGAAATAGAAGATCTGCGAAGTATCGGATGTCCGATTCATACGGAATTTATCGGGGAACTGAAAGAATCACAAAAATCTGCGGTAGAGAAGCTCCTTGAATATGACAATGGGATATTGAGTGCTGCCACAGCATTTGGGAAGACGGTTGTGTGCTGTAATGTCATAGCACGAAGGCAGGTAAGTACACTGATTCTCATTCAGTCATCAGCCTTAATGGAACAATGGCGGGAAGCGATTGAAAAGTTCTTGTATATTGATGAGGAACTGCCAGAGTATGAAACGCCTACAGGTCGTAAAAAGAAACGAAAGAGTATCATTGGAAAATTACAGGGAGCCCACGATTCGACTACGGGTATTATTGATATTGCGATGGTGGGTTCAGTCTGTAAGAATGGAGAATACCATAGGCGGTTAAAGGAGTATGGACTTATACTGGTAGATGAATGCCATCATGCCGCTTCAGATATAATTGTGGATATTTTGCAGGAAGCAAATGCAAAGTATGTATATGGAGTGACTGCCACGCCATTTCGAGGAGATGGTTTGGAAAAAATAAATTACATGCTTCTTGGCCCGATTCGTTATCAATACACCTCAAAGGACAGGGCAAAGGAGCAGGGAATAGAACATCTTGTTTATCCACGATTTACAAGAGCAGTTGCACCGAGATTTTCACAGGATAAAATGCATCCGAATGAGGCATATGAAATCATCCGCAATAATGAAGACAGGGACGAACTGATTATAAGGGATGTAAAACAATGTGTGGATGATGGAAGAACGCTGGTGATTCTTTCCAAATATGTGGAACATTCACAGCGATTGTATCAGCGGTTGATAAATTATGCAGATAAGGTTTTTTTATTGTCCGGCAAAAATTCAAAGAAAGAGCATAAAGAAATTCTAAAACAGATGAATCATGTTACGTCGAAGGAGAGTATGATTCTTGTGGCAACAGGGAAGCTGATAGGGGAAGGCTTTGACTATCCCAGATTGGATACGCTGATCATGGCAACGCCCGTGGCATGGAAGGGAGTAGTGGAACAGTATGCCGGACGTCTAAACAGGGACTATGACGGAAAGAAGAGCGTGATTATTTATGATTATGTGGACAGCCATATCCAAATGTTTGACAGGATGTACCATAAAAGGCTTAAGGCGTATAAACAGATTGGATATGATATTTTTTCAGAAACCGGCGTGCAAAAGCAAACAGTGAATTCTATTTTTGATATAGATAATTATGCGGATGTGTATCGGAATGATTTGCTTACGGCAGAGAAAGAAATTATTATTTCCAGTCCGGCAATCAGCGGCAGGAAAGTGTATGAGATGATTCATTTACTCAGAGAAAAGCATGAGGCAGGAATTAAAATTGTCATTGTCACATGGAAACCGGACTGTTATGGATATGGGGACAGTGCATATTGGCAAGAACTGCAGGAAGAGATGCGAAGGGCAGGATTTGAAATGAATCTTGCGGAGGATTACTGCGAGCATTATTGCATTATAGACCATCAGGTAGTTTGGTACGGAAGTATGAATTTTTTGGGAAAAGAGGATGCAGAAGATAATCTGATGCGTATTTCAGACGGGAAGATAGCAAATGAACTGCTTGAAATGACATTTGGAAATGAAAAGTATCAGGGAGAGACGACGTAAAGAAATAGCAATAAGTAATGGAGGCGACCTTATGATTCCAATAAAAATAGAAACCTTGCTGGAAGGGCGCAAAGTAGAACAGAATCGGATAGAATACAAGGAAGGTTTTAATCCCTCAGAAATCGTGCATACCATATGCGGCTATGCAAACGATATTGCAGGAGTGGACGGCGGATATCTTGTGATTGGTGTAAGAACAGAAAACGGAATTCCGGTTTTGCCGCCGGTAGGTGTACTTGACGAATTACTTGATGACATTCAATTAAAAATATTTCAATACTGCAACAAAATTGAGCCGCGTTATATTCCGAAGATTGAGATTGTGGAATATCAAGGGGTAAACTTGGTGTATCTCAAATGTGCAGCGGGTGATGCGGGACCATATCAGGCACCTGTAGATGTTTATTCTAAAAAGGAAGCGGGTAAAGAGCAGGATCGCACGATGAAATATTGGATTCGCCCTGCATCACTTACGGTAGAAGCCAAACAGGGCGAGATAGCGGAACTTTTTGAGAAATTTGCTGCCATACCATTTGTTGACCGTATTCATAATCGGGCATCTATGGAGCATATACGCAGGGGATATCTTGAGGATTTTATCAGGGAAAGTAACAGTTCATTAATAGAAGAACTTAATGTGCGCTCCTTGGAAGACTTATTGGTATCCGAGGAGGTGGCAGAGGAAAAAGACGAGGGAATTGCAATTAAAAATATTGGTCTGCTTATGTTTGGAGAAAGACCGGACAAGTTGATTGCAGGAAGTAAGATTGAACTGGTGCGTTTTCATGATAAGGAAGCAGAGGCATCTGATTTTACCGAGAAGACATTTTACGGTCCGATATGGAAGCAGGTAAGAGATGCGCTGGACTACATTAAGACAACTGTAATTGAGGAAAAGGTGGTAAAGGTTGATGGAAGGGCGGAAGCAGACCGGTTTTTTAATTATCCGTATAATGCTTTGGAAGAAGCGCTTGTAAATGCAGTTTTACACAAAAATTATAAAGAAGACGTGCCGGTAGAGATTCGGATTTATTTGGATCAGATTCAGATTATCAATTTCCCGGGACCGGATCATTATATTGATATGGAGAAGTTTGCAGCGGGGAAAGTCCGGGCAAGAAGATACAGAAATCCCAAGATAGGGGAGTTTTTTAAGGAAATTGATTTGTCTGAGAAGAAATCAACTGGCATATCAAAAATTTTGCGTGAACTGAAAAGAAATGGTTCGCCCATGCCAGAGTTTGAAACGGATACAGACAGAACTTATATGATTACCACAATAAGGATTCACGAAAGGTTTGAGATAGAAAATAGAAACTTCGGTCAAAAAAATGACCGAAGTTTGACCGAAGTTTTGACCGAAGTTTTGACCAAAAAGACTTATGATAAGGTTTTGCCTATTTTAAAATATTTGGATAAAAACGGAAAAATAACACCACAAGTTGCTGAAACGGTGGTTAAAAAATCGAAATCAACCACTTACAGATATTTGACTATGCTTGTAGAGACAGGATATGTTGAAGTAAGTGGTAATACAAATAATGCTGTTTATCAATTATCCAAAGGACAACGGTCATAGCTCCGTGATAACACCATGATAACAAAAATTTCCAAAACGTCAGATACGGGGCGCATATCAAGTAAAAAACCACCGAAAATGCCCTGTAAATCAAGTAAAATTACACCGATTTCCCTCACAGAAAACCGTGAGGGCGGACGTACAGTAGGTTCAAGTCGTGTGCCTACTATTATTGAGTAATTACAATTTATACAGTAAAATCAAATGTTTACGGTGAGAGGGAAGTAATATCAGATTAGGCGGTATAGCCCCTATTATAAGGGTTGTACCGTCTTTTCACGTTCCTATGTGCCTTGCCGTTTCGAGGGTGTAGCAGAAAGGAAATTGATTTCCCCGACAAAGTTGAAAACAATATCTACTTTCTGTACCCGTTTCCCGTCCACCTTTTCCGGCGCATGGACTATGATTTTCTTGATAAATTCATTGACGATTGTGGGGGTGAGTTCCTTTATCCCCACATACTTGCGGATAATCGCGGAAAAGCTGTCAAAATCGCTTTTGTTCTGTTCATAGGTATTGACTTCCTGCTGTTCGGACTTGACCTTTTCTTCCAGTTCCCGCTGTTCCACTTCATACTCTGCGGACAGCTTCAAAAACCTGTCATGGCTGATTGCGCCGCTTATATCGTCCTCATAAATACGCTTGAAGATACGGTCAAGTTCCGCTATCCGTTTTTGTGCCTGTCCGACTTCCCGTTTCCTGCGCTTCATTTCCTTTTCTGTTTCAACGGAACGTTGCTGATACATCATTTCCCGAAAAGCCATGATGTCATCAAAGAAAAGCGCAGTCACATCAAATATCCTGCCCCATACTATCTGCTTTAACACTTCCTCGCGGATAAAGTGCGCCGTACAGCTTCCCGTATTGCTTTTGTATTTTGCACAGCGGTAATGGTCTTGTGAGCCGTTGAAACTTTTACAGGTAGCGAAATGTAATTTACTCCCGCAGTCCGCACAGTACAACAAGCCGGAGAACAAGCCCTGTCGCTCTACCTTTGTGGGGCGGCGTTTGTTTGCCCTAAGTTCCTGCACCCGTTCAAATACGGCATCCTCCACAATCGCTTCATGGGTATTGAAGAAGATAGCCTGCTGTTCCTTTGTGGTTGGAATCCGCTTTTTCAGCTTATGGGATTTGGAGTAGCTTTTGAAATTCACCGTATGCCCGCAGTAGTCCATGCGTTCCAAAATGCCGACAATCGAACTGTCTTTCCAGTTGTACGGATTATCGGGGAGTGCTTTTCCCTTTTTCTTTGCGTAATAGGCTTTCGCAATCAGCACGTTATCCGATTTAAGGATTTTTGCTATCTGCATAGGTCCTTTTCCGGCGATACATAAATCAAAAATCCGTTTCACCACAGCGGCGGCTTCCTCGTCCACAATCCATTGTTTCCTGTCGGCAGGGCTTACCATGCAGCCATAAGGCGGCTTTGTCAGATGTTCCCCCGCCATGCCCTGCGCCCGTTTGATTGCCCGTACCTTTTTGCTTGTGTCCTTTGCGTAAAAATCGTTGAACAGGTTGCGAAACGGGGTAAAATCATTGTCACCCTTTGCGCTGTCCACACCGTCATTGATTGCGATATAGCGCACATCACGCTCCACGAAAAAGATTTCCGTATAGTAGCCGACTTTTAGATAGTCGCGCCCTAATCTTGACATATCCTTGACTATGACCGTTGCCACGTTTCCGGCTTCAATCTCTGCAATCATGCGGTTAAAATTTGGTCTGTCAAACGTCACTCCCGATACGCCGTCGTCAATGAAGAAAACGGGATTGGAAAAGCCGTTGTCCGCCGCATATTTGGAGAGGACTGCTTTCTGGTTCACAATGCTGTTGCTGTCGCCCTCTAACGTATCTTCCTGCGAAAGACGGGCGTATAATGCTGTTATCTGTCCGGGCTTATATGTATTTGCTGTCATGTGTTCATTCCTCCTGTAATGAACGCCCGACAAACAGTATGTGCCAAATATCAAAAAACGCCCAAGCATTTTTTGATATTGTTATTATACATCGCCTATCCCTGTTTGTCATTGGGCGCTTTGACGGTTTCCGATTTTATGAGCCGTATCATCTTATCCCGTAGCCGTTCCGAGCCGCCGCAGGAGGCAGACACTTCATAGTATGTGCCGCCGATTTTGTAGCAGACGGTTTCCTCTGTCGGTTTCCTGTTCTGCGGTACAAATTCACTGTCTTTGATTTCAATATCCCATTCCATTCTTTTCCCTTCCTTTCCGTATTTGTTAAAGTGAGAAGTTTCGGAGCAAGCATAGGAAAGGGGTACCCTTTCCGTAAAATGCGTTGCATTTTGCTTGTTGGGAAGTTTCCCAAACCCTCTTGATTTCCTTCTCACTGCCTACAACACCGCACAAGGCGATTTTGCCAAAGTTTTGTGAGAGATTTTTCAAAAAGTTTTTCTTATCTCCTACTACGGAAAAATTTCTAAAATGCCAAACAAAAGCAAAAGAAAAATCCACAATCCCGAAATAAGATTGCGGATTTCAAAATCAATTCATATTCTGTTTCTTGCTATTATGCGGACTTCCGTATATAATTGTATCGTTAGATTTTGGAAAGGACGTGAGCAAAGATGTTAGAATATATTTCCGCTTCCGAAGCGGCGAAAAAATGGGGTATTTCAGAACGACGGGTACAGAAGTTATGTGAAGATAATCGTATAGAGGGCGTTGCAAAATTCAGCTATATGTGGCTGATACCAAAGGACGCGGAAAAGCCGATTGATAAACGCAAAAAACGAAGTTAAAACGAGAGGTATATTTATGGGAACATGGGATCCTTGGCGAGGTTGCCACAGATACAGCACAGGCTGTAAATATTGTTATATACATAAAGGGGACTATAAAAAAGGAATTGATACAAATATTGTCACGAAAACAGAAAAATTTTACGCCCCTATTGAAAAAACAAAAAATGGAGCATATAAAATGAAACCCGGCCAAACAATTTATGTGTGCTTTTCATCAGATTTTTTAATTGAGGACGCCGATATGTGGCGCACTGAATGTTGGGAAATGATACGGGAACGCTCCGACTTGCATTTTCTTTTTCTAACAAAACGAATTGAGAGATTTTCAGAGTGTATTCCGCATGATTGGGAAAATGGGTATGAAAATGTTACGGTTGGCTGTACGATTGAAAATCAAGAAAACGCAGATTACCGCTTGGGTATCTTTTCTAAACTACCCATTAAACACAAATACATTATTTGTCAACCGTTGATTGAAAACATCACTCTCTCTGAATATTTATGCGATATAGAGTTAGTTGTTGTTGGTGGGGAATCTGACAAAAACGCAAGACCCCTTAACTATGATTGGGTATTGCAGATACGGCAGCAATGTATTTCCCATAACGTACATTTTGAGTTTCGACAGTGTGGGACACATTTTATTAAGGACGGAAAAAACTACACGTTATCTACTCGTGACTTATGTAGTCAAGCGAGAAAAGCAAATATCAATTATTGAATAACTACCTCGCTTTTTTGTGCAAAGATAGAGAGGAAAAATCTAAGGATAAGCCTTATAATGATACAAATAAATTCACGTCCACAAGTCTGCGGATAAGGAGGTATCTCATGGAATGGGTAGAAAGATTAAACCAAAGCATGAATTGTATTGAAGAACATTTGACAGGCGAAATTGACTATGAACAGCTTGGGAGGATTGCCTGCTGCTCCACTTATCACTATCAGAGAATGTTTACTTATATGGCGGGTATCACTTTGGCAGAGTATATCCGAAGAAGAAAAATGTCTTTAGCGGCGGTAGACTTGCAGGGAGGAGATAAACGGATTATTGATATTGCAGAGAAGTACGGCTACCGTTCCCCGACCGCATTTAACAGAGCGTTTCAGTCTTTTCATGGGATAGCACCCTCATCTGTGAAAGGCGAAGGTGTATCTGTGAAATCTTTTTCCCCCATTGTATTTAGAATTGCTGTGAAAGGAGCGACAGAAATGAATTATAGAATTGAAACAAAAGAAGCATTCCGCATTATCGGTATATCTGCACCGCTTGATAAGGAAATTGAAAATAACTTTATGGTTGTGCCTAAGATGTGGCAGGAGGCATCTGTGAATGGAACAATACAGAAATTGGCGGGAATGATGAATACGCCGTTAATGGGACTTTTGGGTGTAAGTGCCTGCAATGACGAAGAACAATGGAAATATTTTATTGCCGTTTCCAGTACAAAAGCAAGTGGTGAGTTTGAAGAATATACTGTTCCCGCGTCCACATGGGCTATCTTTTCCGGAACAGGCACAAACCAGTCAATACAAGAATTGGAGCAGCAGATTATAACAGAGTGGCTTCCGACCTCTGGGTATGAATACGCCAACGCTCCCGATATTGAGGTTTACTTAAATCCAGACCCACAGAACGCACAATATGAGGTATGGATACCCGTAGCAAAGAAAAAGGGATAACGGAGGGATTTATGGACGATAAATTTAGTATATTTATAGGAACAGTTGATGAACGTTTACGTAGCTTTGTAAACCAAATCAACGAGTGTTTAACAGAAAACGGCTGTAAAAGCGACATAAAACTACAAAAGAGTGGCTATGTTGTATCCTATGTGTTAATCAGCAGCAAAAGGACTTTGGCAACATTCATATCCCGGAAAACAGGAATGAAGCTCCGCATTTATCCCGAACATATACAAAAATACGAGAGCTTTCTTGATAAGCTGCCCGAAAAGGTAAAAAAAGAAATTAAGAAAGCGTCTGTTTGCAAACGGCTTATCAATCCCGATGACTGTAATCCGAAATGTATAATGGGATATACCTTTGTATTAGATGGTGAGCAATATCAGAAATGCCGCTACATGGCGTTTCAGCTCACATTGAGCGAGGAAAATAATCCGTACATAAAACAGTTTTTGGAGAAAGAATTACGGGCAGGTTCTGAATATGCGTAAGCAGGATATTATTACAAACGGGGTATACTGCCCTGTTTGTGGAAGCAAAACAAGGTTACAGCTACGGGCAGACACAGAATTAAAAAACTTTCCACTTTATTGCCCGAAGTGCAAGCAAGAAAGTTTAATTGACGCAAAGGCTTTACAAATAGCAGTAATTAAAAGCCCTGAAACATAGATACAGAGCTGAACAACAAATTAAAATTTATCGAAAAAATATATTATCAAAGAGCCAGACGCACAGACGCAGAGCCGACAGACCTGTGAGAAATCACAGTTTGTCGGCTCTCTTTATTTTATAAAATATTAAGCTGCTTCTACAAACTCACTAACCTGTCTTTCGGCGGCGGCTTTGAATAAATCAAGGCTGCCGTTTCTTTAATATCCTCTTAAAAAGAACTGCGCCACAAACGTCAAAAGATACGGCGGCCAAAGGGGGTAGCCGCCATGAAATGCACAGCGTATCGACAAAATCCGACGGTCATTGACACATCAAAAAAAGCCAAGCCACCGCCGGGAGAAATTGTGCTTATAAGTATGAACTGTCTAATCATTCTGTATGTTTTTATAATTCGTATTTCCTAAATATCCGTGTAGCATTTTGCTATGCGGATATTTTGCGTAATAGCCCCTACTGGGAAGAAAGGGGGTGAGTTAGATGATTTATTCAGAAGAATACAAAGAGCATATCGAATACACTTTTGCCGCTTTTTGCAGGGTTGTTCTCCACAATGCTGCTATGAGCGCATACCGTGATTTTGGACGGAAGCAGAAACGGGAAGTATCGCTTGAATACTTAATATCCGAAACACCACTTGAACCGTTCACAATGGATACTTATTTTGAGCAGTATGACCAACCGACTGTTTTTGTCGTAAAAGGGCAAGAGTTTGTTGTCGCAAGCAAGCGATTAGCAGACGCACTATCAAAATTGACCGAGCAAAGACGTACTGTTTTGTTTCTGTACTTTTTCTTCGGTTATACCGACGCTCAAATCGGCAAAATGTATGGAAGAAGCAGAAGCACAGCGAATTACTGGAAATTAGCAGCATTAAAACAGTTACGAAAAGAAATGGGGAGATTAAAACATGAGGAATAAGAAACTGATACCTTTTGAAGTCATTGAAAAGGCAGTAGCCGGAGAGCCGGAAGCTATTGACATTGTTTTGAAACATTATAGTCCGCGCATTAAGTATCTGTCCAAATACCGGGGCATAACAACGATGATATTCAAGACCGTTTGAAAGCACAACTTATCAAAGCTATCTTTGATTGCGTTAATAAGTGTTTCAACTAAAATACTGAAATTTCTTTGGATTACGAAACGGATAAGGAAGTGCAATATCTGGTAGAATGGGTATACCTTTCGGAGCAGATAAAGGAAAACAGTAATACAATCTGCAATCTGATTTGGGAATATAAAAAAATAGAGCCGGATTGTAGAGAGGGAGTGCGGACGTAGTTGGAACGCATGAAAGAATTCTGTAAAGAGCACAACAGTTTGTATGAAAAACAGAATAATTTAGAAGGGCAGAAGTGGAAGATTGAGAAATCGTTGGAACGATAAGGAATGCGGGGCGTGGCGGTTGATACGCCTTGTATTCTATGGTAGAAAACAGAAGATATGAGTGGTATAATCAAAACGTTCAAGATATGGACAAATCGGTTTTTCTGACACAACAATAAGACGAAAGGAATATGGATATGAAACCGAAATCTAAGAAAAAAAAGATTCTCTTTATTGTATTATCTATCGTGGTTGTACTAATAGTTGTTGGCGATTGGGCATTATCTGTGATGGTATATAACGAGAATTTTAACCAGCGATTTGAGAGCTATGAGCCACTTATGTTTTATGTGGATGATTTTGACGGATTGCAATGCGTGAAATATGAGTTTAGTTCCAATAAGGGACAGAAACTGGCAGGCTATATGTATAGTTCGGGAGAAAATCAGCATGGTATCATTGTAATGGCACATGGTTTTGGTGGAGGCGGGCATAATTCTTATATGGATTGTGCGAACTATTTTGCCCATCATGGATATTATGTTTTCGCCTATGATGCTACGGGAAACGATGAAAGTGAGGGGGAAGGAGTCGGAGGTCTTCCACAGGGAGTAATAGACCTTGACTATGCAATTACATTTGTGGAAGAAAGCGGGAATTTTCCAAGTCTGCCAATCGCTCTGTTTGGGCATAGCTGGGGCGGATACAGTGTTTGCAGTGTACTTACATACCACCCTGAGGTAAAAGCGGTTATAGCGTGTTCGGGTTTTAACGCTTCAACGAATCTGTTTGAATCAGAAGGGAAAAAACAGATAGGAAATGGTATTTATTTGATGTTACCATTTGTGAAGCTGCATGAGAGGATTCAATATGGAGGGTATGCTTCCAATACTGCGTTGGATGGTTTTGCAAAGAGCAATGCAGATGTTATGATTGTGCATAGCTCCGATGATGAAGTTGTTCCAGTTGAATACGGCTACAAAATTTATTATGAAAAGTACAAGGATAATCCTCACTTTAGCTTCATTCCTCTTGAGAATAAAGGACATAACTATTTCAATGACGATACCTATCGCAATGAGTTTAATGAAAAGTTTGATGAATGGCTCAAAACGATTGACTATGATTATGATGCTGCGGAAAACAAGGAGCAATTTTCGGACGATAAAGCCAATTATATATATCAAAACCTTGACCGGGAGAAATGGTGTAATTCATTGGATTTGGAGTTGTTTGAGGATTTTGTTGATTTTTATGATGAACATATACATTAACCAAATTCTGGTTTGTAGCTCTATTTTAGCTCAAAAATTTTTCAAAACAGTAAAAAAGTAGTGGGCGTTGTTATGCCTTACATTTTAGTGGGAAATAAGAGGGCATGAGTGTTATAATGAAAACATCAGTTCTGTTGATTAATAGAAATGAGATATAAAGAAATTAGGTTTTTAAAGGAGGGCAATTATGATACCTTTTTGGGAGGAGGCATATAAAAACGAGGATATACTTGCTTTCGGCACAGAACCAAACAAATCAATATTACAGATAGAAAATATGCTGAAAAAAACAGGTAATATAATAGATGTTGGTTGTGGAGACGGAACAAATGTAATTTATATGGCAAGAAAAGGGTTTACTCATGTCGAGGAGATTGACTGCTCTGAAAATGGAATCAAGAAATTGCAGAAGATAATTGATAATGAAGGTCTGCATATCAATGCAAAAGTAGCAGATTTGTGTACGTTTGATTTTGAAAAAGACTATGAATTGATTATGTCTTTTGGAACATTACATTTTGTAAATAAGCAGGATTGGCATTTTTTTATTGAAAAAGCAAAAATGGCAACTTGTATTGGCGGATACAATATTATACAGATGTTTACAAATCAAGTGCCGCCATCCGTGGAAATTGCTCCGTTTGCAATTGGTCTGGCAGATGATGGTGAAATAAAGGAGATGTATGGAGACTGGGAAATTATTGAATACAAATCCTATGTTTTTGAGGACGAGCATCATGGAGTGCCTAAGCATTTACATGCTGCTAATAAAATGATTGCAAGGCGGATAAAATAGTATATTTCTACAGTTTTATTTCCATTATAAAATTCCGATGGAATAAAATCGCCAGAGCACCTTTTGACACCCGAATCGTAATGATGCTGGGGTCAAAATGAACTTTTGGTAAATTGAGATGGCAGATTGCACAAATTGCTCTCTTGTGTTGGTTTCGTCGATTGGATTTTCTAACATATTCCGACAAGATATTGACTGACAGACGCATCCGCCCTCAATGAGCCATCCGGGCTCGCTTCGGGCTTTTGCGGACATCCGTGTCCGCAAAATGCTGGATACTGAGCGGAATAGGAAGAAAATCACAATCGCCTTCACAAAACAACTGCGTGAGCAATTTGTGCAATCTGTCAGCAGTATTTTGTAAAAGTTCATTTTGCCCCCAACATCATCGTAATAGGAAATTCCGCCAAAGAATGTTATGGTGCGGCAGTGTGCTAAGATTGTGGCTGAAATATCAGATTGAGAAAATAGAATTTTTGGAGGGTATGTTTATGGAAGGGATTATTGGATTGGTATGTTGTATGTTATGCGCTTTTCCATTATTTGTTATAGGACATTTTGAAAAGGACAGCATAGAACCTATTATGTTTTGGGCTGGGGACAAAACATTAAAGAAAAAGGTAAAAGATGTTCAGGGCTATAACAGTGACATATCAAAGTTATATATAAAATGTGCCTTCGTGTTTGTAATTACAGGAATACTTTGTATGATTCATTTTGGAGTTGCGATGATTGCTATTTTATTGGAAAGCACATTAGGAATATATATCGCATGGAAGATATATAAAAGCATTCTTTCAAGGTATAGTTAAAATTCAAATTTGTATAAAGGTTGATAAGTCATAGGTAATATGCCAAAGGAGAATACATGAAACATGTAGGAACAAAAACAATAGAAACTAAGCGGTTGACATTACGAAGACTTAGGCTTACTGATGCGGAAATGATGTTTCGTAATTGGACGAGTGATGATAAAGTCACAAATTTTTTGCGTTGGGATGCACATAAAATAATAGATGATACAAAGAGTATGATTCAACAATGGGTAAACAATTATCAGTATGATTCAACTTATTACTGGGGAATTTATCTAAAAGAAGGTAAAATGATTGGCTCCATTGGCATTACGATAACCTCAGATTATGATTTCAAAGGGGCTTTAGGTTACAAGATTGGTAGCCGTTTTTGGAACCAAGGCTATTCAAGTGAAGCTGCAAGAGCAGTTATTGATTATATGTTCAACAATACAGATATTGAACGGATTGATGCATTCAGTTCGGTAGAAAATCCTGCGTCAAAAAAAGTGATGGAAAAGGTTGGAATGCACTATGAAGGTTTATTGCGACATTACTATAAAACACGAGATGGATTTCATGATTGTACTTTATATGGGATAATACGGGAAGAGTGGGAACAAACGTAACGAATTTCGATTCGTGATTATGGTTTTGAGGAGTTTTTAGAAATCGGTGCACCGAGCGATGTGGATAGCGATATTTTGTGACTGACTCTATCTTGGCTCTAAAAATTATCAAAATGATAAGGATGTAATGATAGATTAGATAATATGAAGAAAATTTTAAAAGAGAAATCTCCGCACAGTTGGGAGAAACCTTTTGGAATGTGTCACCTGCATTATGTAATTGTAGTTTAGGTCACGTAATGAATTTTGCGGAGGCATTTTTGGACAGAGAACTGGAAGGCAGGGTAGTTCGTTCGGTTCTGAATGGAGATTTGACCTGTGAATATGAGACTGAAATACCAGATGACATCATGCAAAAATATGTAACTTCAGAGAGGTAGGACAAGGATGTTCCGGATAATCGCACAAAATTATTATAATTATTATAAGGCATTTGCACAAGCCGATATCATGAATCTTCATGAGGGTCCGTTAGCTGGATTATTCCATGTAAAGGAGCAAAGGGACCGGCTATTGCTTTTCGCATCCGTTTGAATGAAGAAAATGCCGAAACAGAATTGAGGGCGCTTATCCAAGGTATCCGGGACGGCAGGGTGCCGCAAATATGGCATGTAACGCCAGACACAACGCCTGAGAATATGATTGATATTATGAAGAGAAATGGATTTAAAGATTTGTCAGAAGGTGCGTCTGAGCCGGAACCTACGATGTCGTTACATAAAAATGATTTCGTTCCTTATGAAGAAAAAGGCAGTCCTATCATTTGCTGAAAAATAAGCACAAAGAAAGACTTTCAATCTTGGATAGATGTGGTTAATACAGCATTGCATGGTTGGGATATGATAGATGCGGAGCATTATTTTACATGGGTGGAAAATGAGCATATCAGCATTTATCTGGCTGAAATGAATGGGCTTCCTGTCTCAACGTGTGCGACAATCCAAAATGAAAAGACTGCTTCGCTGGAATTTGTAGCAACCCTCGAAGCGTATCGGAGAAGAAAAGCGGCGGCGTTATTATGTTCTTTTGCAATCAACGACCTGCTGGAGCATGGTGCAGAGATAGTGACTCTTGGCGCGTGTGGTCACTCTGCATATTTATATGAAAAATTAGGCTTTAAGAGATGTTTTCATAATACGGTTATGCAGTATGATTTTTGAAGGTTGGAAAATTGCATTGTATGTTTTTGAACACAGCGAAATATCTGTAGATGTTGGGTAGGGGTTGCCGCTTTAGAAATTGAAAATTCCCTAGTGCGGCAGCCCCCTTGAACATAAAATTACAAAGCGGGTCAGATTGCATAATCATGCCATTTCCACGCCGGCAATGTGGCTTTCACGAAACCGATAGAATCAGATTATGCGCCCGCGTGCGCAATATTTGTATGCCCGGATATTTCATCGTTGATTGTACACAGGTCGTCAACCGATAAACCGTGGATATCTTCATTGCCTGTAATTCTGGCAAATGTTTTCAATTCTTCTGCGGAACATCTCAAATAATTCTCTATTCGCTTTGCGGCGGCGTCTATATGTAATCTTTGGCGAAGGCGCTCGTCCTGTGTTGCCACGCCCACCGGACACATTCCGGTGCCGCAGATACGATACTGCTGGCAGGCTGCAGCCACCATAGCCGCTGAGGCAATTGCGACAGCATTTGCACCCATGGCAATTGCTTTTGCAAAATCAGAGGATACCCGTAAACCGCCGGTAATGACTAAATCGATATCCGAACCAATGGAATCAAGGTATTTTCTGGCACGGTAAAGTGCATAAATGGTCGGTACGCTGGTAGAATCCCTTATGATTGCAGGGGAGGCGCCTGTTGCGCCGCCTCGTCCGTCTATGGTAATAAAATCGGGTGCGGCATGAACACAGAACTCCAAATCCTTTTCAATACGTCCGGCGGCAATCTTGATGCCAATCGGTCTGCCTTCACTGCGTGTACGCAATTCACTTACCAGATTTTTTAAATCATCCGCATGATTGATACCGGGAAATCTGGACGGGCTGATTACATCTTCCCCTAAAGGCTTGTTTCGTATTTTTGCAATTTCAGGAGTTACCTTTCCGCCGGGCAGATGCCCTCCCATGCCGGGTTTTGTTCCTTGACCAATCTTAATCTCAATGGCATCGGACGTTTTCAGATTTTCATCATTTACACTGTACAAATTTGGCACATACTCAAAAATATATTTGTGTGCGGCAGCTTTTTCTTCCGGCAGGATGCCGCCTTCCCCGCTGCACATGGCAGTGCCGACAGCTGCGCTTCCTTTTGCCATGGCAATCTTGGTCTCCTTGGAAAGCGCTCCGAAGGACATATGGGAAATATAAACAGGCATGTCGAGAACCATCGGCTTCTTCGCATGTTTTCCAATGACGGTTTGCAAGGATACGTCTGCATGTTCGTCTAACGGCATCGGATTTAACTGCGCGCCAAGGATAAGAATATCATCCCAGTCGGGCATTTTCATCTGCGTTCCCATTGCCTCGATGGCAGATTTCCCGGTGACAGCCATTTCATGAATCTCTTTCATATACCGGTAATGACTGTTTTCGTTGCGGGTTTCCTGTGGATAGTTCAAATCCAGTTCCCCGGTATTAACAGAGTCAGACGTTGGCTTGGGTTCAGCCTGCGTTTCGACCGTTTTTTCAGCCTCTTCCGGTTCAAATTTCTCTGGCGGCTGCTTACAGACAGGACATTGTGTCAGTTCGGAAAAAGGTTTTCCTTCTTTTTCCTCGTCATATACATAGCCGCATATACTGCATTTGTAAATCATAGCAAACACCTCCTTATTTGCTTTTTTATGGTATAGCGTTAGCTGGTTAATTTATTCTAATATTAAATTTTGCCTTTGTCGAGAGCGCGTATGCAATTTTTTTCAATATAAAATATATTGCCATTTCCGGCAGTTATTGTTGTGGACAGGAAGCGTTTTAGAAATAACAATAAAAAGTTAAAGCGTGTGGCAAACAGGCAAAAGGGAGGATGAGGCAAAAGACCTTAACGTTAAATATGGTTTGACGAAAAAATAATAGGGTGTTAAGATTCAAAAAGATTTTGAACATAGATTATTACATGTCCAAATCCGACCAGACAGTAGGAAACAACGAAGGGGGTGGCAAAGCAATGCGATTCTGGATATTCATTGTTGTTGCATGGACAATATTCAATTATCTTGTGATTACAACGATTGTGGATGTTGTCTTAATGGGAGGATTCCGCTTCAAAATGGCAGTTAGTTCCTGCAAAGAGGAATACTTTATTGCGAAACAAAACCGAATTGACATACAGACGGGTCTCATGTGTTCGGGTTATTCTTCTGCCTATGTGCTACGCCATTTTGGAATAGAGGCAGACGGAAAACAAATATATGAGGATATGCCAAATAGAATGCGTAGTGGGTATACCTATCCAAAGGGGATAAAAAAACTTTTTCAAAGATATGGTTTTCGTGTAATTTATTGCAGTGGGAATTTGAAGGCATTAAAAAGGGAGTTAAGCAAAGGCGCCCCAATTATTGTTTTGATTCGTGTTTTGCCGAAAAAGAACTGGCTGCACTTTGTTCCGGTGGTAGGATATGATAAAGAACATATCTATCTGGCGGAGTCCCTATCGGAGCTGGTAAATTGCGATAATGCATTCTATAACCGTAAAGTCAAAAATAAAGATTTTCTAAGGTTATGGAACACAGCAATGCTAATACAACCGTTCTATAAGAATACATACTATGCTATCGAAAAAGATTCGCAGGGATAGAGTAATTTCGGTTTGTGCATTTGCAGACAAAAAGGAGGAAGTTATGGAACATTGTATGGTTTGTGAGAGAATTGAAAGCACGAAAAATGGCAGCAATCCCTATTTCGTCAAGGAATTGAATACGGGATATGTTGTCATCGGAGACCATCAGCGCATCAAAGGGTATACTTTGTTCTTGTGCAAGGAACATGCAACGGAGCTGCATTTTCTGGAACCGGATTTCAGGGATGCATTTCTTCATGAGATGGCAATTGTGGCGGAGGCAGTTTACAATGCATTTAAGCCGGACAAATTAAACTACGAGCTTTTAGGCGCTGGCAGCGGCGTCCATATGCATTGGCATCTTTTTCCCAGAAGAAAGGGAGACACCGAAACAGGAGGTCCTGTCTGGAAATTAGGCGCGGAATTGATAGCGGACGAATTTCTGCCGACGCCGGAAGAACTGGAAGATTTAAAAACGCGGCTCAGGACCGAATTGGATAAATTGCTGGAAAAGGAACAACAGAAATGATATGCGGATAATTCAGAAGGCGCTTGCTCCGGAAAAGGCAGGCGTTTTTTGGTGATTTTAATTATAAGTATTTTTAAACCTTGTACCAGAATATTGCCTTTGCTATGATAAAAGCAGATAATCGCAAAACGTTATTGTGCGGCTTTCAAAGCCTGGGAAAGGGAGTAAACAGTCATGATGTATTTGGATGAAAGAAATGAGAAGATAATCAATGCGGTGATAGAAAAGGCAGACAGGGTGTGTCCGGGCGTCCTCGCTTTAATAGGCATATACGGTTCCTTTCTGACAGGCGACTTTCATGAAAAGTCGGATTTAGATTTGCTCATCCTGATAAATGATGACAGAGGCTGGCAGCTGGGATGTGGATTTATACAGGATGATTTACAGGTTGGACATGATATTTACTGTACTACATGGGAGCAGTTACAGAGGGATGCCGGATATGAACATCCCAATATTTCTAAACTGATGAATGCGAGAATCGTTTATTGTACCGATGAGAAATACAAAGAGCGGTTGGAGGTATTGCGGCAGAACGCGAGTGATATTCTGGCGGCACCCTTCACGGAGGAAGATTATAAAAAGGCGGAAAAACAATTACGAGAGGCGGAGCATTCTTACACAATGGCTATGATTTCGGAGCATATGTCTGATGTGCTGGATAGCGCCGGCAATGTCATTTATTATGTGGAGAACGCCATAGCAATGTTAAATAAAAAGTATTTTCATTATGGAGTAAAGCGTGCTTACGAAGAGCTGAACGCTATGCAGTGCAGACCGGAAAGGCTCTGCGACAGAATAGAAAGTATCCTGTCTGCAACTTCGGCTACGGCGGTAAAGGAGCATTTGACGCTTCTTATGAAAGAAACCATAGCCGTTTTTTTGCAGGTGAAAGAAACCGTTGGCGGGCAAAAGGAAGCGGTGGCGGGCGATACGCTTGTGGGCACTTATGAGGAGATGTATTCAAATTGGCGCAATAAGATGTATGAAGCAGCCACAACAGGAAACAGGCACCTTGCGTTTATGAGCTTAGTCAGCTTAAATGCAATGTTCTCGGAAATTGGCAGTGAAGTGGATATTGGCAGATATGATGCTCTGAGAGGATACGAACCGCAGGATTTATATAAGACGGCAAAGGCGTGCGACGAGATTCTGGGGGAATATCTGGATGAGTACCGAAGGGCAGGCATACAAGTGATGCATGAGGCTGATATAGATGCTTTCGTGCGTGATTATGTCACAATAATTGACAAAGGAGTGTGATAAGAGGATGGATTGTAAATGGAAGAAAACAGAGCAGGACGGTTTTTTTTTGATTGAAAATGAAGGCGGTCAGACGCTGGGGATTGCTGTGGGCAGCAGGGTTGGTATCTTAACGGAGGACGGGTTTGCCTTCAAGGACTTTCTCGGAACCGGGGAGCTGGCGCCTTATGAGGACTGGCGGCTTTCCTATGAGGAACGGGCGAAAGATTTGTCCAAGCGGATATCAATAGAAGATATTGCCGGTCTGATGCTGTATAGTGCGCACCAGATGGTGCCGGCGGCTGTCTTCGGAGGAACCTATGGCGGTAAAAAATACGAGGAAAGCGGTGTAGAACCGTGGGAGCTGACTGACCAGCAGAAAAAGTTTATCGTAGAGGATAAGGTGCGCCATGTGTTGATTATGGGGCTGGAGAGTACAGAGACGGCAGTGCGCTGGAATAATAAAATGCAGGCGCTGGCGGAGAACTCCGGCTTCGGCATCCCGGTGAACAACAGCTCAGACCCACGGCACGGAGCTGGCTCCACGGCGGAATATATGGGAGTGACAGGAGAAACAATTTCCAAATGGGCGAATGGTATCGGGTTGTCCGCAGCCTTTGACCCTGCGCTGGTCAGGGAATTTGGGGAGATTGCCTCCGCAGAGTACCGTGCGCTGGGAATCACTACGGCGCTTTCCCCGCAGATTGATCTTGCCACGGAGCCGAGATGGATGCGGTTTGCGGATACGTTCGGGGAACATACGCAGATGACGATTGATATGACGAAGGCATACTGCGATGGTTTTCAGACGACAAAGGACAGCGGGAACGGATGGGGAAAAGACAGTGTGAACACGATGGTAAAGCATTTTCCGGGCGGCGGACCATGTGAGGGCGGCAGGGATGCTCACTATGCCTATGGAAAATACGCGGTGTATCCGGGCGGAAATGACAAGGAGCATTTAAGACCGTTTACGGAAGGCGCCTTTTCCCTGAATGAAAAGACAGGAAAGGCAAGCGCGGTCATGCCTTATTATACCATTTCCTATGGTCTTGACCAGAAATATGGGGAGAACGTGGGCAATTCTTTTAGCAGGTATCTGATTCATGACCTGCTCCGGGAAGAACTGGGCTATGACGGCGTCGTATGTACAGACTGGGGCGTCACTCATCCTATCGGCGAGGCGGAGGAGAGCTTTGCGGGAAAGTGCTGGGGTGTGGAGAACCTGACGGAAGCACAGCGGCACTGCAAGGCGTTGGAGGCTGGCGTAGACCAGTTCGGCGGGAACAACGATGCAGCTCCGGTGCTGGAAGCTTATCAGATGCTCTGCGAAAAATACGGCAGGGAAGCGGCGGAGGCACGGTTTAGGCGCTCCGCTTACAGGCTGTTGTTGAATATTTTCCGGACGGGGCTGTTTGAGAATCCTTATCTGAATCTGGAGGAATCCCTGCATACCGTAGGATGCCCGGTCTTTATGGAGAAGGGCTACCAGTCCCAGTTGAAATCGGTCACTATGTTGAAGAACAAAAAGCATGTGCTTCCATTGAAAGAAGGGATTAAGGTCTACATACCGGACCGGTTCATTAAGTCCCATATGAGCTTTATGAGCACGCCGACGGGTGACCGCACGGTGGTTCCGGCAGGGAAAAAAGCCGCTTCGGAATATTTTGAGGTGGTGGATACGCCGGAGGAGGCGGATGCAGCGTTGTGCTTTATAGAGTCGCCGATTTCCTGCGGCTATGACCCTAAGGAGCGGAAGGCAGGGGCAAACGGCTATGTGCCGGTTACCCTGCAGTATAGACCGTATCAGGCAGTGGGCGCCAGACAGCCCAGCATGGCGGGAGGAGACCCGTTGGAAGAATTTACGGACCGCGGTTATCGGGGTAAATGGAACAGAGCCGCCAACGAGTCGGACTTGGATCTGGTGGAAGAAATGCGCAGGCGGATGGGCGAGAAACCGGTGGTCACAATCATAGCTTTGAAAAATCCGACGGTCATGTCAGAGCTGGAACCATGTACAGACGCCCTTCTTGTGGAATACGGCGTCAGCCCGCAGGCGGTGCTTGATGTCATTACCGGCAGATTTGCGCCGGAGGGACTGCTTCCCATACAGATGCCTGCAGATATGGAGACCGTGGAGAAGCAGAAGGAAGATGTGGCGTTTGATATGGAGTGCTATCAGGACGAAGAAGGACATGTTTATGATTTCGGTTTTGGGATGAATTTTGACGGCGTGATTGCTGACGAGAGGGTCAGCAGATACCGTAAAGCTTAGGGGAGTGAGACAAAAACAGCCGGTTTTAAAAATTTTGCAGTTTTTTTGTTACCTTTTCATCGTTACGTTTGTATGATTAGTGAAAAGCTTTTCAAAAGAACAAAGGAGCGGGATTATGAAACCACCAGTGGAGACACTCATAGAAAAATATCGCAATAATCTTTATGTCATGGCTTTCAGTGTATGTAAGAATGCACACGATGCGGAGGACGTTGTGCAGGATACATTCATCCAGTACTGGGCAATAAAAAAAGAGTTTGAATCAGAACAGCATATCCGTGCATGGCTGCTCCGCGTAGCAATCAACAAGGCAAAAAACAAAAACAGCGTTTTTTTCAGACGAAATTCGCTGCCACTTGAGGACTACATACAGACATTAACCTTCGAGTCGGAGGAATCTTCAGAGTTGTTTGAGGCGGTCATGCATCTGCCTGAAAAATATCGTATCGTGATTCATCTGTTTTATTACGAGGATTATTCAATCAAGGAAATCGCGGATATCTTGAAGCTGACACAGGGGAATGTGAAAGTCAGACTGTCGCGCGCAAGATTGCTGCTTCGGAACACATTGAAGGAGGGCTGGGACTATGACGAATAAGGAAAAATATAAAAAGGCGTTTTTGGCAGTGTATCCATCTGGTGAAATTTCATTGGAGGTAGAAAAGATGAAAAAAATAAAAAACCAGCATATTTTCAAAACAACGGCAGCGGCTGTTGCCGTCTGTGTGATATCCATGGCGAGCGCTACTGCTGCATACGCTATGGATGTGGGCGGGATCCAGCGCACGATTCAGCTATGGTTCCACGGAGACTGTACGGATGCGACGATTCAGTTTGACGGGGACGGAACTTATAGTATGGAATATACGGATGCGGACGGAAATGAGAATTTCAGAGCCGGCGGCGGTGTTTCACTTTCACTGGACGGAAGCGAAACGCCTATGACGGAAGAAGAACTTATGGAGCATTTGATGATGCCGGAAGTAGAATATGAAGATGACGGTTCTGTCTGGGTCTACTGGCTTGACCAGAAAGTTGATATCACAGATAAATTTGAGGACGGTGTCTGTTACGTGAAACTTATAAGTGGTGAAGAGACGATGTATGTGACGGTAAAATATCAAGGCGGGTATGCGGTTGGACCACATAAATATGCCATGCCCGACAGTTGGAGCTGTGAATAAAAGAAGGGGCTTTCCGTGGATGCGGAAAGTCCTTTTTGTCATGAAAGAATCGCAATCCATATCAACGCTTCCAATATGGGATGTGCTATGATTCAATATGTGCGGGGTGCGGTTATGAAACATCAGGAGGTTATTCAAAATACCATTTTCTACGGGTGTTTAGGGAAGAACTGCATATGACGCCGGCGGAGTATATCCGTAAAAGAAGGATTACGGAAAGCGTCAAGGATATTGCGGACCGGGATGAGGCGATATCCCGCATAGGATACAGGCATGGGTTTAACTCCAAAGAAAATTTTACAAGAGCGTTTCGTGCAGAACACCATATCCTGCCGTCTGATTACAGAAACGTGGACAGCAGTTTGAAATTACTCCATAGAAACCAATTGCAGAGAGATGAATTTGCAATTGAACCGCGTATTTTAGAATTGCAGCCGTTTTATGCAACCGTATATAAAAGTGACGAAGCAGACTGCACGAGGTTCTGGAATCGATATCATTGCGGAAAGCTTTCCCGTAAACTATCCGGTGGAGAATTGCAGACGGATTATGGGTTTAGCGTATGGGATTTTGAGAAAAACAAACTTGATTACTATATCGGTATCTTGACCGAACATGCGAATGGGTTCCGCAGGATGGTTATAGAAAGCTTGGAGATTGTGATTTTGAAACATACAGGGAGGAGAGCAGAGAGTTCTCGGAGCAGATATATATTCATATCAAGGCGCAATCATAGATTAGAAAATAAGAAGGAGAAAAAGGATATGGCAGAAATTATGAAAGTGTTTCGGGAAGAAGTCCCGGCTATGAGATTTATCGGAAGGAAATATCATGATTACAGCGGCTGGGGCGAGTGGTTTGCGAACGGCTGGTTTGATGTAATTGAAAATAGCATGGGCGGTACAGATAAGATACTGGATGTCTGGGAAAATGGCGGGGCGTATGTTGGATTGGAATGCCGTAAAAACGGTGAGCTTCTGGAATACTGGATTGGAATGTTTACACCTGAAAATACAGAAGTTCCAGATAGCTTTTCGTATCTTGATTTTCCGAAGTCAAGTCTGGGCACCTGCTGGCTTTATGGCAAGGAAGATAATATATGCACTTCCGCATTTTCAATTAGTACAAAAGTATGTAAAAGCGGACGGGTATATCGGAAGCGGTATGCATAGCTGGGATAACTGGCGGGGCACGGTACTGCACAAAACGCCTTTGCAGGACGGGGAAACCGCAGCCAGACTGCTTTCCTATTACGCGATTCCGAAGGAATATCCTATTGTGGTAAACTTTGTAAAAGCCATGCGTGATGAAGAAGTCCTAGAAAAGGAATTTTCCTATATTCCGCCGGAGATGGAAAGATATCATAACAGGTTTATCGGTATCCATAACGGAAACTGTCTTGCAGATATCATCTTTGGAAGAGCTTTTAAAGAAACGGAGGGGCGTGGAGCGGAAAAATAAACTCCCCTACATTGAGTCTGACGAGTATTTCCCGGATGTGTATACATTGGAAATGTTGGCATACACAAAGGCTTGGAGAACGAAAGAGCGTATTCAGATGCTGGCGGAATCCCTAAATCACATTAACAGGATCATGAAACCCGGCAATCAGATGCATGTAAAAATAAAGTGCAGATATTATGCGCCCTGCTTTGCGCTTGTGACGCCGATTCGGGCGTTTTCCCCGGACGTCATCGACACAATAACGTATAGGAGAATTTTAACAGAGATAGCGATGCTGGGAGTAGGAGACAGGGTGGCTGTCGTAAAGGAATCCTTAGATGCAATTTCAGCAGCCACCAATGAGGAAGGTATTCTGAAAATGAATTTTGAGCAGTCACATAATAAGCGCTACTCACCGATGAAGATAGAATATCCTACCTCATATGTGGATGTGAGACTGGAAGAAAATTATAAAAACGGTCCGGGTCTGGACTGCGATTTGACATTCTGGGCGCTGCAGTTTAAGACTCTGGTCGAAAATCAATGTCATATCTTGTCCCATGGGAAAAGAGAATGCCATCCGTAAGTTCAATACGAAGAATACAGGTGTTTTCGTCTTCAAAGTTATTATGACCGTTATCAATCCATGCAGAGAATGCTTTTTTCAGTTTTTCAGCAATCTCCTTGTTTTCCGGTTTGCCGAAATAACCGAGGTTACTTCCGTTTCCCTGAGCGGTAAACCAGTCGCCGGCAATCGCTACGGCAGAATTATTTGCGATATGCTTCATTTTGTTGGAAAGTGCATAAGTAATCACATAAAACACGCCATCTTCATAGAACGCATTTACATTCCGGACATAGGGTGCACCGTCATCCACGGTAGCCAATGCAATTATGCTATCATGTCCGAACCGTTCGTCCATAAGTCTTTTTGATTCAGCAGTAAGTTTTTCCATTGTTTGTCTCCTTTTCTTTAAGTGGTGTCGGTTGGAGTGAGTTGTCATATTGTCTCCTTAGATAATCCAATTCTAATTCTTTAAAAGCAGAATGTCAATGAATCTGTACGTGCCAAATGTAAACTGCAGAGTGCGGAGAAAGATGCAGAAAGTTATGGCAGAAAGTTGCAAAGAAAGTTCTTGCTACGTTTTTTTTCAATATGGTACGATAAAATTAATATAAGGGGAAATGAACGTCAAAGGGGAAACAAATTCACATATTTAAAAATTACGGAGATAACCATGGAAGCGGAGACGAAAAAAATTAACGGGAGTCTGATGACTGGCTGGTCGATTATCGCCGCAGTGCTGTTTGTTTCATATATTGGCGAATACTTAAAGGGCGCGAGAAGCGGAAGCTATGTCCTTGTGTTTTTGGTATGTACCATTTTGCCTTGTGTTTTCTGTATCTATCTATATAAGAAGAAACCGGCATCCGAACAGTTAAAAATCTACATCATAGTAGGTTACTTTGTGATGTATCTGTTCAGTATGATGACCGGCAGTACGAATATGGTGTTCAGCTACATTCTGCCATTGCTTTCCCTGCTTATTCTGTATCATCAGCCCAAATTAATTCTATATACAGGCATTGCATCCATGATTGTCAATGTCTATTTCGTCGCGATGCAGTTTGTCAATGGAGAGATTAATGTGCAGACCAGTAAGGATGCGGAAATCCAGCTGGCGTTGATTGCGCTATGTTTCGGCGGTTGTTATAGTGCAACAAAGATTTATGACCGTATTACCATACAAAACAAAGAGTTTATGCTGGCGATTGAAGAAAAAAACAGGCAGAACCAGCATATGACTTTTCAGACCATTATGACAATCGTCAATACAATTGATGCAAAGGATCAATATACAAAAGGACATTCACAGCGCGTCTCCGATTATTCCGTTGCACTGGCAAAAGAATTGGGATTTTCGCATGAAGAGGTGGAAAAAATCCGCTATATAGCGCTGCTTCATGATATCGGAAAAATTGGCGTGCCGGACAGTATTTTAAACAAACCGGGCAAGCTGACCAATGAGGAATTCTCCTTAATGAAAATGCATACGGTAGTCGGCGGTGAGATTTTGAAAGACATTGAATCCATGGAGGATTTAAACGTCGGTGCAAAATATCATCATGAACGATTTGACGGCGGCGGATATCCGGAAGGACTTAAAGGTGAAGAGATTCCCTACGTGGCGCGTCTGATTTGCGTTGCAGACGCTTACGATGCAATGGCAAGCAACCGCATTTACAGAAAACATCTCACGGAGGAAACCATTACCAGAGAAATGGAGCGCTGCAGCGGAACACAGTTTGATCCGGTGATGACGGAAGCATTTCTCAAGCTAATCAAAGAGAAACGTCTGCAGGAAATCACGCCGGAGCTTTACAGCAGTACAAAAGAAAGTAATATGGCAAATCAGGTTTTGCAAAAGCTTTTGAAAAATACAGATAATTTTTCAGACAAAGATTTGGATATGCTGACGGGGTATATAGCAAAACGCACGGGGAAGGACTTCTGGACATGTATCTGACCAATGGCGACGGCTGTCTGCTGCTGTTGGACGTAGACTTCTTACAGGAGGTCAATGGAGAACATGGGCTGGTGCGTGGCGACTTGTATCTCAAAACAGTGGCGCATCTGTTAGATTCTGTCTGTGATGATAAAATTTTATATCGTGGAGACAGTGATGAATTTGTCTGTTTTCTTTGCGGTGTAGTCAGACAGGAAGCGGTGGAGCAGATAATCAACGCTTTTCATAAACGACTGGAAGCGCAAAAGGCAAACGATGCGGTACTGGAATCACTGAACGTTTCTATTGGCGCAGTTTTTACAGAATATCCGAAATGCAGCAAAGAAGAGCTTATGGCGAAAGTGTCCAAGGCATTACTGGTGGCGAAGAAAAAGCAGTATAACGGATTTTGTGAATACCATTCGTTCTATGCAGATATTCCGCAAACCTTGTCCAAAGTCGGCTTCTATCATTTGATGAAATGGCTTCAAGATGACGTAGAGTATCCGGAGGCATATCAGACAAATTATCCGGAGTTTCTGCGGACAATGGATGAGATAAAAAAGATACGGCAGCAAAAAGAGAAGCAGATTGAAATCATTATGTTCACGGCGACAGCAGCCGATGAAGAGAAGGGTACTCTGGAACAGAAAGCAGATGTGATGGAACTTTTGCAGAAGGCGATTGCGCCGTGTCTGGGCAGTCATAATATCACCACGCGATTTTCCAGTTTGCAGCAGGTGGTGATCATAACGGATACGGATGAAAATAATGCAGAAGACATTGCAAATCACATTATCAGTAACTTCTATAAAATGAATCAGTTTCAGAATTTCAGTATTCATTATGAAGCAGGTAAGTTGTGATGCATCATATGGTCTATAACGCTTTTTTTTCTTCCTTCATGGCACGGACGCCGATGACAACAGTCCATACATATGCGCAGGTTTTGGGAATCATCAGCATGCCTGCCATCGGGAATGCATCCGCAAATAATACTACCGGGATATAGCAGGCGAAGCTTAGTACGACCGTCAGCCATAAAAAGCGAAAGGCGTTATCCTGTTTTTCGTGTGCATTGCGATAGAATAATACTATAATCAGCACGCCCAGCGCTGTAAAAGGGATATTGCGGTATATTCCCCAAGAGAGAGGTGCATCGGCGCTGGTCCATGCGTTCTGGGGAAACAGGCAGAGTGCGATACGGGAGAGCGCCAGAACCCAGACAGCAGCTGTAACGCCCGAATGCGCGGTTATCGAATAGCGGCTGCGCCATACATAGTACAGCAACACATAGAAAACCGTCATAGTGACAGAGGTAATCAGTTTGCCGATACCGAGTGAGACTGTGTAGTTGTCCAATCCGGTGGTACATAGTGCAATTGCTCTGGGAACCAGATGGAACGCATCGCCGCAGCCCAAAGTTACCGCCATGATGCCGTATAGACGGTATTGTTTTTGTCCTTTGCTGTTTTGAAGCATATAGATGCCAAGAGTGACAACCGTCACCAGATAGACAATGTCAAACAGTGTTTCAAAAATCGCCTGCATAGTAAAACCTCCCGTCAGGATGCTTCTGGAAGCGTCGTATATGTTTGTCTTGTAGCTTCCTGTTATGAACGATGTATATTATAGCGTATTTGACGGAGGTATTCAAGACGGGAAGGAGACTGTCGTATCAAGCAGAATGCATACGGCGGTCTCTTTTTTGCAGGTTACCTATTCAATTGTGCAAGGTACATTTGCGTCAGAGTAACTTGGCGCAATCGGTATTGCATGTCGGCTGTTTTCTGATAAGATACGATTATTGCTTCCTTGTGTATACTTTGTCGAAGAGGAGAATTTATGATGGGAAATCTGAAAGGAATCAAGAGATTCATGCTGCCGGTTGCAATGTGGCTGATTTTCGAGACAATAGCCGTCACGCTCTGGCTGACGAAGCAGAATCTCTTCTATTTATTCAATTTCAGCTATATCGGAACGTCGCTGGCGATAGGATTTTTCTTATTTCAGCTTCAGTATCAACATGCACGCAGAGTCGCACAGTTTTTGGTCGGAACATATATGCTTGTTTATCTGGGATTAATCTGTAATGAAAATATGCAGATTGAAGGATTCTGGTACTATCTGTTTACGGGCGTCTTTGAGGCGGCGACCATTCACTATGCGGTGGCAAAAATTTTCGGACCGCTTATCTTCGGGCGCGGATGGTGCGGCTATGCCTGCTGGACGGCGATGATTCTTGACCTGCTTCCGTATAAGACGCCACAGCAGCCGAGGAAAAAGTGGGGATGGATTCGCTATCTTACGTTTGCTCTGTCGTTTGCTTTTGTCAGCGCTTTATTTCTGGCACGGGTAAATCATATGGAGCGGATTATGTTCTGGGCATTTCTGGTTGGCAACTGCGTGTATTATGCGGTGGGGATACTTCTGGCTATTGTGCTGAAGGACAACCGGGCTTTCTGCAAATACATATGTCCGATTGCCGTTTTCCTAAAACCGATGTCCTATTTTTCTCTGATGCGGGTTA
Source organism: uncultured Lachnospiraceae bacterium (assembly GCA_947564735.1). Classification (GTDB taxonomy): domain Bacteria; phylum Bacillota; class Clostridia; order Lachnospirales; family Lachnospiraceae; genus UBA3282. Next base: position 193,880 of record CANOEC010000002.1, on the reverse strand, counting down.
AATGTGACAAGAGTAAGTGCATCTCCTGCGGCAAGTGCAGGAAAGTCTGTCCGATGAATGTTGATGTGACAGACAACTCAAGGAAGCGCAAAAACGGGACGGAGTGTATCTTGTGCTTTGAGTGCGTGAGGGCGTGTCCGAAGAAGGCGTTATGATTACGAATGTGTTGGAAATCAATGATAGGATGTGCAGAAATGGAGTAAAGTATGAACAGTATCGAAATCAATCAGCTTACAAAAAAATATGGTGATTATGCAGCTGTCAATCACATTTCTTTTCAGGTGGAGCAAGGGAGTCTGCTTGGATTCTTGGGGATTAACGGTGCGGGAAAGACGACGTTAATCAATATGTTAGCTACGCTGCTTAAGCCGGATGATGGCAGGGCAACGCTATGCGGATATGAGCTTGGAAGAGATGATATAGAAATCCGTAAGAAAATAGGGATTGTCTACCAGCAGAACTGTCTGGACGAACTGTTAAGCGTGCAGGAGAATCTGATTTGCAGAGGTGTCCTGCACGGGATTTCAAGGAAAGAAGCAAAGAAGCAGTGCGATCATCTGACGCAGGTGTTGAAGTTAGAGGAGATTATTAAGAAGAAATACAAGACGTTGTCGGGAGGGCAGAAGAGGCGGTGTGAGATTGCGGCAGCGCTGATGCATGCGCCGGAGATTCTATTCTTGGACGAACCGACAACGGGACTTGACCCGGCGACCAGAATCGATGTGTGGAATATCGTGGAGCAGCTGCGCAGGGAAGAGAAGATGACGGTGTTTCTGACCACGCATTACATGGAGGAAGCGGCAAAGGCGGATGACATCATTATCATAGACCACGGGAAGATTATCACAGGCGGAACGCCTTTTGCATTAAAAGAAAAGTATGCGAAGGATAAACTGAAGCTTTATTATAAAGAAGAGCATGTCAGCATACCGATTGATTCCACGCTGGATGCCTTACCGATATTAAAAGAGCATCAAGGTGAAATCGAAGGATTTGAAGTGATTCTCGGCAATATGGACGATGTGTTTGTCAACGCGGTGGGAAGAGCGTTAAACGGCGCGGCAGAAGGTGCGGAAATGGAGGATTAGATGGAACAGCTTATGATGCTTGCAGGAAGAAATACGAAAATATATCTCAGAGACAGAGGCGCGGTATTCTTTTCTTTTTTATCGGCGCTCATCGTCATCTGCCTGATGGTATTTTTCCTCGGTGATATGAATATTGATTCGATTATAGAGATTGTGGAAATTTTTTCGGGAAAAGAACATGCGGAGAATAAAGCAAATGCAGAACTTCTGGTGCTGGCATGGACCTGCGCGGGAATCCTCTCCATCAATGCGGTGACGGTGAGTCTTGCCGTGTATTCCGGTATGATTAAGGACCGGGTGAACGGGAGAGTGAATGCAATCTATACGGCGCCTGTCAGCCGGTTCAAAATTTCGCTGGGCTATATTGCCTCGGCATGGGGTGTTTCCGTGCTTATGTGCATTGTGACGCTGGCGCTCACGGAAATTTATAGTGTGATACAGGGAATGGCGGCATATACGTTCACAGTCCATATGAAGCTGTTTACAATGATTATGCTAAATTCTTTCGTATATGCGGCGTTCATGTATCCGCTGGCGCTTATAGCGAAAACAGAAGGGGCATGGAGTGGCTTCGGCACGGTCGTCGGTACGCTGGTGGGGTTTCTGGGCGGTATCTATATTCCAATAGGCACTTTGTCAGATACGATTGCAGCGGGGATGAAGTGTACGCCGATTATTTATGGCACTTCCATGTTCAGAACGATTATGACGGAAACCATTTTGGACGAGACTTTTCGTGACGTGCCGGAAGCAATCGTGGAAGAATATTGTAACGCGATGGGAATTCGTCTGACAGTTGCGGATTATACGTTAACGCTTCGGGACGAGTGGCTTATCTTGCTTGCTTGTGGTATGATTTTTCTTGTAATCGGAATGTGTATGCTGAAATATGGGAAAAAGGCGGACCGGTAATAGCGGCATGCGTATTAGGTTTGTCCTAAAATATGTCGGATAACATGAGGGTGTAGAATGAAGATAACAATTGAAACGCCGAAACCGGGCGAAGAGGACGAGGTGATTGTCAGATGCGCGAAGGTGGATGACAGACTGATGCGTCTTATCTGTGCGCTGCGGGAAGACGAGAGGCTGACCGGATATATAGAGGATAAGATTGTCAAGCTTTCGCTGAAGGATATCTATTATTTTGAGGCGGTGGACAATAAAATTTTTGCCTATGGGGCACAGGAGACTTATGAAATACACAGGAAACTATATGAGCTGGAGCAGGATTTTGCACATACGGATTTCCTCCGCATCTCGAAATCGGCGATTGTCAATACTTCAAAGATTGCCTATGTGAAGCCTATCTTTAACGGACGTTTTGAGGCGAAGTTAAAGAACGGTGAGAAAATCATTATTTCGCGTCAATATGTAGCGGAACTTAAAAAGAAGATAGGAATATAGGAGGCGGCACAATGAAAGGGATTAGTAACTTTGTGAAATGGTTTCTTTATATTACGACAGGCATCCTCATCATATGCGGGGTGAATTATCAGCTTGCGGGCGTCGAGATGGTTTCCGTGGACGTTTTCTGGAAAATATTATTTTCCGGATTTGCGACGACACTGGTATCGGTGCTGCTGCTTCCAAAAGAAGAGGATGGAAAAATAAAGATGTATCTAAAATTCGGACTGCACTACGCAGCGCTGTGCATCGTTATGATTCCGCTGGGCTGCTGGTTTGGCTGGATCGATATGGAGCCAAGCGGAATCATATGTATGATGTTAGATGTGGGCGGCGTTTATCTTGCGGCGCTTTTTGCCTACTATATCGTTGACCGTAAGCAGGCGGATGAGATTAACCGGATGCTGAAGGAAAAGTACGGTGATGCTGAGCAATAAGCCGTTCTTTGATTAAGCGTAAGAAGGTTTCGTTCCCCACGACCTTGAGCATCGGTCCGAAGGAGAGTATTTCAATCAGAAGCTCCGTTTCTGTTTCCTTATTATAGTAGATGAGGCACTCGTAGGTATCTTCATTCAGCCTGCGGGTGCTTTTTTCATAATTGGCAAACTGCAGCATCGCCCGTTCCAGTGCATTGCGGCGGTTTTTGATAAGAACGCGTACAGGTTCCTTGTAGCAGGAGCGTTTGTACAGCCGGCTTATGTCCGGGAGCTTGTGAACGACGATGTCGGTTGCAGTCACAGCAACGATGCGCTGCAGATTGAGTGTGATGACCCGTTTTCTCTCCTGTGCGCGGGATGCTACAGCCAGCAGTCTGAAACAGTCGTTTTTGATGGAGTATTCCAGACGGCACGGAAGATATTTGTGATGCATCCGACGGTGATGGCGTGATTCGTAGATAATATCTACATAGCATCGGTTTTGGATTGCATACAGAATCGTTTGAAAATGCTCCTTATACTCCGGCGAGGCATAGTCGTCCTTATCGGCAAAACGGTCATAATAATAGAAATCCTCAGACGAAAAGAGCGGTTCCACGTCCGCAAGGGAAGCGTTAATCTGTGCGATTTTTGCTTCATCGAGAAACAGACCGATTTTTTCATCTGACAGAATCGCTTTCAGATAGGATTTCTGCAAGTCGGTGAGAGGGACATAGAAATCCTTAGACAATCGGGAATGCAGGACGCCGTCTTTTTTCTCATAAAAGCCCCATCCCTTCTCGCCAAGCTTTGGCAACAGGTAGAGAATGCTTTCTTCAAAACAGAAACTCTGGATGCGATAGTTCAGTTCACGTTCCGATATGGTGCTTTTCTGTTCAATTAATGATTTGATTACTTGAAAGTAACAATTGTAGATTTCTGAAAATAATTCACTCATTTCTGTTATCCTCTGTATCGTAATGGCTTGTGCTGGCGGCATGGGGATGATATGTGCCGGCAGCTCACATGCTGGTTTCTGTCTTTTCCTCAAAATACATATGGTACATGGTCAGAAGGTCTCTTTGAAAGCGAGACGCAAGCTGCGGGCAGTCCGAGTCAATGGAAAGAATGCGCCCGGTGAAGGTGCGAATCCAAGGGAGCATTTCGTTGGCGTCGAACACAGTAATCTCATAAGTAAACGTATCCGGCGCGACGCGCTTTATGGTTCCGCCCTTGCCCTCCCGATTCAGGCGCTTGATGATATGGCTTTCCGACAGTTCATTGATGTGCAGGGTCAGTCTGACGTGCTCGGAATGCTGATGGTTGTCGTTCTGGAAGGAGACACCCCATGCGGAAGCTTTATTTTTTTCCAGCTTATCAGCAATGCTTTTGTATTCGGGAAACGGTTCTGTTACCGACACTTTCTTGACTGCATCCATGCGGATATTCGTGAAGCGTTTTGTCTTCGGGAGATATAGGCATAAGTAGCGTCTTCCGGTGCGGGTGCTGATAAAAATTTTCAAGGGAACGCCCTCGGTGGTAAGCAGTCTGTCTGATTTCGTGCTCTTGATTGTCAGGGCGACGCTTCTTTGCGTATGTATTGCATCAAGGAGCGGAAGCAGGATTTCGTCTTCCAGCGTATGGACGAAGAAATTGTGCTTGATGCGGAACAGGTCGTTGTGAAAAGAAGCCGTGTCCATAATCGTATTCCCAATGATACCCAAGGGGGAAGACAACTGGTAGAGCTTTACCGCATTTCTAAGACCGGGATGGGCAGCAAACAGTTCTTTTGCAGGCGGAGCAAGGCAGTACAAGATTTCCCTGCCGTTTCTTTTTTTATGTAAAATGCCTTCTTTGGCATATTGGTTGCACTTCCGACGAACCATCTGGGAATCAAAGACGACGCCGTATCTGGTGAGGATGCCGTCGGTAATCTCCTCAGCGGTTTTTTCCGGGGACTGTATCAGAAAGTCCAAGATATAGAAATGCAGCATGATATCGTTGTCCGTAAAACTCTTGGTCTTCCATACCCGGTACAGCGGGTTGGTATCAAGCAGGTTGCTGTCGATGGAAAGATAGATATTTTTGCCTTTGCCGGTGTGCTCCTGCCTGACATAGCCGGAGAGCCAGCTTTCCAGCCGGCGCCGTTCATTGTCATAGGTACGGCTGCTCCAGCCGGCAAACTCGTCGCGGGTCTTGAAGCCGTATACGAAGAAGTCGCGGACATATTCCCGGCTTTTGGCAAATGATTTGATTAGTTCGTTAAATTCTGACATTGGGAAGCTCCTTTTTATCCGATAGGAAACTCCTACGTTTATTCACGAGTTCGCGGCGAGTTTTTCGTAGAAATACTCATAATCTCGCAATTGAGCGAAGCTCAATTCTTGCATGTCATCGTATGATTTCATGATTTATTGTATCATATTAGGATATATATTTCTTTAGATATATGGATAGGTGGTCGTATTTATTGATTCCAAAAAAAGTCTACTTTGAAAAAATTAAATGCCCTAATAGAGCAAGGGAAGGTTAAGAAAATAGTAATGGACATGTGTATGGGTATGCTGTAGAATATTCTCGTTGAATTAACCAGCAAATCACAGTTGTCTTTAATTCAACAAATATTTTCCGATGGAATCCACAGGATATATGTACAATTACGCATTTATAGAAAGATAACATTAAAAGAAATACAAAATTAAGTATTTGGAAAGGAAGATATGGAAAAGTTTTCTATGCCAAAGCAAGTGTCGGCTATATTGGAATTAGATGAAATGATGCGCTTGAAGCATAGCTTAGAAACGACTGTATCAAAAGAAGAAGCTGATAAGATTATGTCGGAGCTGTTCTTGCCTTTAAATTCCGCACCAGAGGAACGCGCTGAATGGGTGGATAAATTATCCGCATTATTGGAAAGCAGATTTGACGAAAATACGGTTAGGGATATTCGAGAAAAATGCTACTGCAATGAAAATGGCAGACTGGAGGATACAGCAAAATATTTAAAAGATTTGTATATATCCCATAACAAAAATTTGCATAGCTTTGTAAATGCCCTAAATGAGAACGGTGCTTGCTGGTACATAAAGGACAATCAATTATATACAAAGATGTTTGCATGTGAATGTCCTATGTTAGAAAAAGCAAAGAATACCAATTCATTAACATGGTGTCATTGTACAGCGGGCTACAACAAAAAGTTATTTGAGATGGTTTTTGAAAGCCCTGTTGATGTGGAGATTATACACAGCATACGACAAGGGTTTGATTTTTGTCTATTAAAAGTTACATTTAAATGAATCAAAATGGAGAGGGAGAATGTAATAATGCTTAAGCATCACGAAGAATCTATTGAAAATATGAAGGAGTATTTTAGAAAGCAGGGAGCCATAGCTTTAATACTTACAGGGTCTGTAGCGAAGGAAATTGAGAGAGCAGATTCTGATTTGGACTGCGTGGTTATTGTTTCAGAGGAAGAATATAAAGAAAAAGAGAAAAATAACACAACCACAGAAACAATAGATGGACTATGTACTTATGAAGGCGGTTACTTTGATGTGAAATACATGACAAAGGAATATCTTAAGGATTTGGCAGAGAGAGGAAGTGAGCCAGCCCGCAATGGTTTTACAAAAGCCAGAATACTATTTTGCAGTGATGTGGAAATTGAAGGTATCATACCTCAGATTCCAGTATTCCAGAAAAAGGAAAAAGAGGAAAAGTTTTTATCATTTTATTCAGATTTTTGGCTTAATTATCATTATTTTTTAAAATCATGTGAAATTGATGGGTATATGAAAATGCAAACGATAGTAGAAATTATTTACAGTGTATATCGAATGATATTACAAGAAAATGAAATACTATTTGATTGTAATAGGCGATTAGAAAAGCAGGTCGAATTTGTATCTGAAAAAACAGCAGAATTAGTAAGATTAGGGCGAGAACTTGAGCGTTCTCAAAGTATACAAGATGCAGATAGATTTGTAGATAAATTTGTTGAAATTACAACTTACGAGCCGCCTAAAGACATCGCAGTAGTTTTAACAAGATATTCAAAAGACTATCAGGAATGGTGGAGAAATCCGAGACCGAATATAAAGGAATGGTAATATAGGACTTTAAAAAGTATTTTATGTGGACATCATCAACCGATATATCATTTTCTGTAAAGTTTTTGACGAGCAGAGAAGTGGAGGTGGTAACGATTATGATGCGTTTATTTTAATATCAGCCAATTGCAGCTGTGGGTGTGCAGATGCAGTGGCTGACTGCCCTGTGGGAGTGGATATGGGCTATGGAAGCGTTACATCTCGGACTGTATCCTCAAATACCGCTTTATCAAAAAGGCACAAAAATACGGGAAGGTATATATTTGATTGGCATAGCCGATATTTCCGGCATCAAGTTTGATTCCGTGATGGATATCGCTGTAATTTTCATTCTTGATCAGCGCGGTTAATGACTTGGAACTGTTTTTGTTCGCTTTGACTTCTACGGGAATGAGTTCGCTTTGAGAGCGCACAAAGAAATCTTCTTCCAGTGTTGAGTTTTCTTTGCTGAAATAGTAGAGTCCGTGCCCTTGTTTGGTAAAGGCTTCGGCGACAAAATTTTCGTAAAGCGCACCTTTATAAATACCAAGATTCTTATTGGCTCTGAGGTCTTCCTGCGCTTCTTCATCTAAAGTGGCAATTAAGAGCCCGGTATCGGAATAGTATAGTTTGAACTTTGAAGCATCATAATTTCCCTTCAAGGGGAGTTCCGGATAGTTAAGGCAGTAACAAGCGTTGATAATGCCGGAGTCAATCAGCCATTCTATACATCCGGTATATTCTCTGGAACGGGCGTTTTTTCCCAATTTATTAAACTGGAATTTTTTGTTTTCTTTTGCCAGCTGCGCCGGAATATTGCGATAAATGCTGACAATCTTTGTCTGCTCAAGACCCGATGCATACTTTCTGATATCTTCTTCGTAATCGAGCAAAATCTGATTCTATATCCTTTTCCGGCGTGTTTTACAACACAATCATCACAAAAAAATAGGGAAAATTAACAGGATTATCACATTTTATGAGGGTAATCAATGTAATTCGTCACATTTCATGAGAGTATAATGAAGAATTAACAATTTATACCGAAAAATATCTTAACCTGCGGTATTACTCTGGCAACAATCACAACTTCGCAACTTTTTTGAAATGATTCTGCAGGCGGGTTGCTGTATCCTATATCCAGACAGAGGGAGACGACAAAAGTCTCCGCCGTAAGTAGCTCAGATGGTAGAGCGCGGAATTACAAGTCTTGACAAAGACTTTTACAGCAAACAAAACACCTTTTCAGTGCGTTGTCGCGGGTTCGAGTCCCGTCTAGGGTGGCGGCTTTCGGAAACTTTCTCTGTCTATATCAGCCTTACCGTGGAATAACAAGTCTTGGCAAAGACTTTCACAGCAATCAACATATTGGCATATGCAGGTTCGAATCCTGCCCCGGTAAGGCTTTGCAAATGACAGTGACAATTCTGTAAAAAGGGTGGACGATGGAATCATAAGAGGAGGAAACGCGATGAATTTTATGGAAAAATTACATAAGACGATAAATGATAATAAGAAGATGACCGAAAACGGTGCGGCTGGATACGAAACCACGGGCAAGGCTTTGGTGGATTTGAATTTTGCGGCGGCATCGCTTAGGAGTATGTCCGAGGAGATGATTGTCAGAAGATTTATTCCGGCATTTTATGAGGATAGAATCCTCGCGTTAAAGTGGCTGTTCTTTTTGCGCGACGTAAGGGGCGGCATGGGTGAGAGGCGTTCCTTTCGCATAATTGTCCGTTATCTGGCAGAGTGTGAGCCGGGGATAATGGGCGGTCTGGTGGAGCTTATGGCGGAGTACGGCAGATACGATGATTTGCTGTGCCTGATTGATACGCCGCTTGAGAAGACTGCACTCGCGGTACTGGCAAAGCAGCTTCGGGAAGATATGGAGAATAGAGAGAATGAGGGAAAGGTTTCTCTGTGTGCGAAGTGGATGTCTGGCAACAATACTTCCTCCAAGGAGTCCCGAAGCAATGCGGCGAAGCTGCAGCAGTTTATGGGGATGACTGCGAAGGAGTACAGACAAATGTTATCTTCCTTAAGAGCGTATACTGATGTGACGGAAGTGTACATGAGCAGCAACAGATGGGATGAAATTGACTATACACATGTTGCATCGCGTGCCAATCTTTTGTACCGGAAGGCGTTTCTTCACAGAGATGGGGCACGCCGGAAGGAATATCTGCAGCAGGTGCAGAAAAATCAGGCGGTAATACATGCGGGAGTGCTTATGCCCCATGAGATTGTGGCGCAGTATATAGTACGAAACGGCTGGCGGATGGAAACTTCTGCGGAGGATGCGGCGCTGGAAGCGTTGTGGAAGAAACTTCCCGATACGGTAGCGGAGGCAGGCAGTGTGCTCTGCGTGGTGGACGGTTCCGGCAGTATGCTGTGTCCGGTGGGGGACGGCAATATTACAGCGTTACATGTTTCCAATGCGCTGGGGATTTATTTTGCAGAGCGCATGAGCGGCGTATATAAGAATCGTTACATCACTTTTTCCGCAACGCCGAAGTATGTGGATTTGTCGAAGTGTCAAACGCTGCGGCAGAAGCTGGAACTGGCATTTTCGCATAATGATTGCAGCAATACGAATGTAGAGGCGACTTTTGATTTGATTTTGCAGACAGCGGTCAGAAACCGTCTGCGGCAGGAGGAACTTCCCGGCACGATTCTTGTGATATCCGACATGGAATTTGATGCGGCGGTAAGGGGATGCGGTATGCAGACTCTCTTTGGAACAATCAGGAGACGCTTTGCGGGATACGGCTACCGGATGCCGAAGCTGGTGTTCTGGAACGTGAACAGCAGGACGAATGTGATTCCGGTGCGGGAGAATGAGCTGGGCGTGGGACTGGTGAGCGGTTTCTCAGTCCAAGTCTGTCAGATGGTTCTCTCCAATGAGTTAGACCCGTTTCAATGCTTAAAGAAGATACTGGATGGCGCTCGATACAGAAAGGTGGAAGAAAGATTATGTTCGTAATATATGATGAGAAAACAAAATTTCCGGTAAAGACATGGTTGTCCGGGCTCGACCGGATGGAGGAGTCCTGTGTGGAGCAGGCTTATCATTTAGCAAATCTTCCCTTTCTTCATAAATGGGTGTGCCTGATGCCGGACACCCATACGGGGAAAGGGATGCCAATCGGCGGTGTGATTGCCACGAAAGATGTCATTATTCCGAATGCGGTCGGCGTGGACATCGGGTGCGGGATGATATTTATGGCGACAGATATCAAATATGAGGAAATTAAGGATGTGATGGTGGGAACGGCTTCCATCATGCAGTCCATGATAGGCAATATTATGCGCACCGTTCCCGTAGGATTCGAGAAACACAGGCAGAAGCAGGCGTCGGCGGTGCTTGACAGGGCGTTTGGGAACATGGAGCGGTACGAGACAAATCCGGAACTTACGCATCTGATTGAGGAAGGATATTTTCAGGTGGGAACGCTGGGAGGAGGCAATCACTTCATTGAATTGCAGGAGGATGAGGAAGGCTATCTGTGCATTATGATTCATTCGGGCAGCAGACATTTGGGAAAAGAAATCTGCGACTATTTTCATAACAAGGCAAGGGAACTGAACCGGACATGGTGCAGCGAGGTACCGGATGAGTACAGACTGGCTTTTCTGCCAGTGGATACCAAGGAAGGACAGCAGTATTTGAACTGGATGAACCTTGCGCTGGATTATGCTTTTGAAAACAGGGAGCATATGATGGAAGCAGTCTGCGCTATTGTAGGGCAGCAGATAGAAAAATATGCAGGACGGAGGGTTTCCTTTATCGACCGCATTAACTGCCATCATAATTATGCGGCTTTGGAAAATCATTACGGCGCCAATGTCTGGGTACACCGGAAGGGTGCAACGCGGGCAAGACTTGGAGAGCGTGCCGTGATACCGGGAGCTATGGGGTCTTACAGCTATGTGGTGGAGGGAAAAGGAAACGCGGAATCTTTCTGTACTTCATCACATGGCGCAGGCAGAGCTTATTCCCGGACCGGGGCGATGAATGCATTTACAACGGAGCAGGTCATGGTGGATTTGAAGGAGCAGGGCGTGATTCTTGGCAAACGGAAGAAAAACGATGTTGCCGAGGAGTGCAGATTCGCTTATAAGGATATTGATGAAGTGATGATGCAGCAGGCAGATCTTGTGACGCCGCTAAGGAAGCTGAAGACCGTTGGCGTAGTAAAGGGGTAGGCTGGGGAAAGTAATTTATGAGTGGCGGTTTGAGACGGCTTATGGCTATTCAAAAAAGTCTTGACATATATATTCGGCAAGTGTAGAATGAGAGAAAATATATTCTGCATTTGCCGAATGTGCTTTGGGCAGATACAGGGGTTGAGATATGTGTGGCGTAAAACGCTTCGGAAGTGGAGGAAAGATGAAAAGATTACCGGATTCGGAACTGGAACTTATGATGATTATATGGGAGTTGGACAAGCCTGTGACAAGATTTGAGATAGAGGAGCACATGGACGCAGAGCGGAAGCTTTCGCCCACGACTATCTTATCATTTCTGTCAAGACTGCAGGAGAAGGGATTTCTTGATGTGCAAAAATCCGGTAAAAACAATGTTTATCTTGCGCTGGTTGACAAGGAAAGCTATATGCAGGCGGAGAGTAGAAGTATCTTAAAACGTATTTACAAGAACTCCGCCAAGAATTTTATTGCCGCGCTCTATGACGGCAACAGTCTTTCGGACGAGGAGCTGAAGGAATTAGAAGACTACATTAGTGAGAAGCGCAGGGCAAGGGAGTAATACGAACTTGGGCGGATGATATCGAATCGGATGCTGTGTGAAGCAGGTGCAGAATGGAGTGGGACATGGGTAAAAAAGGAATTGGCAGAACATTAGGTATTGTGATTGCCACAGTTCTGCTTGTGGGCTGTGGCGGGTATGAAAATTCAGAAGAGACAATAGACCAGACAGTCTCAAGTTTGAACACGCAGACAGAGGAAGAGGCAAGCATGGATGTTGTTGATGTTCCGATGCCGGAGCAGCAGTCCGGACAGTCAGAATATGATACAGTTTTAGATGCACAAGGCAGACTCGTCGAGAGCAGAATCATACAGGAACATTCTTTTTCCGTGGATTTGAACGACTGGGGTGAAGTACGGTTCGTGTCCTATGAGCCGGACGACTCGCCGGGTACGGATCCAAACGAAGATGTCTCTTTTTATTTGTTGAGGAATAAGGATGTTATCTATCAGTTTCCGTATATTGGTTCGGAGCATGAGAGTGGTTACGGATTATATTATGATATGACATTTGTGATGTTCATGGACACGAACGGAGACGGAAGAAAGGATGTCGTTATCGGGGTGCAGTATATGACGGGCGCTGGACCGCAGGGGGCGATTCCGCATACGGTTGTGAGAATTTATGAGGATTGCGGAGAATTTTTTACTTATCAGGAAGGACTGAGCGACAAAATAAATGAACATCTTGCATGGGATAGTCATGTTTTGGCAAAGGATGTCAAGAGACTCATCCAACTGTTTGCCGGAAACGAACCGTTGACAAATTACGAAAGCTATTCGGGAAAATGGGCGGTGAGCGCCGGAGAGATTGCAGCGTATGAGAATCCGCAACCGGTAAGCAGGAATGAATTGACATGCAGCATATCCAATGGTAATGAATTTGACGGAAATATGTTTACCGAACAGGGGCTGACGGAGCGGATTGCGTCTATAGAAGGGATAACGGGGACGATAGAGAACGGGGAACTGTTCTATGAATTTATGGATGACGGCTGGGGAGGGACGGGTACGCTCCATATGGTGTTTTTACCAAATCAGATTACAGTAGAGGTTTTAGATTACAAGATGGCGGAAGACAATGTGATTGGCTACGGAATTTCGGGGCGTTACGAGATGATACGGGCGTATGAGTAAGGTGAATGACGTCAAAAGGCACTGATGCGGGAGGAGAGATGCAGTAAAATGATCGGAATCTTTTTTGATATTCTGGAAATCAATATTGTGGCAGGCGGTGCAATTATTTTTCTTTGTATCTTTGCGGACAGGCTGCGCGGACGGTACGGTGCGGGTTGGATGAAACTGGCTTGGCTATTGCTGGCGGTACGGCTGCTCATTCCCTATAATTTTTCACTGCCGGGGACGGAAATCAGGCTGCTTAATTATGCTGGATTTGAGCAGGAAAGTTTGATGGGGGAAAAGGATTTTCTCTTGGCAGGTGCAGAAGTGCATGTGGACGGTATGCAGGCGGCTATGTATACGGATGGCGTGCAGGAGGCAGATGCCGGTGCTGGCAACATGGTCGGTGTGCAGACGGAAAGTGCAGGACTAAGCAATACGCTCGGCGCACAAGCGGAAAGTACAGGAATGGGTAACACGCCCGGCGCACAGAAGGTAACTGGCGAAACTGCTGCTATGGGAGATGCGCAAACGGTAAGGGTAGGGAACGACAGCATGATGAAGGATGGTTCGGGTCGGTCGCCCTATTTCTACACGCGGATTCTTGTTACAATCTGGCTTGTAGGAGTGGGCATCGGGTTTCTGCATTTAGCGGGGAGTTATCTGATTGTTTTCCATAGGTATCGCAAGAGGCTGCGTCCGGTGACAGATGCACAGCTGGTAAAGCGAATCTGTATCCTGCAAAAGAGAACCATCGGGCATGCGCGGCTGATGGTGTACCAGAGTGGGGCTGTCGCAAGTCCGTGTCTGATGGGACTGCTGCGCCCGAAACTGGTGCTTCCCACAGACGGGAGCAGGTGGAAGAAGACGGAACTTGAACTGGTGATAGCGCATGAGCTATGCCACTACCGCAAAAGGGATCTCTGGCTGAAAATGTTGATGGCAGCAGTCTGCCGCCTCCACTGGTTCAACCCTTGTGTCTGGCTGATGAAAAAGCAGTTTTTCTATGATATGGAGCTTGCCTGCGATGGCAGTGTCCTTGCAGGCAAAGATGAAGAAGAACGGGAAAAATATGCGAAAGTCATGCTGATGTTTGCAGGCAATAGGAAAGGGACGGCTGCGTTTTCCACAAGCTTTGGCGGCAGCCGCAAGCAGATGAAGGCAAGAATCGACTATATGCTGGATGCAGGCACAAAGAAAAAGGGAAGACTGAGTATCGTCATTGCAATGCTGCTTGTCTTGCTGCTGGGTATTGTTGTCTCCTGCGGATATAAACAGGAGAGTGACGGCGGCATGGGAGAAACAGAAAATAACGGTACGGTTGGCGGCGATGGTTTGTCAGAGGAAGACAGACTATTGCAAGGTGATGCAAATCCGTATACTGAGGGCAGCGAAACAGAAGACGGCAGTGTGACAAGTGATGATATAGAAGTAAGCCCGTCGGGGCAGGATGAATTGGATGCTGACTATAATTATGCCTATAATCATGTGGTTAAGGGCTATCAGGGAGATGTATATCTGAGTAAAAAGGACGGCATTTACTATTTGAAAGACGGTCAGGGAGAAGAGCGGCTCCTCTATGCCAATGCATATGAAGACGCACGCAGAATGGAGTTAGACGGAAAGAATCTCTATTTCAGCGGACAGGCGCCGGAGGGAAAGAACAGCTTGGAGACAGTTTACAGGATGGATTTGGACACGCACGAAGTGGTAGACGCGCTTGCCGGATTCGAGTTGGAGCAGCCGGATTATCTGATTACCAATCTATCGGTTTATGAAGGAAACTTATATGTGGCGCTTGGCGCAGCGTCAATGCGAACCGGTTATGCATTGGATGAAAACGGTGATGCGGTCAGTCAGTTGGACGATGGGGATCCGTATTTTCTCTATAAAGAATACAATGAATATATGGAAATGGAATTTGCGAGTCTGAATGCGGTATATGATTCGGAAGAATACTGGGAACTTGCAAACGAGCGGGACCAGATGTATCAGGCAGTCATTGACGTGGCGTCGTGCAAGAAGCTGTTAGACGGCAGACAGGTTGTGAGCCGGTATAAGGACGAGTCATTAAGAAGCGTTTATCTGGAAAACGAGGATGGAACGTATGAGTATCTCTGTGATACGACGGGCATCCCTATGCTGGTGACGGAAACGGGACTCTATTATAACGATATTTCGGGAGAAATATGGTATGCAGATTTTGAGACAAAACAGAAGGAGATGTTTTACAGAAGAACCGACAGGGCTGACAGGGAATGGTCAGATCTTTCTCTGGTGACGTATGACGCCGATTATGTCTATATGATACAGAATAAGCATATTGGGGAAGATATGCAAAAGAGAAGTGTAGACGAGTGTTATCTGGTGCGCGTTCCAAGAGCGGATGGAGAGGCGCAGAAGGTGTACCGGTTTCCGGAGAATGTGCGCATGTATGGGGATAATGGCTGGTACAGGCATTGCGGTGTGTATGGCGGATGGATGTATTTTGATAACCGGGAATCTTTTCGTCTTGACCCGGAGGTGAACGGGATGCAGGGTATCAACGATGGTGTGCCATGTGAGGACGCTGTGGAAATGAAGGAGACAATACGTGCTTTTGCGACGGCATATTTTACCAATGACGAGGAGACGCTGCGCGGGCTTTTGTCGGATGATTTTGAAGGAAACGTGGAACTGTATGAGTATCCGGAACAGGCGGACAAAATTAAGGAAACCTATGTCGGCGGAGAAGGGATTCCCAGCATGAATATTGACATAGGCGTTAGGGGATATGTGTATTATGAATTTACGGGTTTAGCGGAAGCTGAAGACAATGTGGTGGCATATTTAAGCATTTTGATGATAAAAACGCCGGAAGGCTTCCGGATTCAGTGGTATGGGTTGCAGCTATAGGTAGGGAAAAAACAGATTGCACAAATAAATCACAATCTCTTTTGCAAAACGACTGCGCGGGCAATTTGTGCAATCTGCCAATACAAAATCGCCAGAGCACCTTTTGACACCCGAATCCATATAAGCAAAGGCTGTGCAGATTTAGTTTTTCTGATTGCATACCGCCAATATCTTCTCCGCCGCGCCTTTTGCACCGGAACAATTTTGAAAACTGTCTGAAATGGCGGAAGCGTTCTGGCGGTAAGAGTCATTATGTAATACGCTTTCTACGGCAGAGCGGATTTGGGCGGGAGAAGGTATGTGACTGCGGCTTGCTGCAGACGGACGACCGCCATGCTCTGTGTTTGTATCATCTCCAAGGAAAATGCCGGCGCCAAGCTCGGCAACCCGGTTTGCCACGCCGCCCTGTTCGGTTGTCTGCGGGTACATAATCAGAGGAACACGATAGTATAGGCTTTCATTGACGCTGTTCATGCCGCAATGGGAGAGAAAAACGTCCGCCTGTGCAAGCACGGCAATCTGGTCTACATGCGGCTTGACAGTAATATTTTCGGGCAAATTCCCGAATGCACCGGTATCTACCAGTTCACCGACAGAAAGAATGACTTGATAATCGGTAGATTCCAGCGCGGCGATGCAGTTTTGGTAGAATTGCAGCATATCCGTATTGACGGTGCCCATGGAAATATAGATTAATTTCTTTTTGTTTTTTGTCAATTGTGCGGTAACGGGTCTGACTAAAGGACCAACAAACGCGTAGGTGTCGGGAAAGGTCTCAGCACATGGCTGAAAAGCAGCCGAGGTGTAGACGATGGTGTTTGTCTCAGGGTCGCTTTGCATCAAATCCATGATATTTCGGATAGGATATCCGTAATCCTGTAAGCGTTTGATGTCTTTGTTTATCTTTGGCATGGAAAAAATCATGCGGAATAATTCCCCAAAACTCTGTTTCATCACTTTGGCGGAATGCTTGTTAAAGGCAAACGTGGTAGTGGAAGAGACAAACGGGATGTGTAGCTTTAAGGCTGCCGCTTTGCCCCAGATTGCCATGGAATCAGCCACGATACAGTCGGGACGGAATTTTTTCATATCTTCACAAACGAAGGCGTCTAAAGCCAGCGTTGTATTTACCAATACATGTGTGGAGAAAGCCATGTCTTTGCCGATTTTTTCGGCGTCTTTGGGCGTCAGATTAAGTTCTGCATCATAGGCATCACAGGAGATAAATTCCGCGCCTGCCGCTTCAATTTTTTCTTGAAAAGAGTGATAGGAGTAGTAGCGCACCTGATGCCCTCGTGCAGTCAATTCCTGTACGACGCCTAATGTGGGATTGGTGTGTCCGTGTGCCGGGATACAGAAAAATACAATTTTACTCATGGGTAATACCTCCGTTTTGCAGAATACAATTTGTGCATGTGCCCTTTTTTGAAAAGTACCTTTTGACATCCAAATCGCAAAAAATGTGTAATCAGTTATAAAAGGAGCGGTCAGGATAGTTCACCGAAAATCATGGAAATGTATTTCTCCATCATTGATTTCGGCGGAATCGCAATTCCTCTTTTTACATCTCCGAGTACCAGAATCGTATCGCCGGGATGGATATCTAACATTTCACGCGCCTCTTTTGGAATGACGAACTGACCTTTTTCACCGATTTTTACGGTCCATGCGTTTTTGCCTGCCGGTTTATTCATAGTTGTTCCTCCGTTAATTATTTATAGGAAATTTTTCCAAAGATCAGATTTTCTTGTTATGTAGGAAAAACTGCTGTCTATGTTATAATAGTATGATTTGTATAACTAATCATACTATTGGAAAGAAGAGATTTCAATAGAAATTAAAAAAAGTATAAAAGAAATATCTGAATAAATCGCTTAGAGAAAGGTTAGAAAATTCTTTGCTATACTGATTCAGTTGTCAACAGAGTATCTTTTGACAGCGAAATCTTACGATGTGTGCAGATTTGAACGGTCTGTGCCAGAAAATAACAGCAAAGAGAGGAAACCAATGATGAAAAGAAGATGTATGATGGCAACTGTAGTATTGGCGCTTGTAATGCTGGCGGCAGGGGGCGGAAGCAGGCAGCCCGGAAGAAGAACGGGTGACGGTACGGTGTACAGAAGGGACTGTGTATGAGCGGTGGAGGATTCAGGGCGGAGGCGCAGGCATTGACGTAGAGAAAGCGGCTTTTACGGAGATTAGCGAGGGTATCGGTCTGGAAGCACAGGGACGTTTTGAAGGGGAAGAATTTATGGCAGAGAAAGTTATTATTGAAGTTTATGAGTAGAAAGGATATAGTGAAAGAGGGTTCATGAGATGATAGCTGCCGGTTCAAAAATAGGAATTGTCTGTTGCTCAAACGGGCAAAGCAGAGAATATGAAGGAAAAATCAAAAAACTAGAAAGGGTTCTGAGGAACATCGGTTTGGAACCTATATTTAGTGAACATATTTATGTGACTGAAGAGGGATATAGCAGCACGGGATTGGAGCGTGCCAGCGCGCTGATGGATTTTTATCGTGACGATGAAATCAAAGGGATATTTGATATTTCCGGCGGCGACTTGGCAAACGGGGTACTGCCTTATCTGGATTATGATGTGATTGCGGATAGTAGTAAGGTGTTCTGGGGATACAGTGACCTTACTACTGTAATCAATGCAATTTATGCCAAAACAGGGAAGGCTTCGGTGCTGTATCAGATTCGCAATCTGATTTACGATTATGGAGAGCAGCAGACGAATGATTTTAAGAATACGGTTATCGGCGATGCTGACGACCTTTTTGAGACGGATTATCATTTTCTTTCCGGAAATGATGAGGAAGAAAGACCGCCGGCGTCAGCGGATAAGAATGACAGGACAATGCGCGGCATCGTAGTAGGCGGCAATATCAGATGTTTCTTAAAACTGGCGGGAACAGAGTATATGCCGGATTTGACAGATAAGATATTGCTGTTGGAAAGTTATCGGGGAGATGCTGCCCGGATAGAAACCTATTTGTGTCAGTTGGAGCAAATGGGCGTTTTTCAGAAAATTTCCGGGATTTTACTTGGAACATTTACCGAGATGCAGCATAAAAAATATGAACCGGACATCCGAGCGCTTGTGCGCAGATACGCTGGAATGAAGATGCCGGTTGCAGTGACGGGTCAGATTGGACACGGGACGGACGCGAAGGCAGTCTGGATTGGAAAGGAAGTTGGGAGAACAATGAAATTAATGAGTGCATACGCTCCATGCAAAGTCTGATCGGGCAGTGATTGCATGGAGTAGGAAAACTGCTCTTGGGCTTTGCATGTTTCAAATACGATAAAATTGGAACATAAGGAGCAAAGTCTATGAAAAATAAAATAAAAAACAAGGAGTTCTTCCATGCTTTGGGAGAGATGAAAACCTATTTATTACTGTGGAGTACACAGTCCTTTTCGGGGCTGGGGAGTGCGATGACAGGCTATGCACTTGTAATCTGGTCTTATACGCAGAAGGGTTCCGCGCTTATGACGGCGCTTTTGATGGTGAGTTCTTATGCGCCGTATGTGCTGCTTAGTATATTTGCGGGTGCTTTGAGCGATAAGTGGAATAAAAAGGCGACAATGTTAGTATGCGATACACTGGCGGCAGCCAGTACGATTGTGATGCTGGTTTTAATGAAGAACGATGCGCTGCAGGTCTGGCATTTATATCTGATTAACGGATTCAATGGTCTTATGAACACGGTACAGCAGCCGGCGTCTGAGGTGGCGACCACGAGGGTGCTGCCCAAGAAATATTATCAGCGTGTAGGCGGAATGCGTTATTTTGCCAGTTCCTTAAATTCCATTATGACGCCGATTATTGCGACAGCGGTTATGGGAATCGCTGGAATGAATGCGATTGTAGCGTTTGACTTATTTACGTTCGGGGTGGCGTTTGTAACGCTGGCATTCGGCATACGGATTCCGGAGAGTGAAGAGGCTTCAGAAAGGGAGGAGAAATTGCTCGTTTCCGCCAAAAGAGGGCTGACCTATCTTCGCAAGGAACGAGGAATTTTTGGATTGATTATGTTCCTTGCAGCGATTAATCTGGTTGCCTCCATTTATGATGCAGCTTTTCCGGCGATGATGCTTTCAAGAAACGGCGGCAGCGAACGGACACTGGGGCTGGTGAATGCAGTGATTGGCGTGACCACTTTTGTGGGAAGCATTCTGGCGTCGTTTGTCAAAAAACCGAAGAGCAGGGTGCGGCTTATCTGCAACTGTCTGCTATTATCCATGAGTACGGAGAATTTCCTGCTTGCGTTCGGAAGGACACCGCTTGTCTGGTGTATTGGCGGATTCCTCGGATGGATTGCGATTCCTCTTATGAACACGAATCTGGACGCCATTATGCGTCTGCATGTGCCGGAGGAAATGCAGGGACGGGTATATTCCGTAAGAAATTCGTTTCAGTTTTTTACGATACCCATCGGGTATTTTCTCGGCGGTTTTCTGGTGGACCAAGTGTTTGAACCGATTATGGAGGCACAGCGTGAAAATGGTATCCTGACGAAGCTGTTTGGCAGCGGAAAAGGAAGCGGAGCGGCGTTTCTGTTTTTCGTGATAGCCTTTGCGGGAATCGGCGTGTGTCTGTATTTTAGGCGTAATAAGGATATCTGGGCATTGGAGAAATAGGAAAAACAGGTGTAACTGCATAGAGGAGTCTGCCATAAGGGCAGAGAAAATGGCGATGTGGAAGATTTCAGAAAGAACATGAAAAGTAGAATGCCAGCCAACTCGATTTAGGGAATGCCTTGTATTCCCTTTGAATGATTTACGCTGTTACATTTTTTTATTACATAAAAGAGGTGCGGTTTTTGCCGCACCTTCTATAATATGGTATTAATGTATATCGCCAACCATTCCGGTTCCGAATAAGTCTATTGTATTGACATAAGCCGCAGCAGCCATGGAGGCGGCGATGCCTTCCGGATTGGGTCTTGCCATGTCGTTTACCGAAGCCGTTGTATCGGACGTAAGGAAGAGGTGCTGTCTTTGACTGCTCAGATACTGTTGTTTTGCGTATTCCTCTTTGACTGCGGCTTTTTTTGCGGCATCTTTTTTCGAGGTGCGTTCGACCTGTTCCCGTATCAATTTCTTCATTCTCTTATGCCGTTTAATCCACCAGTCTTCCTCATCGTCATCCGCGTCTTTATCTGAATTTCCGTTGAGGGCAGCTTTGCTGAAGCCTTCGCCGTGGTGTTCCTCGATAGAAGCGCCAAAATGTTCGGTAATCATGCAGCCGGCATCGTTTCCCCATCCAAAGAAAGGATTGCGCACCGAGCGGTCTTCCACAAAATATCCGAGAATCCATGACTCGTAATCGGGGTCCTTACGCATCTGTTCCCAGCCTTTTTCGGAAATGGTAATAATACTGGTATCATTGACTCGTGTGGAGTCATAGGGAATTGTTTCAAGAAGACCATAGAAATATGCCTGATATTCTTCCATAGTCATATCCTCGGTAGAGAGGCCTATGACGCCGTTTCGTTCTTTTACGGCTCTGCCGGCTTTCACCTGCTGGTCCACATGTCTGGCACAGTCGGGACGTCTTCTTTTGAAGGCATCGACGGCGCTTTCTTCTAAAGCATCTTTGAAAGTGCTTGAAGTTTCCGGTTTCTTGGAAGAAGTTATGGTGGGTGTATTATATATCGTTGTGGGCTGATTGATGCCCATAATGTTGAACGGATTCATAGAATACCTCCTTATCTATGGTTTGCCATATAATCGCATACTATTGTGAAGCAGCCTTTGGGAAAGTAAGGATGCGATGTATATGCAGTAAATTTAGATATTTTTCATTTCGTCACATGTGGGAGAGTTTTTTAGTGGTTGGTTACGAAATGGGGATTCTGTGTTATCAATTATTCATGATTTTTGGAAGTGGGAGATATATTATTTTTGACGCCTTGCTGCCTGCGGAGTAGTTCTTGACTGTAAGGATATATTTCGATTGTAAAGAGATAGAGCATTGTGGGACGGTCGGCTAAGTGTTATAATTTTCATATTGTACATAATAGGATGGATACGCGGATAAAAACAAAGGAAGTGCAAATCAGCATTTTCCGTATATACCGAATCAGAAAAGGAGACATATCAATTATGAATACTGCTACAGAACTACGGACAAAGCTTAAAAATATTGACCATAGAGGCTATCCTGCATACAAGGAATTGAGGGGACAATATAATTTTGGCGGTTATGTGTTGTCCATTGACCATGTGCAGGGGGACCCGTTTGCGGCTCCTTCCAGACTCTCTGTGCGCGTACAGAAAGGTAAGGCGGGATTTCCGGCAGAATATTATGAAACGCCGGCAAAGAGAATAACTTTGCAGGACCACTTGACAAGATTGTTTGGAAGATGGGTGTCCGGCGGCAGTTTTCAGGCGAAAGGATCCGGTAAGAGCGGACTGATGACGGTTTCCCGCTGCGGTCAGCAGGTGTTGGAGCGCACGGCGCTGCGGATTGCCGACGGTGATGTGACGCTGCGGTTTGAGGCGGGATTTCCGGCGAACGGGCGGACAATTAACGCGAGAGAACTGGAGAAGATGCTTTTTGACATTCTTCCCGATTGTGTGCAGAAGAGTTTGTATTATGCCAATATAGATAAAGAGAAACTGAAAAAAGCCATCTCGCTGTGCGAGGACCAGCAGTATATCAGAGAATGTCTGGATGGGAAAGGATTATGCGCTTTTATTGCGGACGGTTCCATTCTTCCAAGAGAGAGCGGAGTATCTGAAAAACCTATGAAAGATGCTGTAACTTTCCTATCACCGGAGAGTTTGAGGACAACATTAAACCTTCCTCACAGGGGAGAGATTACAGGAATGGGGATTCCCAAAGGGATCACTTTGTTTGTGGGCGGCGGTTACCATGGCAAGTCTACAATTTTACAGGCATTACAGAATGGCGTGTACAATCATATATTGGGGGACGGCAGAGAACTTGTCATTACGGACAGTTCCGCTTTTAAGCTGCGTGCCGAAGACGGGCGGAGCATTACGGGAGTGGATATTTCCCCCTTTATCAAGAATCTTCCGAACAAAAAAGATACGGTACATTTTTCCACGGAGGATGCCAGCGGAAGTACTTCGCAGGCGGCAAACCTGATGGAAGCGTTAGAGAGCGGCAGTAAATTGATTTTGATTGATGAGGATACTTCAGCGACGAATTTCATGGTGCGCGACCGGCTGATGGCGCAGGTGATTACGCCCGGCGAGGAGCCGATTACGCCCTTTATCAACAGAGTACGGGGAATGTATGAGGACATGGGTGTATCGTCCGTGATTGTGGCAGGAAGCTCCGGCGCATTCTTTCACATGGCTGACACGATTATCCAGATGAAGGAGTATGTTCCTATCGATATCACGGACAGGGCGAAAAAGGCGGCGGAAGAATATGACAATGAAGCAAAGAGCGACCTGCCGGGAGCCGGAGCATTTCCGGAATTTAACAGAAAAAGATGTCCGCAGCCGGATATGGCGCTTCGCAAAGAAGACCGGATTAAGATAAAGACGATGGGAACAAGCGAACTTTCTCTTGCGAAGGAGAGCGTGGAGCTGCGTTATTTAGAGCAGCTAAAAGATCAGGAGCAGACGGCGGCGCTCGCCTATTTGCTAAAATATGCGCAGCTTAAGATGATGGATGGTAAGAAGGAAATCGGGCAGATTGTGGACATGTTGGAGGAACAGCTTGCCCAAAAAGGGCTCGAAAGCCTTTTTGAGCATGGGGACGTGTCGTCCCAGCTTGCCAGACCGAGGAAACAGGAGATTACCGCATGTATCAATCGTTATAGGAGACTGCGTATATAGTGAAAGCGATTTGCTTGTAGGAAGCTTACGATGCGTTAACGATATTTCGTTTGAGTTAAATGCAATTTTTTTATAATTTTACTTTACAATTTCTTCCCGGATATGTTATGATAACTACACATATCTGGGAATCTGAAATTCTGATATCACGTCTGTGTCATATCGTTCATTCATAATGAGTCCCTTATATGGAAAGAACACAAGGGAGGATTAAGGAATGGGAAAATCGGATGAGTATCAGTTTGATTATCTGGATAATAACATCAGGTTTGCAGACCAAGTGAACGGAGCGCTTTTTCATGGAAAGCAGGTGGTGAAGCCTGATGAATTAGAACCTGCGGAAGCCCGGATGGTATATTTGGGAAAAGAATCCGGATTACGGGAGAATTTTAAGGCGATTGTGGATAAGGCGCGTATGTGGCGTGGCAGCCTGATTCACGTATTGGCGGTAGAGAATCAGACTTATGTAGATTATCGGATGATTTTGAGAAACATGCTGTCAGAAAGTATCGGGTATCACAAACAATGGAAACAGAAGAAAGTAATTCACGATAGGAAGAAGGATTTGGCGACAGGAACAGATGCGTTCCTGTCAGGTATGGCTAAAGAGGAGAAGTTTGTGCCAATCATCACGTTGGTTGTATATTGCGGAACGGAGCATCCATGGGATGGCGCAAAATGTTTACATGATTTGTTGGAAATGAATGAGGAGATGAAAGCATATGTGACAAATTATAAATTGAATCTGTATGACTGCCATGAGCATGACACTTTTGATGAATATCATACCGGTTTGCGCCAGCTGTTTGAGGTTGTCAGATATGGCAGGGATAAAGAACAGATGAAAAGATTGTTGATGGAAAATAGAGAGGCTTACAGCAGTCTGGACAGTGATACACGAGAACTGTTGGAAGTGGTAGCGAAAGTAAGAATACCGCAGGCAAGCAGGATTATAGTGGGAGGAGAGGCTGGTATGGGAAATGAAGAGAAAAAATATGATGTTTGTAAGGCATGGGCAGATTGGAGACAGGAGGGAGTGGAAGAAGGGAAAATAGAAGGAAAAATAGAAGGAAAGCGTGAACAGCTTATTTATCTTGTCTGTAAGAAGCTGTTAAAGAATAAGCCTGTAGATGTTATTGCGGATGAGTTGGAAGAGGAAATCACGATAATAGAGAGAATTATCGCAGCGCAGAAGAAAGTGGGAAATTATGATGTGGAACAAATTTGTGAAGTCTGTGGAGTACTGACTGATTCATAAGAATAATTTGTTAGATGTAACCAAAGATATGATGTTAACCAAAGATAAAATATGGTTGACAACTGGGAGGGCACATGATACGATAGCTTCGTCAAAGGCAGATATGTATTGCTTATTTCATGTACTTTGTTACGTGGGTACGCAGTCTGCCATATAAAGAATGGACCGAGAACGGATAAGATTGAGGAGGAAGCTATGGGCACGAAAGCAGAGACACAGACAGAAAACAGGCGTATGGGAACAGTGGGAAAGAGCAAGACCTATGATATAGCATATATCGGTATGTTTACGGTGCTGATTGCAATATGTTCGTGGATATCTATTCCGGTGGAAATCCCTTTTACGTTGCAGACTTTTGCGGTATTTCTTGCGGTGGCAGTACTGGGAGGCAGGCGCGGTACATTGTCGGTGGTAGTCTATGTGCTGTTAGGAGCAATTGGGGTGCCGGTCTTTGCAGGTTTTACAGGCGGACTTGGTATTATCATGAATAATACGGGCGGTTATATTATTGGATTTATCTTTGCAGCGTTAGCTATGTGGCTGGTGGAGCGTTTGTTCGGCAGGAAATTGTGGGTGCAGGCAGTCTCGATGGCGCTTGGACTGATAATCTGCTATGCATTTGGAACGATATGGTTTATGCTGGTTTATATGAGAAATACCGGGGCGGTGGGACTTGTGACCGTACTTGGCTGGTGCGTGTTTCCCTTTATCATTCCGGATATAGTCAAGATTGCGTTGGCGCTTGTATTGAGCAATACATTGAAAAAACCGCTTGCTTCGATTATGGGGGAGGCACAGTAATGGCAATAGTATATAGGATTAGGGCGCATCATGGTATGTGCTTTTCCTTTTTTCGGGGAAAAGGGTACAGCGGCGAATTTACTGATAATATGTGGAAGATGAAAGAGAATTTAGCGCATAACCCAGACGTCATATTGCTGAAGGAGGCGGATGATGTGTGTGCACATTGCCCAAACAATCAGAAAGGCACGTGTATTTCCATGGAGAAGGTGGCTGATTATGATAGGCAGGTACTTGATTTGTGCGGACTTGAACCGGGAGTGAGGATGAGGTGGAAAGATTTCGAGAAGACGGTGCAGGACAAAATACTGAAACCGGGCAGGAGAGAGGAAATCTGCAAAGACTGTGAGTGGAGTGAATTATGTGTGCTCTGACGGTGCATTTTCGGTTCTTGCATTTAAGATTTCTGTATGTGAGATTCTCGTGTTTGGGGCTTGTGATATGAGATGTTATAAGGTGTTATAAGGATGATTGCGGCTGATTTTTGCTCACAACCGATAAAAGTCTGTTGACAACAATTTACTTTATATTTTTATCGGAACATTCGATATAGAAAATAGAGTAAATCAAGAGAGGCATGGACGCCTCGGAATGGAGGGCAATATGACAATAAACGGAGTTAGCGGCATAGGTATGCAGCCCGGTACGGTAGGAGCGGGAGCCGGCACACAAATGGATGCAGTCAGCAAGGATTTGCGCAGTCAGATAGAGAATCTGCAAAAACAGATGCAGGAATTGTCTTCAAATCAGGAGCTGGCGACGGAAACAAAGATGAAGAAACGGCAGGATTTGCAGAAGCAAATCAGCGATTTGGAAGTGCAGCTTCGCCAGCATCAAATGGAAGTAAGGCGTGAGGCGGCGATGAAGAAGCGAGAGCAGGGAAGTGACATGGACGAGCTGCTAGGAACAAAACAACAGGCAAAGAAGAATGGCAGCCAAGGCGCAGGGATGTCAGCGGGCAGTATGGAGGCGCTCATTTCTGCTGACGCATCTATGAAGCAGGCTGATGTGCATGGCAGTACCGCAAAGAAAATGGAAGGTAAGGCGGCTGTGTTAGAAAGTGAGATTAAGCTGGATTCCGGCAGAGGAGGCAGCAGTAATGTTGGCTATAAGCAGGAGCAGCTTGCGGAGACGAAGGCAGCGGCAGAGCGTGCTTCGGCATCCCAGATGGAGTCGCTTGCACAGGCAAACAAGACCGTACAGGATGCGGCAGAAGATGAGCGTAAGGACGAAGACAAGAAGACGCCGGAGACAGCAGATAAGGCGGTAGAAGAAACATCGGATAGCGTTACAGACAAGACACAGGGAGAAGAAGGCGCAGAGGCAGCAACCAAGAGCGCGGAGAAAGGAAAGGATGGCAACAGCAATACAGCCAGTCAGAATACGTTTGATGTGCAGATGATGGGTGTAGCGTTCAGCCGTGGTTATCAGCCGGTAGATGTCAGATTGTAAGCAGGATTAGCGGCAGGAGTTAATATGAAGCAGTTTACCTTTCGTCGTTTTTGTAGTAGTATATAAATATATCATGAGCGTGGCTCCATATACGATATGGAATGGCGGGTATATGAAAGAAAGTGGAATAAGGCTGCGATAGGATTGCAAGAGCATATGGTTTTTTATGAGGAAAAAAAAGGTTTTTTTAGCAGTGCAGTATTAAAAAATATAGCATATGTGACCATGTTTATTGACCATTTTTTTGCCGTTGTATTTACAAAGATAATACAACGGCTTTTTTTGACAGGATATGAGACAAATCGGCTGCAGATTTGCTACAATGCAGGGAGGGCAATCGGGAGGACTTCATTTGTTTTGTTCTGCTATCTTGCAGTGGAAAGCTTTATGCATACGAGAAGCAGGAAAAACTATCTGCTGAGACTGGGCGGTTTTGCCCTTATTTCGGAAATACCGTTTGACCTTGCATTTTCGGAACAGGTGATTCATCCGGGGAGTCAAAATGTATTTTTTACGCTGCTGATAGGGGTGTTTGTCCTGACGGTGTGGGAATGGACAGGAAAGAGCATCCGGATGCTGGAAAAGAGCGGGAGCAGTAGAACGGGCGGCTGGCAAATGAGCCGATTTATATTTTGGACGGTAAGGTTCATGAGTGTGCCGGCAGGCTGTGTGGCGGCATATTACCTGAAGACCGATTACAGATATATGGGCGTACTGCTGATTTTTGTCTTTTATCTTTTACGTGGAAATCATTTCTGCGTTGTGCTGACAGCAGCGGCGGCAGTGATGTTTTTCGGTACATGGAGTACGAATTGTCTGCGCTATGCCACGCAGTATGACATATCGTATTTGATGCGGTTTTCGGCTCGTGAGTTGTATGGGTTGTTTTCCTTCATTCCGATTTACTGTTACAACGGCAGCAAAGGAAGGCAGCTTCCGAAAGCGTTCTATTATGGATTTTATCCGGTACATTTACTTGTACTTCATTGTATTGCACGGATGCTGTGATTTCATCAGGTGATGCGGCATGGGGGAGAAGATATCACACGGACGGCGCTGCGACCGGATTGGAGAAAGTGGGATGCCCAAGTTTCAGACGGGAGGGCAGGGACAGGCACATGAGAACATATGTGAGAACGGTTTGTACAAGAATTACAGCAGACATAAAAGAATACGGCATGGCAGTCGTGGTATTTATTGCATATGCACTGCTCGTAAATCTGGTGTTTCACGCGTTTTGTCCGGTTGTAATTTTCTGTGGTTTTCCATGTCCGGGCTGCGGGATTACCAGAGCAGCAGTGTGCTTGATAACTGGAAGATGGCAGCGGGCGTGGCAACTGAATCCGGCTGTCTTTTTGCTTGCGGTTACAGCAGTGTATTTTGCTATTTGCCGCTATCTGCTGGGAAAAAGGGCAGTGGCGCTCAAGTGGCTGATAGCAGCGGTATTCGTACTATTAGCCGTCATTTATATTGTGCGCATGTATTTGTATTTTCCGGACAGGGTACCTTACGTTTATACGGAAGACAACATTCTGGCGCGCATACTGCCTTTTTACAGACAAATACTGCAACAGGCAGGAATCTTATGATACCCATCTGCCGGAGGCGCCGCAGGGAAGAACCAGACCGCTTGCGGTGACAGGAAGTCCTATTTCCGAGGATTCCACAAAACCGCCGAAAGCGGGAACAAGCGCAGTGTGAATCATGTAGGTCAATACGGCGGGCTGCAAACCGGTAGTGTATGAGTTCACCAGATAAAAAAGTGCGTCCTTAGATAGAATCTGTGTGGTGAGCCGGATAAAGGGAAAGATGCTCTCCTCGATTTTCCAAATTTCACCTTTGGGACCTCTGCCGTAAGAGGGAGGATCCATGATGATTGCATCGTAGGTGTTGCCCCGCCGGATTTCACGCTCCACGAATTTCACGCAGTCGTCTACCAGATAACGGATTGGCGCTTCGGCAAGTCCGGAGGCGGCAGCGTTTTCTTTTGCCCAAGCTACCATGCCTTTTGAGGCATCGACATGGGTGACGTTTGCGCCGGCTTTTGCGCAGGCAAGCGTTGCACCGCCCGTATATGCAAAAAGATTCAGAACTTTGACCGGTCTGTGGGCGCTCTTTATAATAGAAGAAACCCAATCCCAGTTGACAGCCTGTTCTGGGAAAAGTCCGGTATGCTTAAAGCTGAACGGCTTTAAACGGAAGGTCAGTTCTTTGTAGCTTATGCTCCATTCTTCGGGGAGATTGAAGAATTCCCATTCGCCGCCGCCCTTGGAGCTCCTGTGGTAATGTCCGTTCATATGTTTCCAACGCCGGTCGCTTTGCCCGGTGTCCCAGATGACCTGTGGGTCGGGGCGTACCAGAATATACTCGCCCCATCGCTCCAGTTTCTCTCCCAAGGAAGTATCTATCACTTCATAATCTTTCCAGTTATTGGCTGTCCACATTGCTTTTTGATTCCCTTTCTTCTATAATATGTGCGTCGCTAATGCAGTGCTGAAATAAAGAATATCACATTTTCACTCTTTAGGCTATATGGCGGTTGCGATAATTTTTTTCTATATTTTACATTATTTTAAAATTTTTTAATATTTCTGGAAAAAATGCTTGCATCTTTCCAAAACATCATATATACTAGTCATTGCTGTGGCATGATAGCTATGAAGCGTGAGGTTGCTGCCTTCGTGGCAGGTTTTCCGTGGAGCGAATGTCAAGTTAGGAAACTGACGACAAGTCACTGTACAAGCAAGAACGTCCGGTACAGCCGGAAACAACGTGTTGACGTCTTTTGTTTAGGACACACACGGGAGAGTGTACAGTCACCGCTTGTCGTACTTATGAAACAAAAGTGCGAAAAGGAGGCGACTTTTTTTATGGCAAGTCAAGTAATGAGAATTACACTAAAGGCTTATGATCATCAGCTGGTTGATGCATCTGCAAAAAAAATCATCGAAACAGTAAAGAAGAACGGTTCTCAGGTGAGCGGACCGGTACCGCTGCCGACTAAGAAAGAGGTAGTTACAATTCTTAGAGCGGTTCACAAGTACAAGGATTCCAGAGAGCAGTTCGAGCAGAGAACTCACAAGAGACTCATCGATATTATCACACCCACACCGAAGACGGTGGATGCGCTGCAGAGATTGGAGATGCCCGCAGGTGTTTATATCGACATCAAGATGAAGAACAAATAAGACCCCTACTAGGACGATTTCCCGGAAGTAATTGCTTCGTGTTGAACTTCCAAAGAACTGCGAGTAGTTCTTTGAAGTGATGAAGCAGGGTTGCAAAGAGAGGAAATCCGCTGTAGAACGACAGGAGGTAAAAGAAATGAAAAAAGCTATTTTGGCAACAAAAGTCGGAATGACTCAAATCTTCGGCGAAGACGGAACACTGACGCCTGTTACCGTGCTTCAGGCAGGACCTTGTGCAGTCACACAGGTTAAAACGAAAGAAAATGACGGTTACAGTGCTGTACAGGTCGGCTTTGTAGACAAGAAGGACAGAATTGTCAACAAAGATAAGGGTGGTAAAAAAGAAGTAATCCACAGACATGGCGTAAACAAGGCATTAAAAGGTCACTTTGATAAAGCGGGCGTATCTAGCAAGAGATATGTCAGAGAATTGAAGCTGGAGAATGCGGAAGAGTACACACTCGGAAGCGAAATCAAGGCTGATATTTTTGAGGCAGGGGACAGGGTTGATGCGACTGCAATCTCTAAAGGTAAAGGATTTCAGGGTGCAATCAAGAGACATGGTCAGCACAGAGGACCTATGACTCACGGTTCCAAATTCCATCGCCATCAGGGTTCCAACGGTGCATGTTCTTCTCCGAGTAAAGTGTTTAAGGGAAAAGGAATGCCGGGACACATGGGCTGCGTAAAGGTAACGGTTCAGAATCTTACGGTGGTAAGAGTTGATGCAGACAAGAATCTGATTCTTGTCAAAGGCGCGGTGCCGGGCCCAAGAAAAGCCTTAGTAACTATTAAAGAGACAACTAAGGTGAATGCGAAATAGTGGCGTAAGTCACAGATGAAAGGAGGACCATTCAGATGGCAAACGTATCTGTTTATAATATGGAAGGTAAAGAAGTCGGCAAGATGGATTTAAACGATGCGGTATTCGGTGTTGAGATTAATGAACATCTGGTACACATGGCAGTAGTCCAGACACTTGCTAATAAACGTCAGGGAACGCAGAAAGCCAAGACACGTTCCGAAGTTTCCGGTGGTGGTAGAAAACCTTGGAGACAGAAGGGAACCGGTCATGCAAGACAGGGTTCGACAAGAGCTCCACAGTGGAAAGGCGGCGGCGTTGTATTCGCACCTGTTCCGAGAGATTACTCTTTTAAACTGAACAAGAAAGAGAAACAGGCAGCTCTCAAATCCGTTCTGACCAGCAGGGTGCAGGACAACAAGCTGATTGTTTTAGAAGAGCTTAAGCTTGATGAAATCAAGACAAAGAAGTTCAAGGAGGTTATGGATAACCTCAAAGTAGAGAAGGCAATGGTAGTGATTGGCGAGCAGGACAAGAACGTAATCCTTTCAGCAAGAAATCTCCCCACGGTATCTACAGCAGTAGCGGAAAATATTAATGTATATGATATTCTGAAGGGTGACACGCTGGTAATCACGAAGGACGCCGTAGCGAAGATTGAGGAGGT
Organism: uncultured Lachnospiraceae bacterium; assembly: GCA_947564735.1. GTDB lineage: Bacteria > Bacillota > Clostridia > Lachnospirales > Lachnospiraceae > UBA3282. The sequence goes on along the minus strand of CANOEC010000002.1, from coordinate 162,103 downwards.
GTATGCATAATGGCAGCAATCCAATATTATGATGTAATCCTCAAACCGGTCATCACAGAGAAGAGTATGGCTGGCATGAGCGAGAAAAAGTATACTTTTTTAGTTCATCCTGAAGCGAACAAGACACAGATTAAAGAAGCTGTCGAGAAGATGTTTGAGGGTACAAAGGTAGCGAAAGTCAATACCATGAACATGGACGGCAAGACAAAGAGACGCGGCATGGTATATGGCAAGACGGCTAAGACCAAGAAAGCAATCGTGCAGTTGACACAGGATAGCAAGGATATTGAGATATTTGCAGGACTCTAATAAGACAAAGAGTTCTTCTAAGGCGATAAAGAACATCGCCTAAGAACAACTAAAACTTTGTCTGCGAGATTTGCTTCGCAAACTCGAAAGAGCTGCTGAGGCGATTCTCCCCAGACTGCAAAGTAAAGATAAGGTATGCGGGCGATAAGCATCGCGCAAAATCATAGAAAAGGAGATAAGATCATGGGAATTAAGACATATAACCCATATACACCTTCCAGACGTAACATGACTGGTTCCGATTTCTCTGAGATTACGAAGAAGACGCCGGAAAAGGCACTTTGCACATCCGTTAAGAAGAATGCGGGACGTAACAATCAGGGTAAAATTACAGTCAGACATCATGGCGGCGGAAGCAGAAGATTATATAGAAACGTTGATTTTAAGAGAAACAAAGATGGCATTGCCGCGAAGGTAATCGGCATCGAGTACGATCCGAACAGAACGGCAAATATTGCGTTGATTTGTTATGAAGACGGTGAAAAGTCATACATCCTTGCACCAGAAGGATTGACAGATGGTATGAAGGTTATGAATGGTCTTGAGGCAGAAATCAGAGTAGGTAACTGTCTGCCGTTATCAGCGATTCCTGTAGGTACACTGATTCATAACATTGAGCTTCATCCGGGCAAAGGCGGACAGATGGTTCGTTCTGCAGGTAACAGCGCACAGCTTATGGCAAAAGAAGGCAAATACGCAACGCTCAGACTCCCATCGGGTGAAATGAGAATGGTTCCGCTTGTGTGTCGTGCAACAGTAGGTACGGTCGGAAACGTAGACCACAACTTGATTAAAATTGGTAAAGCCGGACGTAAGCGCCATATGGGTATCCGCCCTACGGTCCGCGGTTCCGTTATGAACCCCAATGACCATCCGCATGGTGGTGGTGAAGGAAGAGCACCGATTGGTCGTCCCGGTCCGTGCACACCTTGGGGCAAACCGGCGCTCGGCTTGAAGACGCGTAAGAAAAAGAAAGCATCTAATAAGCTGATTGTAAGAAGAAGAGACGGAAGAGCGATTAAGTAATAAGACATGAAGCTTTTCTAAGGCGTCAAAAGACGCCGCCTAAGAAAAGCTAAGTCATGTCTGCGACGTTTGCTTTGCAAAGTCGGGATGAAGCTTTTCTAAGGTATCAAAGGACGCCGCCTAAGAAAAGCTAAGTCATGTCTGCGACGTTTGCTTTGCAAAGTCGGGATGAAGCTTTTCTAAGGCGTCTTAGAGACGCCGACCAAGGATTTCTAAGGCGTCGAAGGACGCTGCTAAGAAATACTATGTTTCGTCTGTGGGAATTGCAGAACAATTCTCTGAAAAACGTGAGAATATGAAAATAAACAAGGAGGTTTCAAATGGCTAGATCATTGAAAAAAGGACCGTTTGCAGATGCGAGCTTATTGAAAAAAGTAGATGCGATGAATGCGTCAGGACAGAAACAGGTTATCAAAACTTGGTCCCGCCGCTCTACGATTTTCCCTTCCTTCGTAGGACATACATTTGCTGTTCATGACGGAAGAAAGCATGTGCCGGTATATGTTACAGAAGATATGGTTGGACACAAGCTCGGCGAGTTCGTAGCGACCAGAACTTATAGAGGACATGATAAGGATGAGAGAAAATCCAAAGTTCGCTAATTTGAAAGGAGGCTTAAATCTATGGCTAAAGGACATAGATCCCAGATAAAGAGAGAGAGAAACGCGAAAAAAGATACAAGACCCTCTGCAAAATTGTCTTATGCAAGGGTGTCCGTTCAGAAGGCGTGTTTCGTATTGGATGCCATCAGAGGAAAGGATGTCGAGACAGCGCTTGCAATCCTTACTTATAATCCGAGATATGCATCGAGCATTATTAAGAAACTGTTAGAGTCTGCAATTGCAAACGCAGAAAACAATAATGGTATGAATGCGGAAAACCTTTATATTGCAGAGTGTTATGCAAATAAGGGACCTACCATGAAGAGGGTAAGACCGAGAGCGCAGGGCAGAGCTTACAGAATCGAAAAGAGAATGAGCCATATCACGATCGTTCTCGATGAAAGATAGGATTATATAGGAAGGAGAACAAAATGGGACAGAAAGTTAATCCACACGGCTTGAGAGTCGGTATCATTAAAGATTGGGATTCTAAATGGTATGCTGATGCAGAGTTTTCTGATTTCTTGGTAGAAGACTATAACATCAGAGAATACTTAAAGAAGAAATTATACAGTGCCGGTGTTTCTAAGATTGAAATCGAAAGAGCATCCGACAGAGTAAAAGTTATCATCTACACAGCAAAACCGGGTGTCGTGATTGGTAAAGGCGGTGCAGAGATTGAAGTAACCAAGAAAGAGCTTTCTAAACTGACAAATAAGAAAGTATTTGTAGATATCAAAGAGATTAAGAGACCGGATAGAGATGCACAGCTGGTTGCTGAGAATATCGCACAGCAGTTGGAAAACCGTGTTTCTTTCAGACGTGCCATGAAATCCTGCATGGGCAGAACAATGAAAGCCGGTGCATTGGGAATTAAGACGGCTGTATCCGGACGTCTCGGCGGAGCGGATATTGCTCGTACAGAGTTCTACAGCGAGGGAACCATCCCGCTTCAGACGCTGAGAGCAGATATTGATTATGGATTCGCAGAGGCAGATACCACTTACGGTAAACTCGGTGTCAAAGTATGGATTTACAAAGGTGAGGTACTTCCTACAAAATCTAACGTGGAAGGGAGCGATAAATAATGTTAATGCCTAAGAGAGTAAAACGTCGTAAACAGTTTCGTGGTTCTATGGCAGGTAAAGCGACTCGCGGTAATACAATCACATATGGCGAGTACGGTATTGTAGCATTAGAGCCATGTTGGATTAAATCGAATCAGATTGAGGCAGCCCGTATAGCTATGACTCGTCATATCAAGCGTGGTGGTAAAGTCTGGATTAAGATTTTCCCTGATAAACCTGTAACAGCAAAACCGGCAGAAACGCGTATGGGTTCCGGTAAAGGTACTCTGGAATATTGGGTAGCGGTTGTAAAACCGGGACGTGTAATGTTTGAGATTTCAGGAGTGGCTGAAGAGGTGGCAAAAGAAGCGCTGCGTCTTGCAACACATAAGCTTCCCTGCAAATGTAAGATCGTTTCTAAAGCAGATTTGGAAGGCGGTGTATCAAATGAAAACAAATAAGTATGTAGAAGATTTAAAGAAAAAATCAGATGCAGAATTAGCGCAGGAATTGGTTGATGCTAAGAAAGAACTTTTCAATTTGAGATTCCAGAATGCAACGAACCAGTTAGATAATACGGCTAGAATCAAAGATGTGAGAAGAAATATCGCTAGGATTCAGACAGTCATCACAGAGAAAGCAAAGGCGGCAAATTAGATAGCAGCGTTGTAAGAATTGTAAAACAATTCATTCGATTTCGCATTTGTGAAATCATAAGAAAGGAGACTCAATCGTGGAAAGAAATTTGAGAAAAACACGTACTGGAAAAGTAACCAGTAATAAGATGGATAAAACAATTGTGGTAGCCATTGAAGACCACGTTAAACATCCGCTTTACAAAAAGATTGTAAAGAAAACCTATAAATTAAAAGCACACGACGAGAACAACGAGTGCAATATCGGTGATACGGTTAAAGTGATGGAAACCAGACCTTTATCTAAAGATAAGAGATGGAGACTTGTTGAGATTATTGAGAGGGCTAAGTAATAAGACGAAAAGTTCTTCTAAGGCGTCAAAGAACGCCGCCTAAGAAAAACTAAGTTTCGTCTGCGACGTTTGCTTTGCAAAGTCGGGGATTTAGCCAATTGATAGTTGAGTAAATATGGAAAGAAGGAGAAATCAGCATGATTCAACAGGAAAGCAGACTTAAAGTCGCTGACAATACCGGTGCAAAAGAGCTTCTGTGCATCCGAGTTGTAGGCGGTTCTACAAGAAGATATGCACGTATTGGTGATGTTATCGTAGCTACGGTCAAAGATGCAACACCAGGCGGCGTTGTAAAAAAAGGCGATGTAGTGAAAGCCGTAGTTGTTCGCAGTGTAAAAGGCGCTCGTCGTAAAGACGGTTCCTATATCAGATTTGATGAAAATGCTGCTGTTATCATCAAGGAGGATAAGACTCCGAGAGGAACCCGTATTTTTGGACCAGTGGCAAGAGAGCTTCGTGATAAACAGTTTATGAAAATTGTTTCACTGGCTCCGGAAGTATTATAGGAGGTGCCGGTATGTCAACATTTAAGATTAAAAAAGGCGATACCGTTAAGGTAATCGCAGGTAAAGATAAGGACAAAGAAGGCAAGGTTCTGTCTGTAGACAGAAAGAACAATAGAGTTCTGGTTGAGGGAATCAATATGATTACCAAACATGAGAAGCCTTCGGCTGCTAACCAGAACGGCGGTATTGTTCAGAAGGAAGCGCCGATTGATGCTTCAAACATTATGTATGTGCACAAAGGAAAAGCAACCAGAATCGGTTTTAAAATTGAGAACGGCAAGAAAGTCCGTTTTGCTAAGTCCACAGGCGATATTGTGGATTAATTCTAAGAAAGGAGGTCTAGAACGTTGAGTAGTAGACTGAAAGAAATGTATATGAACGAAATCGTAGATGCTATGATTAAAAAGTTTGGATATAAAAATGTGATGCAAGTTCCGAAACTTGACAAGATTGTGATCAATATGGGTGTCGGCGAGGCGAAGGAAAATGCGAAAGTGTTAGAGGCAGCCGTGAGCGATATGGAAACGATTACCGGTCAGAAGGCGATTGTCACAAAGGCAAAGAATTCCGTTGCGAACTTCAAAATCAGAGAAGGTCAGTCCATCGGTTGTAAGACAACACTCCGTGGCGATAAGATGTATGAGTTCCTTGATCGTCTCGTAAACCTCGCGCTGCCCCGTGTACGTGACTTCAGAGGAGTTAACCCCAACTCTTTTGACGGCAGAGGCAACTATGCGCTGGGTATCAAAGAGCAGATTATCTTCCCTGAAATCGAGTACGATAAGGTAGATAAGGTAAGAGGTATGGACGTTATTTTTGTAACTACCGCTAAGACAGATGAAGAAGCTCGTGAGTTGTTGAGATTATTTAACATGCCATTCGCTAAATAAAAGGAGGTAAATTCATGGCTAAGACAGCAATGAAGATTAAACAGCAGCGCAAACCGAAGTTCTCTGTAAGAGAATATAACCGTTGCAAAATTTGTGGTCGTCCACATGCTTATTTAAGAAAATACGGAATTTGCAGAATTTGCTTCCGTGAATTAGCATATAAAGGTCAGATTCCCGGCGTGAAGAAAGCAAGCTGGTAGGAAGGAGGAAAAATCATGACAATGAGCGATCCGATTGCAGATATGCTTACAAGAATTCGTAATGCGAATACTGCAAAACATGATACAGTAGATGTACCTTCATCGAAGATGAAACTGGCAATTGCGCAGATTTTGTTAGACGAAGGATATATTAGAAAATTTGATTTGATTGACAACGGCAACTTTAAGACAATCCATATCACATTAAAATATGGCGAGGACAAGAACGACAAGATTATTTCCGGTATCAAGAGAATTTCCAAGCCGGGTCTTCGTGTATATGCAGGCAAGGAGGATTTGCCGAGAGTATTAGGCGGTCTGGGTGTTGCAATCATCTCCACCAATCAGGGAGTTGTAACGGATAAGAAGGCAAGAGAGCTGCAGGTAGGCGGCGAAGTGCTGGCGTTTGTCTGGTAATAAAGCGAAAAGAATTTCTAAGGCGTCAAAAAACGCCTTGTGTCATTCTTTTGACGGCAATGAGAAAAGGAAGCTAATTAATATAGCAAATAAAAACAGGAGGTACGGGCATGTCACGTATAGGAAGAATGCCAATCGCTATTCCTGCGGGAGTAACCGTAGAGGTAGCAGAAAATAATAAAGTGACTGTAAAAGGTCCTAAGGGAACACTTGAGAGAGTGCTTCCGGCAGAAATGGAAATCAAAGTAGAAGGCGAGCAGGTAATCGTATCCAGACCAAATGATTTGAAAAAAATGAAATCTTTCCATGGTCTGACAAGAACACTGATTAATAACATGGTAGTTGGTGTTACACAAGGTTATGAGAAAAAATTGGAAGTAAACGGCGTAGGTTACAGAGCGTCTAAGTCTGGCAAGACCCTGACATTGAACCTTGGTTATTCCCATCCGGTAGAGATGACGGATCCGGAAGGAATCGAGACTGTCATGGAAGGACAGAACGTAATCATCGTCAAAGGTATTGATAAAGAAAAAGTTGGTCAATTTGCGGCTGAAATCAGAGATAAGAGAAGACCGGAGCCTTATAAGGGCAAGGGTATCAAATATGCTGATGAGACAATTAGACGTAAAGTTGGTAAGACTGGTAAGAAATAACAGATAAGGAGAGTATGAAAATGGTTAGTAAGGAATCAAGACAAAAAGTTCGTGTAAAAAAACACAACAGACTGCGTAACCGTTTCAGCGGTACCGCTGAGAGACCGCGTCTGGCAGTATTCAGAAGTAATAATCATATGTATGCTCAAATTATTGACGATACAGTTGGAAATACTTTAGTTTCAGCGTCTACTCTCGAGAAGTCTGTGAAGTCTGAGCTGGAGAAAACCAATAACGTTGATGCAGCAGCATATTTAGGAACAGTAATCGCTAAGAGAGCAATTGAAAAGGGCATTAAAACTGTTGTCTTTGACAGAGGCGGCTTTATATACCAAGGTAAGATTGCAGCATTAGCAGAAGCAGCCAGAGAAGCTGGCTTAGAATTCTAGGAAGGGAGAAGGAAATCACATGAGACGTACAATCATTGATGTAAGTCAGTTAGAATTGACTGAAAAAGTAGTAACGATCAAACGTGTTACCAAGGTTGTTAAAGGTGGTCGTAACATGCGTTTCACTGCTCTTGTAGTGGTCGGTGACAGCAATGGTCATGTTGGTGCAGGCTTAGGCAAAGCAACTGAAATCCCTGAGGCAATTCGTAAAGGTAAGGAAGATGCAGTCAAGAACTTAGTTTCTGTTGCACTTGATGATAATAGCAGTATCACACATGATTTCATTGGTAAGTTCGGTTCTGCTTCCGTTCTTTTAAAGAGAGCTCCGGAAGGTACCGGTATCATCGCAGGAGGTCCTGCCCGTGTCGTATGTGAACTTGCAGGAATCAAGAATATCCGTACGAAATCTTTAGGCTCCAACAACAAGCAGAATGTTGTACTTGCTACAATCGCGGGCCTGCGCCAGTTAAAGACTCCTGAAGAAGTAGCTAAGAACCGCGGCAAATCGGTAGAAGAGATTCGCGCTTAAGTTACCGGAAGTTAGGAAACGGTCATAATATTTAGGAGGAAAAAGAAATGGCAGAAAATAAGGAAACAGCAAAAACATTAAAGATTACTTTAGTGAAATCTACCATTGGTCAGATCCCGAAATGCAGAGCTACAATTGCGGCTATGGGACTTCGTAAGATTCACCAGACAGTTGAACTGCCTGACAATGCATCAACCAGAGGTCAGATTCAGAAAGTAAGACATATGGTTAAAGTAGAAGAAGCGTAAAAGGAGGTGTCAGAATGGAATTATCAAATTTAAGACCCGCAGCAGGGTCAGTGCACAGTGATAATTTTAGAAGAGGTCGTGGACACGGTTCAGGCAACGGTAAGACAGCCGGTAAGGGACACAAAGGTCAGAAGGCTCGTTCGGGAGCACCGAGACCGGGCTTTGAAGGTGGTCAGATGCCGTTATACAGACGTATTCCTAAGAGGGGATTCAAGTGTAGAAACTCCAAAGAAATCGTCGCAATTAATTTGAGTGCTTTGGAAGTATTTGATAATGGTACAACAGTTGACGTAAATGCATTGATTGAAAAGGGGATTGTAAAGCATCCTCGTGATGGTGTTAAGATTCTTGGAAACGGAGAATTTACCAAGAAGCTCGATGTGAAAGTGAATGCCTTCAGTGCATCTGCAAAGGAGAAAATCGAGGCGCTTGGTGGAACAGCAGAGGTGATTTAATGTTTACAACCTTAAAGAATGCATTTAAGATCAAAGAAATCAGGCAAAAACTTTTCTTTACTTTTATGATGTTAGTTGTGATCCGTCTCGGGTCACAGCTTCCCGTTCCGGGCATTAACAGGAACTTTTTTGCAGATTGGTTTGCACGGCAGACCGGAGATGCGTTTGATTTTTTTAATGCTTTTACAGGCGGTTCATTCTTGAACATGTCTGTACTGGCGCTGAATATCACACCATATATCACATCTTCTATTATCATGCAGCTTATGACGATAGCGATTCCAAAACTGGAAGAGATGCAGCGTGACGGTGCGGATGGAAGAAAGAAAATCGCATCCATCACCAGATATGTGACGGTGGTTCTTGCACTGATAGAGGCGAGTGCGATGGCAATCGGCTTCGGACGGCAGGGACTTCTTCAGACGTATAATGTAATCAATGTCGTCACGGTTATTGCGGCATTGACGGCGGGCAGCGCATTCCTTATGTGGATTGGTGAGCGAATTACCGAGAGAGGTGTGGGAAACGGCATCTCTATCGTGCTGACAATTAATATTCTGTCGCGTATGCCGCAGGATATTACCCAGTTGTTTGAACAGTTTGTAATTGGCAGATCGATTGCGAAGGGTGTGGTTGCAGCAATCATTATCATTGCGATTATTGTATTGATGGTAGTACTTGTCATTATCTTAAATGACGGTGTGCGGAGGATTCCGGTGCAGTATGCAAAAAAGGTGCAGGGCAGGAAGATGGTTGGCGGTCAGACAACAAATATCCCCCTCAAGATAAACACGGCGGGCGTTATTCCGGTTATCTTTGCATCCTCTCTTTTACAGCTCCCCGTTATCGTTTGTTCTTTCTTCAATATTAACGGAACGGGCGTCTGGGGTGAGATTTTAAAGGGATTAAATTCTAATTACTGGTGCAATCCGAGTCAGCCGGTTTATTCGATAGGTTTGGTGGTGTACATTGTATTAGTTATTCTTTTTGCATACTTCTACACCTCGATTACCTTTAATCCGTTAGAGATTGCGGAGAACATGAAGAAGCAGGGCGGATTTATTCCCGGTATCAGACCGGGCAGACCTACCAGCGATTATCTGAGCAAGGTACTCACCTATATTATCTTTATCGGTGCGGTCGGTCTTACAATCGTATGTGTTGTGCCATATTTCTTCAATGGAATATTTGGTGCGAGCGTATCGTTCAGCGGAACGAGTCTGATTATTATCGTCAGTGTTGTTCTGGAGACTGTCAAGCAGATTGAATCCCAGATGTTAGTTCGCAATTACAAGGGATTCTTAAATGATTAATGTATATGAGCATTGTGGGGACGAGCAGGAAGCATGGCGCGTCCCTTACATTAGTTTACTATATTATATATGAAAGTTATCATGAGTGATTTCGGGTTCCCAGAGTGATACAGTCTCCGGCGGACTTGCAACACAGATATGACTTGCGAGATATCACTCGCTTTGGGAAGGAGCAGACGGAAGAATGAAAATAATTATGTTAGGCGCACCCGGCGCCGGTAAGGGAACACAGGCAAAGATGATCGCAGAGAAATATGATGTTCCGCATGTTTCCACTGGCGACATTTTCCGCGCAAACATCAAGAATGGTACACAGCTTGGCATGGAAGCAAAGAAGTATATGGATCAGGGATTGTTGGTTCCGGACGAACTGACAGTGAAGATTCTTCTTGACAGGGTAGCAAACGAAGATTGTAAGAACGGATATGTGTTAGACGGCTTTCCGAGAACGATTCCTCAGGCAGAGGTATTAGATAAGGCGCTCACGGAGCTTGGTGATAAGATTGACTATGCCATTGATGTGGATGTGCCCGATGAGAATATTGTAAAGAGAATGGGTGGCAGAAGAGCATGTCTTGCCTGCGGTGCAACCTATCATATAGAACATATACCGCCGAAAAAAGATGGAATCTGTGATACATGCGGAGAAAAACTGGTGCTTCGGGATGATGATAAGCCGGAGACGGTGCAGAACCGTTTGAACGTGTACCATGAGCAGACACAACCCTTGATTGAGTTTTATGCCGCAAAAGGGGTTCTTAAGACTGTAGATGGTACGCAGGATATGAAGGACGTGTTTGAGGCAATCGTAAAAATCCTCGGATAACGTCACGGATTTTTGAAGGATGATGATAGTGTGGCATGGAGAGGAAACAGGATGGCAATCACAATAAAATCTCCGAGAGAAATTGAGTTAATGAGGAAGTCATGCAGGCTGTTGAGCGAAGTGCATGACGAGCTGGCGAAGGTGGTAAGACCGGGAATCTCTACGAAAGAGATTGACAGAGTGTGTGAGGAACTGATACGCAGTCGTGGATGTATTCCTAACTTTTTAAATTATCAAGGATATCCTGCATCGGTCTGCGTTTCCGTGAATGAAGAAGTTGTACATGGTATTCCGCGAGAGGATCATATTATTAAGGAAGGTGATATTGTCAGTCTGGATACCGGTCTGATTTATCAAGGCTTTCATTCCGATGCAGCGAGGACCCATGCGGTTGGGCAGATTGCTCCCGAAGTACAGAAGCTGCTTGATGTGACCCGGCAAAGTTTTTTCGAGGGAATCAAGATGGCAAAGGCAGGTAATCATCTGCATGATATTTCCAATGCCATTGCTGCCTATGTGACACCATTCGGTTATGGCATTGTCAGGGATCTGGTCGGACACGGTATTGGGACACAGATGCATGAACAGCCGCAGATTCCTAATTTTGCACAGAGGCGCAGAGGACCGAAGCTCCGTGCCGGTATGACACTGGCGATAGAGCCGATGATTAATATGGGATGTGCGGAAGTGGAGTGGCTGGATGACGGCTGGACAGTGATTTCGGCAGATCATTCTCTCTCGGCTCATTATGAGAACACAGTGTTGATCACGGACGGAGAGCCGGAGATATTGACACTGTGACGGAACAAAACGGGAGGGTTCGTATGACGGGGATGTTTGCTGTATCAACGGCTGGGCATGACAAAGGAACGGTCTACATCATATTAGAAGAAGTGGGCGAATATGTATATGTAGCCGATGGCAGAACAAGAACTGTGGATAGACCGAAGAAGAAGAACAAAAAGCATATTCAGATAATTAAGAAGATACAGATGGAAAAGCCACAGGACGGCTATAAGGATTTGGAAATCAAGAGAGCAATCAAAGAGTATCAGGAGGAAGGAAATGTCAAAAGCTGATGTAATTGAAATTGAAGGAACAGTTATTGAGAAGTTACCCAATACAATGTTTCAGGTGGAACTGGAGAACGGTCATGTAGTATTGGCGCACATAAGCGGTAAGCTGCGCCAGAATTTTATTCGTATTTTACCCGGTGATAAAGTTACTTTGGAATTATCGCCCTATGATTTGTCCAAAGGAAGAATCATTTGGAGAGATAAATAGAAGCGTAGAATACGATGCAAAAAGCACAGTACAAAGTGCTGAGAAAAGATTCAGAAAACCGCTTGCCAAACGAAAAGTTTGATGATATAATGTAAAACGGTCTTTTTTGAAAGGAGGGTTTGAGATGAAAGTAAGGTCATCCGTAAAACCGATTTGCGAAAAGTGCAAGATCATTAAAAGAAAAGGTAAGATCAGAGTAATCTGTGAGAATCCAAAACATAAACAGGTACAAGGTTAATCCCCGCATTGTTTAGTTAAACGGGGTTCTTGCCTATTTTATATAGATGCCGGAGCCTATGGGAGATTACTTTTTGATACCAACAATGATGTTTGGAAAGATCGGATATCTGATCCGGTTGGGTAGAACCTACCCCAATCAATTAGTAAAGCGAGCGAACTCGCGATGAAACGTAAAGAAAATGGAGGAAACGTAAATGGCTCGTATTGCAGGTGTTGATTTACCGAGAGAAAAACGTGTGGAGATTGGTCTGACTTATATCTACGGTATCGGTAGAGTAAGCGCGAACAAGATTCTGGAGGCGGCAAATGTGAATCCGGATACCCGCGTCAGAGAGTTGACAGACGATGAGGTCAAAAGACTCGCCGAAATAATCGACAGAGATTACATGGTGGAAGGTGATTTAAGAAGAGAAATCGCACTTAACATCAAACGTCTTCAGGAAATTGGATGTTACAGAGGCATCCGTCACAGAAAAGGACTTCCGGTTCGTGGTCAGAAGACGAAGACAAATGCAAGAACAAGAAAAGGTCCGAAGAGAACAGTAGCAAACAAGAAGAAGTAGCAGAACGAGCAAAGCTTGTTTGCGAGATTTGCTTGCTTACGCTACGCAAAATCGAGAAAGAGAACAGTATTTATAGAATAAAAGAAAGGTGAAAAGTAGGTTAGTTTATTATGGCTAAAAAAGTTACCAAAAAAGTGACAAAAAAGCGTGTAAAGAAAAACGTTGAACGTGGACAGGCACACATCCAGTCTTCTTTTAACAATACGATTGTTACCCTGACAGATACAGAGGGTAATGCATTGAGCTGGGCAAGTGCAGGTGGTCTTGGTTTTAGAGGTTCAAGGAAATCTACTCCGTATGCAGCACAGATGGCTGCAGAAACAGCGGCGAAAGCTGCGTTGATTCATGGGTTAAAGACAGTAGACGTTATGGTAAAAGGTCCCGGTTCGGGTCGTGAGGCTGCAATCCGTGCGTTGCAGGCGTGTGGTCTGGAAGTAACCAGTATCCGTGACGTAACGCCCGTACCTCACAACGGATGCCGTCCGCCTAAGCGCCGCCGTGTATAATAGGACAAAGAGAATGTCTAATGCAGTAAATGAAAAAAGAAACAGATAACTTTGGATGAAGGCGTCAGATGTGGCGTTGTAAACAAAATGATAATGAGAGGAGCCGAAAAAATGGCAGTAAACAGAGTCCCTGTATTAAAAAGATGCAGATCGCTTGATTTAGATCCTACGTATTTAGGATATGATAAGAAATCCAACAGAACATCGGCAAGAGCCGGCAAGAAGATTAGTGAGTATGGTCTTCAGCTCAGAGAAAAACAGAAAGCAAAATTTATCTATGGTGTGCTTGAGAAGCCTTTCAGAAATTATTATAAGAAGGCGGATAGAATGCAGGGCATGACCGGTGAAAACCTTATGGTTATGCTTGAGAGCAGACTGGACAGCATCGTATTCAGAATGGGCTTTGCCAGAACAAGAAGAGAGGCAAGGCAGGTAGTAGGTCATAAGCATTTCCTTGTAAATGGCAAGCCGGTTCAGATTCCTTCTTATCTGGTAAAGGCAGGAGATGTGATTGAAGTAAGGGAGAAGGCAAAATCCTTACAAAGATACAAAGATATCCTTGAAGTAACGGCAGGAAGACTTGTTCCGGAATGGATGGAAGTAGATCAGGAAGCGATGAAAGGAACAATTAAATACCTTCCGACAAGAGAGATGATTGACGTTCCGGTTAACGAAATGCTTATCGTCGAGTTGTACTCTAAATAGGCGTTGATTCCAACATGTTCGCAAAGGAGGGTATTTGCGTGTTTGATTTTGAGAGACCTAATATTGAGGTTGCAGAAATCTCAGAAGATAAGAAGTATGGTAAGTTCGTAGTTGAGCCTTTAGAGAGAGGCTACGGTATTACCCTTGGTAATTCTCTCAGAAGAATTATGCTTTCTTCGTTACCGGGTGCAGCGGTAAGTCAGGTTAAAATCGAAGGGGTTTTACATGAATTCAGCTCGATTCCGGGTGTAAAGGAAGATGTTACAGAGATTATCATGAACATCAAGAGCCTTGCAATCAAGAATAGCAGCGATACCAATGAGCCTAAGACGGCATACATCGAGTATGAAGGCGAAGGCATTGTCAGAGCGTCCGATATTCAGGTGGATCAGGATATTGAGATTTTGAATCCGGATCTTGTGATTGCCACATTAAGCGGTAAAGATACGAAGTTGTATATGGAACTTACCATCACTAAAGGAAGAGGATATGTCAGCTCAGACAGAAATAAGACAGAAGACCTTCCGATAGGTGTAATTGCGATAGATTCTATATATACTCCTGTCGAGAGAGTAAACGTAACTGTTGAGAATACGCGAGTAGGTCAGATTACCGATTTTGATAAGCTGACGCTGGATGTTTATACGAATGGGACATTGGTGCCCGATGAGGCAGTCAGTCTTGCAGCTAAAGTATTGAGCGAACATTTAAGTCTTTTTATTGATCTTTCAGAAAATGCCAAAACTGCGGAGGTTATGGTTGAGAAAGAAGATGATGAGAAAGAGAAAGTATTGGAAATGAGCATTGACGAGTTAGAGTTGTCGGTTCGTTCCTATAACTGCTTAAAGAGAGCCGGAATCAATACGGTAGAAGAATTGACCAATAAGACTTCCGAGGATATGATGAAAGTCCGTAATTTAGGACGCAAGTCTTTGGAGGAAGTTTTAGCAAAGCTAAAAGAGTTAGGCTTGCAGCTTAATCCAAGTGATGAAGTCTAATCCAACATAGGAAAGGCGTGTGGGATAAGTCCGAGGTGCACCGGCGCGTCTGCTCATGAATGGAACTATTAACGCATTCGGTAAGTAAGCCCGACGAGCATTGCCGTATGTACACCATGTTGAGGGAGAGAACTCCCACAGTGAGAAAGGAGCCATTATGGCAAAATACAGAAAACTCGGCAGAACTTCTGACCAGAGAAAGGCATTGTTGAGAAGTCAGGTAACAGCTCTTTTATATCATGGAAAGATTGTTACGACAGAAGCGAAAGCAAAAGAAGTACGCAAGATTGCAGAAGGTCTGATTGCGCTTGCGGCAAAAGAGAAAGATAATTTTGAAACTGTAAAAGTTACCGCTAAAGTTCCCCGCAAGGATAAAGACGGTAAGAGAGTAAAGGAAGTAGTGGACGGCAAGAAGGTTACCGTATACGATACGGTTGAAAAAGAAATCAAGAAAGATTTGCCTTCCAGATTACATGCAAGAAGACAGATACTCAAAGTATTATATCCTGTTACGGAAGTGCCCAGTACACCTGCTGGAAGAAAGAGAGGAACGAAGCAGGTTGATTTAGTAGCCAAACTTTTTGACGAGTATGGTCCTAAATATGCAAACCGTAACGGTGGTTACACGCGGATTATCAAGATTGGTCCCCGTAAGGGCGACGCGGCGATGGAAGTTGTTCTTGAGCTGGTGTAGGATAAATAAAGTGTGTTAGCGGTGCCCCATACGGATGTGCGGGGCGTCTGTTGTGTATACTAGAATCCTTCAATTTTGCCTTATCTGCGAATTTGAGTGCAGGCACAATATTTGCAAAACGAATAAATTTTGTTGTTTGTTCCGGAGAATGCCCTATTTAGGACATTCTCCTGCATAAAAAATGATTTGCATAAAGCAAATCGCAGTGCTTCTTAGCGAAACAGCCTTTGCTGTGGGCATGACTTGTTTCGCAAATCCGGAAGTACTTCTTACGCTAGATTTAATATTGTAAAATATACGTTCAAATATATACAATTAAGTATATAAGTTGATTCGTATCATATAATTCACCAAAAAAACAGAAAAATCATATTTTCTTCTGGAATTTATCCACAGATATGTTATAATAGTCATAACGTTATGTGTAAAATACAGTGTATTGGAGGAACATTACGATGAAACTGAAGCAGAAAATTCTTTTAATTGCGATTTTACCATTGGCAGTTCTAGGCATTGTTGTTTGTTTCTTTGGTGAGAAACAGATTACAAATGTGTTGACGGAAAACATTGCAAGTGGACTGCGTGCAACGACGATTGCTGTACGTTCTACATTCAGAAAGTTGAACAATGAGTCATACACACTGAATGAGAACAACGAGTTGGTTAAAGGTGATTTCAATATTTCACTTACACCGGATTTAGCAGACGGTATTAAGGAAGCTACAAATATTGATGTAACCATTTTTTATGGAGACACAAGATATATGACTTCTGTTGTCGATGCGAACGGAAATCGTATTAACGGTACAAAAGCAGGACCGCGGGCGATTGAGAATGTATTGGGCAAAGGTGAGGAATTCTTTGCGGAAGATGCCGTTGTTGCTGAGCAGGAATACTTCGGATATTACATACCGTTATTTGATTTTACAACACAGGAAACAGTCGGTATGGTATTTGCTGGAATGCCGCAGGCAGATGCGAAAGCAGAGATTAGAAGAATTATTATATTGATTGTTGCCCTTGTTGTGATTGTAGGTATTGTTTGTGCAACGCTTATCTTCCTGACGGTAAATAAGATGGTTAAGCATCTTGAAGAAGGTGTGGTAGCATTATCCCAGCTTGCAGATGGAAAGATGAATATCCATATTGACCAGAATATATTGGAGGAGAAGGATGAAATCGGTGACATCTGCCGCGCGATTGAGAAGATGCGGGCGAATCTGTCAAATATTATAGCCACGATTAAGGAAGACAGTGCTGTGCTTCTGGAAGCCTCTGATAAACTTCGTGAGAAGACTGATGTTACAAGCGAACATGTTGAGCAGATGGAGAAGGCTGTCAATGAAATCGCGATTGGTGCAGGAAGTCAGGCGGAAGAGACACAGGATGCTACAGAGCATATTATTCTTATGGGTAATATGATTGAGGAGACGGCAAGCGAGCTGGCAGATTTGAACGAAAGAGCAAACGCTATCAAAGAGCGTGGTGAGGTTGCGATTGGAGCGCTTCGTGAATTGCAGAGCACGAACGAGAAGACCAGCGCATCTATTAATATCATTTATGAGCAGACGAATACAACCAATGAGTCAGCCCAGAAGATTAAAGAAGCAACGGCTTTGATTACAAATATTGCGGAAGAGACAAATCTCCTTTCCCTCAATGCGTCTATTGAGGCAGCACGTGCAGGTGAGCAGGGCAGAGGATTCGCAGTAGTTGCTGCACAGATTCAGAAGCTGGCTGAACAGTCTAATGAGTCTGCAAGACAGATTGAAGGAATTATCCTTGCGTTGATTGAGGATTCTGATAAGTCAGTTGCAACCATGAACGAAGTAAAAGAAATCATGGAACTGCAGAACGAGAATGTGACAAATACAGGTACGCAGGTTACACAGCTGCTTAGTGATGTAGATGAATCACTCGTTATGATTAGTGATGTTACAGAGAAGACCAATAAGGTTAACGATGTAAGAAGTAGCGTAGTTGATACCGTACAGAATCTGTCGGCAATCGCACAGGAGAATGCGGCAAGCACTGAGGAAACGTCTGCATCTGTTACAGAGATTAATGGTATCATCAGTGAAATCGCAGGCAACGCAGCAGACCTTAAAGGCATTTCTAACAGAATGGATGACAGTATGGCAATGTTTGAAATGTAAAATGTCAGGATGTATGCGCAGGATGCGTATTTAACGAATAGTGTTTTATGAAAAGTAAATTTGATAGAAATCATGATAATAAAAACCTCGAGGCAACTGCCCCGAGGTTTTTAGGTAGTAGAAAAAATTTTACAGTAAATTATTACAAACTAGAGTACAATCTGAAAATGCTGGTAGTCTTTACAGGAATTCCAATTACCGCCCCATGTAAAACCGTGTTCGATAAATAAGCGGTAGCAGAGGTCGTTTTCGTCAATCTTGTATGGGAAGTCCTGAGACCGGTCAACATATATTTCACTTCCCTTGGGAGAAATATAGGGTTCTCCATTTTCGCCTCTGTTAAATACAACATACGGGTTATAGAAGGGATTGATATCAATGGCACACCCAAGCGCATGTTTCGAGAGATTGTCTGTGCCGTCAACAACCCGGTAATTGAAACAGGATGTATTATTATCCATCATGGAAAGCGTGTCATCTCCGTTATACTCATCAATGAGGCGGACGCGTTCAATTCGGTAGTCGTTTCGATACAGTTCATAAAAGATTTCCACCATATCTTGTGCAATAGCCTGATTGCAGATTAGTTCGCCGTGCTGCTCGTTTCCATCAAAGTCAATGTAAAGCAGTCCGACATAATTTAAATCCTCGTAAGAAATCGTGCAGCCTTCTTCCGGATAGGAAATACCGGTAATCCGTTGTTTGATATCTTCGCTTAAAGGTTCATAGTAGAATCCGGGTTGATAAGTTGTGCGCATTGCATTTACTTCCATCATGTCATTCTCCGTCATTGGCGTCTCAGAATCATCCACATCTGAGACGGATTCCTTTGCACTATTGTATGCAGATGAACCGGAAGAAGTTTCTGTTTCTGGCAGCGGTGCCTCCGGAGGACTGTTTTCATCCGCCGTATTTTTTCCGTAAGCGATTTCCGGATGATTGCGCGCATAGTCTTCCAAGGTCTCGGAGCCGGTCAGATAATGGGCAAGAAAAGCGCAGACCATAATAAAAAAAAGCAGGAAAATAGTAGGTTTTGCAGCAGTACGCAGCAATTCTTTCCATTTAACAGATGATTCGGGTGAAGATTTATTTGATAAATTTTGTGACATATAGTCATTCCTCCGATAAGATACAATTATTATTTATCCATTTTACCATACTATATCAGCTTTTTCATAAAAACTTGTTTTTTAAGAAGGATGTTAGTATAATAAACGCAGACTATTTAGTCTGCGTTATAAGAATGAGAGAGGGATTGACAGTTCAGTCTGCGTTACAGGAATGAGAAGGGCAGTGCATACATTGAGGAAAATGAAATGGGAATCATAAAAACGGATAAGTTAGTATTTGAATATATCAGACGTGACGAGGAAGGCAATGTAGAGGGGATTACGCGGGCGGTAGACGAAGTGGATCTGGACGTTAAGCAGGGTGACTTTGTGGCAATATTAGGGCATAACGGTTCAGGCAAGTCAACGCTGGCGAAGCATATCAATGCAATTCTTTATCCGACAGAGGGCACCGTCTGGGTGGACGGCATGGATACAAAGAATGAGAACGATATATGGAATATCAGACAGGAAGCAGGGATGGTGTTTCAGAATCCGGATAATCAGATTATCGGACAGGTGGTAGAGGAAGATGTGGGCTTCGGACCGGAGAACATGGGCGTGCCGACAGAAGAGATATGGCAGCGTGTGGAGGAAAGTCTGAAAGCGGTAGGAATGTATCAGTATCGAAAATACTCGCCGAATAAGCTTTCGGGCGGACAGAAACAGCGCGTTTCCATTGCAGGGGTGATTGCTATGCATCCCAAATGCATTATTTTGGATGAGCCGACAGCAATGCTTGACCCGAACGGTCGCAAAGAGGTCGTGCGCGCGGTGCGGGCGCTCAATGATGTGGAAGGCATTACGGTAGTTCTGATTACACATTATATGGAAGAAATCATCCATGCAGACAGAGTCTTTGTGATGGATAAAGGCAGGATTGCCATGCAGGGGACGCCACGGGAAATTTTTTCTCAAGTAGAAAGATTAAAAGAGCTGCGGCTTGATGTACCGCAGGTGACGCTTCTTGCTTATGAACTGCAGAAAAGCGGTATTGATTTGCCGGATGGTATTTTGACGGTGGAAGAGCTGACGCAGGCGCTGCTTGTGATTCAAAAGTAGTTAAATAGGACGAAGGTGGATGAGAGGATAGCATCATGTCGTTGATATTAGATCATGTAGATTATGTATATGGAGGAGATACGGCGCTTGCAGTACATGCGTTAAAAGATGTGGAGCTGGTGATTCCGGACGGGCAGTTTATTGGGTTAATCGGTCATACAGGTTCCGGTAAGTCTACCCTTGTACAGCATCTGAACGGACTGATAAAACCCACAGGCGGAACAATCTATTTTAACGGGGAAGATATCCATGCGCAGGATTATGATAAGAAGAAATTGCGAAGCAAGGTTGGGCTTGTTTTTCAATATCCGGAGCACCAGTTGTTTGAGATAGATGTTTTTTCAGACGTATGTTTCGGACCAAAGAATTTGGGGTTGACAAAACAGGAGACGGAGCTCAGGGCTTACGCTGCGCTAAAACAGGTCGGGCTTGAGGATGAATATTTTTATCAGTCGCCGTTTGATTTATCCGGCGGACAAAAGCGAAGGGTGGCGATTGCCGGTGTGCTTGCCATGAAACCGGAGGTTCTCATATTGGATGAGCCTACGGCCGGGCTGGATCCGAAAGGACGCGATGAGATACTTGACCAGATTGCCAAGCTGAAAGAAGAGACAGGAATCACGGTGATCCTTGTGTCGCACAGTATGGAAGATGTGGCGAAGTATGTGGAGCGCATTATCGTGATGAATCAGGGAAGCGTTTTGTTTGATGACGTTCCCAAGGAAGTGTTCCAGCATTTCCGCAAGCTGGAAGAGGTAGGTCTTGCGGCGCCGCAGGTCACATATATCATGCAGGAATTGCGGGAAAAGGGACTGCCTGTCAGGACGGATGCGACAACGATTGTGGAAGCGAAGCAGGAGATTCTGCGTGTACTTGGAAAATCATACACATGAAGAAACATATAAATGATGAAAGGAAAGGGTTATGTTACGGGATATTACATTGGGCCAGTATTATCAGACGGATTCCGTCATTCATAAATTGGACCCGCGGGTAAAATTAATTGCAACCATCTGCTTTATCATATCGCTTTTTGTTGTAAAAAGCTGGGTGGGGTATTTGGCTGCCGCTATTTTTCTGGCAGTCATGATTAAGCTTTCAAAGGTGCCCTTTAAATATATGGTAAAAGGGATGAAAGCGATCGTCTTTATTCTTCTGATTACAGTGGTGTTTAATCTGTTTCTGACGCCGGGTGAAGTGTTAGTTTCCGTATGGAAATTGAAGATTACCAAAGAGGGGCTGAGGATTGCCGTCATGATGGCTGTCCGTCTTTCATTTTTGATTGTCGGTTCCTCCGTGATGACGTTGACGACAACGCCGAATAGCTTGACGGATGCTATGGAGAAGTTAATGAAGCCGTTGAAAATATTAAAAGTGCCGGTACATGAGGTGGCGATGATGATGTCGATTGCGCTCCGCTTTATTCCGATTTTGCTGGAAGAGACGGATAAGATTATGAAAGCGCAGATTGCCAGAGGCGCGGATTTTGAAAGCGGAAATCTGATTAAGAAGGCAAAGGCGATGGTGCCGCTTCTCGTTCCGCTTTTTATTTCAGCATTTCGCAGGGCGAATGATTTGGCGATGGCGATGGAAGCCAGATGTTATCGGGGTGGCGAACACAGAACAAAAATGAAGCCGCTTAAGTATGCGGGCAGGGACAGGATTGCGTACGGTGTGCTTGCCGCCTATTTTGCGGTGTGTATTGTCATCAGAATTTATCTGTAAATGATTGGGAAGACTTGTCGCCGTTTTGGAGAAGCGGAATGTTGTTGGAAAGTGACAACATAGAATTGGTGATGCAATGAAACGAGTGATGTTAACCGTTGCGTACGACGGAACAAATTACTGCGGATGGCAGCTACAACCGAACGGGGAAACCATAGAAGGCGTCTTAAACAGATGCCTTTCTGAGCTTATGAAGGAACCGGTGGAAGTCATAGGCGCCAGCCGTACGGATTCCGGTGTTCATGCGATGGGGAACGTTGCGGTTTTTGACACGGACAGCCCGATTCCTGCCGACAAAATATCTTATGCCTTAAACAGAAGCCTTCCGGAAGATATCAGAATCCGAAAATCGCAGGAAGTGGCGCCCGCCTTCCACCCCCGCCATTGCGACAGCCATAAGACGTATGAGTATAGGATTTACTGCGCAGCCTTTCCGATGCCTACAAAAAGATTGTATTCTCATTTTACTTATGTTCCTCTGGACGTTAATCTGATGAGTCAGGCGGCGCGTTATCTGATAGGAACACATGATTTTCAGAGCTTTTGCAGCGCCGGTGCGCAGGTGGAGACGACGGTGCGCCGGATTGACAGTATAAAAGTGTGGGCGGAACATGGAAGGGATGACGGAGAGGACAGAGAAATTGTGATTCGTGTGACAGGCGGAGGTTTCCTCTATAATATGGTGCGCATCATTGCAGGGACGTTAATGGAAGTCGGGAGAGGACATATACAGCCGCAGGAGCTGGAGCGGATACTGGAAGCAAGGAATAGACAGGCGGCAGGACCGACTGCGCCTGCCTGCGGGCTGACGCTTATGGGTATTGCGTATGCAGACGGGGATTTGAAGGCGGATATATAGTTTTTAGGGGAGGAGGGAAAAGAATATGCTGTTTAACTCGATGGAATTTATGATTTTCTTTCCGGTTGTTGTGGCAGTATATTTTATTCTGCCCCGAAGGGCAAAGCAGTTCTGGCTGCTTATCGCCAGCTACTATTTTTATATGTGCTGGAATGCCCGATATGCGGTTCTGATTCTTTTTTCGACGGTTATCACTTATGGCAGTGGTCTTTTTCTCCAAAAAATCAAGGAGACTTCGTGGGATAATTTACGAAAAATAAAATATAAGAAATATATGGTTGCATTCAGCTTTATCCTGAATCTGGCGGTATTGTTTTATTTTAAATATATTAATTTTGCTTTTGATGCGGTGCGGGAGCTTTTTCGGCTGATTCATATTGAGCTGCATGCTCCGGCATTTGATATTATGCTGCCGGTGGGAATTTCCTTTTATACCTTTCAGGCGCTAAGTTATACGATGGACGTCTATCGGGATGAAATTTATGCGGAAAAGAATTTCTTCCGTTATGCATTGTTTGTCTCTTTCTTTCCCCAGTTGGTGGCGGGACCGATTGAGCGGTCGAAAAATCTGTTAAAACAGCTTGACAAGCCGCAGAAGTTTGAGTTTGGGAGGGCTAGGGAAGGAATCCTGCTGATGCTGTGGGGCTTCTTTCTGAAAGTTGTGCTGGCGGACAGAATTGCGGTTTTTGTAGATACGGTTTACGGCGATTATCAGACTTATCAGGGGATGTATCTGATTGTTGCAACGGTTCTTTTTGCCTTCCAGATTTATTGTGATTTCTACGGATATTCCGTGATTGCCATGGGTGCGGCGAAAGTGCTGGGCATACAGCTGATGGAAAATTTTGAGGCGCCTTATCTGGCGGTTTCGGTTGCAGGCTTCTGGAGGAGATGGCATATTTCGCTGACCTCATGGTTTAGGGATTATCTGTATATTCCGCTGGGCGGAAGCAGAAAAGGAAAAATCAGAAAATATAGGAATACAATGCTTGTCTTTCTGGTCAGTGGTCTCTGGCACGGGGCGGATTTTACGTATGTATTATGGGGCGGATTGAACGGTGGCTATCAGGTACTCGGAGAGATGATAAAACCACTTCGGGATAAAATTGTTTCGGCATTTAATTTACACAGGGAATCCCTTGGACATAGAATCCTGTGTATGTCAGCCACATTTATGCTGGTGGATTTTGCATGGATATTTTTTCGTGCTGACCGGATAATCGATGCACTGCGGATTGTAAAAAGCATGATTGTGGTGAAGAACCCGTGGATTTTGTATGACGGGTCGCTCTATGACTGCGGACTGGATAGCAGAAACTTCAATATGATGCTCTTGTGTCTGTGTATTCTTTTGTTTGCGGACTGCTGTAAAGAAAAGGGCATTCAAATCAGGAATGTCATTGCAAGGCAGGATGGATGGTTCCGCTGCATATTGATTGCCGGCTGTATATGGGCAATTCTGACGTTTGGAATATGGGGACCGGGTTATCAGGATGTTAATTTCATTTATTTCCAATTTTAAGGGCAGGGACTGTGTACATGAAGTGTGTGATGAAAAGGACTATAGGCTGTATCGTGACAATTGCATTGACGGCTGCGCTTTTATGGTATTCCACCGGTTTGCTGGAACGAAAAGAAAGCGATGTCAAAAATGCGCCCTTCTTTGAACAGGAGGAGTATGATGTGCTGCTGTTTGGAACGAGCCGCATGGGGTACGGCGTATATCCGATGGAACTGTGGAATGACTACGGCATCGTGTCCTATAATTTAGCAGGGCACGGCAATCCGATGGCGACGACTTACTGGACGATGGAGAATGCGTTTGATTATACGACGCCGAAGCTGGTAGTCATTGACTGCTATCTGTTGTCTTCTGAGGTTAAGACGCATTCGGCGTCTTCCAGTATCCATTTATCATTCGATGCATTTCCTCTTAGCAGGAATAAGATTGCCGCCGTGCGGGATTTGCTTGATGATGATGATGCACAGAACAGGGAGGCGGTGCAGGATAAGAAGACGAGGTCGGAAGTGTTGTGGGATTATGTGATTTATCACAGCCGTTGGAACGACCTTGGCAAAGAGGATTTTGAACCGGAATATTCCAAAGAAAAAGGGGCGGAACACTATGCGAGGGTTATTCCGATAGAGAAAATGGAACAGACTCCGATGGAGCGTAGTCTGGAAGAAGAGACGGTATCAATTCAGTATCTGCGGAAAATGATTGAAGAATGTCAGGACAGGGGGATTGCTGTTTTGCTGACCTATCTGCCCTCTTCCGCAGATGAACTGAATAGACAGGAGGCGGACCGGGTATACGATATTGCCAGCCAGTATGGTGTGGATTATATCAATTTTCTAAAGGAAGACGTGGTAAATTATGCGACAGACTATTGTGATACGGATTGCCATTTGAATGTATCGGGAGCCGGGAAAATCACTGACTATATTGGTCAATATATCGTGGAGCACTATGACATTCCAGACCAAAGGGAAAATGAGGCATACAAAAAATGGCATGACGACTATCGGGATTATCAGAACAGTCTGCGTGATGAATTACGAAGTCTGGAATCGCTGGACAAGTATCTGATGATGCTTTCCAATGAGCATTACACGACGTTGATCGAGATTCACAATCCGAAATTATGGGCGGACGATATGTATTGTAATCTGCTCACAAACCTAAAGGTGGACAGCGACCAGAGCACGCGGGATACCGGGGTGCTTATTGTACAGGAGGCGGGAAAACAGGTAGAATGGTATGCACAGTCTTTTGATACGCAGCAAAGTGTTGAATCGTTACTTGGAAGGCTTGACTGGACGGAGGAAGAAGAAGGCAGTTATCAAGTGTATCGGGATGGAGAGTTGTTTTACGAAGTAACGGAGGAATATCATCCGTCTGCTGACGTCAGGATTGTCGTTCTGGATAAGGATACAATGGAGATTGTAGACCACACGTATTTTACATTTCAGAGTGAGTTAAAAAGAGGTTGACACGCGCGGACGCGTATAATATAATAGGTAACTGTGACAGTGTTTAAAAGTATCAAGCCAAAGCCCCGGCGAAGATACTTTAACATATGAAATGATGTAAAAATGTTGTTTCCGAAATTCATGAATGCGGCCCGGACATCCGCATGAGGAATGGCAGGGACAACACAGGCAGTCGAAAGACGAATCACTACTTGGAGGTATTATTAATGAAGACTTTTATGGCAAGCCCGGCTACAATCGATAGAAAATGGTATGTAGTTGATGCGGCAGATATGACACTCGGTCGTTTATCATCTGAAGTTGCTAAGGTGTTACGCGGCAAGAATAAACCGATTTTTACACCTCACATGGATACAGGAGATTATGTAATCGTAATCAACGCAGAGAAGGTGAAAGTAACCGGTAAGAAGTTGGATCAGAAGATTTACTATCATCATTCAGATTATGTCGGTGGTATGAAAGAGACTACCTTAAAAGAAATGATGAACAAACATCCTGAGAGAGTGATAGAGCACGCAGTAAAAGGCATGCTTCCAAAAGGACCTTTGGGAAGACAAATGTACACGAAGCTTCATGTATATGCAGGTGCAGAGCATCCGCACGCAGCACAGAAGCCGGAAGTATTAACATTTTAATTCACAGGGACTGAAAGGAGAAAATAAGAATGGCTAAGACAGCTAAATCAGCAGCAAAATATTACGGAACCGGCAGAAGAAAGAAATCTATCGCCAGAGTATATTTAGTGCCGGGTAAAGGTGAGATTACAATCAATAAAAGAAACATTGATGATTATTTTGGATTAGAGACCCTTAAGGTTATCGTTCGTCAGCCGCTTGTGGCTACGGATACGGTTGATAAGTTTGACATGATTGTTACCGTCAAGGGCGGTGGCTATACAGGGCAGGCAGGCGCAATCAGACACGGCGCGGCAAGAGCATTGCTTCAGGCAGATGCAGACTATAGACCGGTTCTTAAGAAAGCGGGCTATCTGACAAGAGACCCTCGTATGAAAGAGAGAAAGAAATATGGTCTCAAAGCAGCGAGACGTGCGCCGCAGTTCTCGAAGCGATAATTTCATACAGATTTCAAAAAGAGTGCAAAACCCCCGAAAGTCTAGCGGAAACCCGCTTGTTTTCGGGAGTTTTCTTTATTTTCTACGTGTTCAATAGAATGATAAAGCAAAAAGGGGCGGTTTTATGACAAGGACAGCATACAAGAGACAGCATATCCGGGAGCATTACGACAGAATCAACTTATGTGTTCCTAAAGGAGAGAAAGCTAAGATTAGAGCTGTAGTGGAAACTATGCAAATAAGTATCAATGAATATCTATTTAGGCTTGTATGTGCCGATTTGAGCGGGGAGAGAGCCATATATCAAAGCAGGGTAACGAATTTACGGAGGAACATCGAAAAATGCTTGATAAGTGGCAAATGGCGGTAAAGTACCGGGAAATGATAGAGAGTATGCATGTTGAAGAAATAAACGGTAGGAATAAGTACTATACGATTATCTTAAAAGAGGGATGTATCAATGATGCAACAGGCAGCAGGAGCATATACGCTGACAGGATGCAGGACGTGCTATACTAATTTTCGCTTGAAACGACAGTCTAAATGTGCTATCTTAGAGTTACAAAAAGGAACAACCGCCCACAAGGTGGGTTGACCTAATAGTAAAGTAGAAATTCCACCCTGCCACTCGGTCAAAGTTTTGGGGTGGTTTTTCTATTGTTACTCGCTGATATTTTACCAGATACTTTGTTTTGTGACAATTCCCTATCAAATTTTAGTGACAAAGTTTTATATGATGAGAAAATCGTCAAAATATCTTTTCTTGTTATTGTTGTCATTGAAAGTGTCAAAATATATTGACGCTTTTAATGACAGTATAATGAAACTATCAAAATAACGATAGTTTATTTGACAAAAAGAAAGGCGGTAATATTGTAAACAGTGTTTTGGGAAAAGGGAGTGCCTTTATTATAAATATACTAGAAACTACAAAAATGTAAGAAATTTGTTTATTTTTGAGGAGAACATTACAGAATTGTCGGTTTAGAGAAATATCAGAGTAAGGATTGGGTGTTATACTTCTTTGCTGAAGGAAGGATAACA
Organism: uncultured Lachnospiraceae bacterium; assembly: GCA_947564735.1. Lineage (GTDB taxonomy): Bacteria > Bacillota > Clostridia > Lachnospirales > Lachnospiraceae > UBA3282. The sequence continues at coordinate 134,674 of CANOEC010000002.1, read as the reverse complement.
CCCATGACTTTATCAAACAACGGACAGTACGCTTCGTAAACTGTCCTTATGTTAATCAAAAAAGTAATAGGAGGCATAACATGAATTTATTAGAAGTGAATGGAATTTCAAAAACTTATGGGGCAGGAGAAACTGCTGTCCATGCTTTGAAAAATGTCAGTTTTTCGGTTCCGAAAGGAGAATTTGTTGCGGTAGTAGGAGAATCCGGTTCCGGCAAAAGTACGCTGCTTAATATGCTGGGCGCATTGGATGTGCCTACTTCCGGCAAAGTGATGATTGATGGAAAAGATACGTTTTCCATGAAGGAAAGGCATCTTACAGTGTTCCGGCGACGTAACATCGGATTTATATTTCAAGCATTTAACCTTGTTCCGGAACTGACAGTGGAGCAGAATATTATTTTTCCGGTACTTTTGGATTATCAGAAGCCAAACGGAAAATATTTGGAGGATTTACTGGATATATTAAATTTGAAGGAACGCCGGAATCACTTGCCCAGCCAGTTATCCGGCGGGCAGCAGCAGAGGGTGGCGATTGGTCGTGCCTTGTTTACCCGTCCGGCGCTAATACTTGCAGATGAGCCGACGGGAAATTTAGACTCGCAGAATACCAGAGAAGTGATTGCGCTGTTAAAAGAAGCGTCAAAGAAGTATGAGCAGACAATCATTATGATTACACACAGCCGCAGTATTGCGCAGACGGCAGACCGGATTCTGCAAGTGTCAGACGGAGAACTTACTGATATGGGGAGGTGCAGAGAATGAAAAGCTATTTAAGCCTTGTGGCTATTTCAGGAAAGGTTCGGAAACGGCAGAACCGTATGACGATTTTCTGCATTATCATTTCCGTATTGCTTGTAACTGCGATTTTCAGTGTGGCAGACATGTTTCTTCGGAATCAAAGTGAGGGGCTTAAGCAGAAGCATGGAAACTGGCATATCCAGTTAGAAAATATCTCTCAGGACACAGCAGAAGAAATCAGCCAACGTCCGGATGTTGCAGCCATCGGCTGGTCGGAAATATTTAACGCAGATGCAGACCAGCCTTACTATATCGGAGAGAAAAAAACTACATTATACGGTACTGACAGTATTTATCTGGCAGAGCTTGTGAATGCCCTTGAAGAAGGCAGTCTGCCGCAGAGTGACAATGATATTATGCTTAGTTCCAATGCGAAACTTGCGTTGGATGTAAAGATTGGCGATTATGTGACAGTAAAGACACCTTCGGGGAATACGGATTTTACGATATGTGGTTTTGGTTCGGATGATGCAGAGTATTATCAGGATCAGACATATTTGGTTGCTGCCTATATGACACGGGATGCGTATATTTCAATTATGGAACAAAACAATATCCAAATTAACCCAGTTTGCTACATCCGGTTTCAGGATGTGTCAAAGGCGTCCGGTATCATTGCGGAAATCAGACAGCAGTATCATTTGCCGGAGGAAGATATTTCAGAAAATACGGCAATTATGGGTCTTGCCGGACAAAGCAGCAATGAATCCATGAAGAATATTTACGGAATAGCGGCAGTCTTGTTCGTTTTAGTATTATTGGCTGGCGTACTGATGATTTCCGGCAGTATGAACAGCAATGTAGCGCAACGGACAAAATTCTTTGGAATGATGCGCTGTATTGGTGCAAGCCGTCAGCAGATTATCCGGTATGTGCGGCTGGAAGCGTTAAATTGGTGCAAAACGGCTGTGCCTGCTGGGTTAATCATAGGTACGGCAATCGAATGGGGCATTTGTGCATTGCTCCGCTATGGGATTGGCGGTGAATTTGCCGCTATGCCGGTATTTGCCCTCAGCCCTGTTGGGCTAATCAGTGGGGCGATGGTTGGAATTGTAACTGTCCTGCTGGCGGCGCAGTCACCTGCGAAACATGCATCTAAGGTTTCTCCGATGGCAGCGGTTTCCGGAAATGCGGATATGGTATTTTCTGTACGCCATGCAACAAAACGGAAGATCAGAAAGGTTGAAAGGACATTGGGTATCCACCATGCAACAGCATCTAAGAAAAACTGGTTTTTATTGACAGCCAGCTTTTCACTCAGCATTATATTGTTTCTTTGCATTTCAGTAGGGTTGGATTTTGCGCATGAGCTGCTTCCCACAATGCGTTCATGGCAGCCGGATATTACCCTTATGGGCTATGCAAATGAACGCGTACTGGATCAGAGTCTGAGTGATACTATTAGCGGAATCACAGGTGTAGGGCATATTTGGGGCAGTTCCTACATGGAGAATGTTTCAGTTAATTCTTCGCGGCAGGACATTGACCATGTAAATATAACGTCATATAGCCAGTATCTGCTTGACTGTGCCAAGGACAGCCTTGTGCAAGGAGATTTGTCAGAAATCTATGGGGACAGTGACAAGGTTATGACTGTTTTGAATAAAGATAATCCGATAAAAGTTGGAGACACGATTCAGATAGCGGGACAGGAGGTTGAAGTTACATGTGGCATATCCAGCGGGTTGTATCCCAGCGAATATAGCGTGATTTGTTCACAGGAAACTTTTGCCCGGCTGACAGGGGAGCAAAATTACAGTATGATTGGAATACAATTAAGCAGCAAGGCTACGGATGAAACAGTAAAACAAATCAACAGTCTTACGGAAAGCAATGTTGTTTTTACTGACCAGCGTCAGAGTAATCAGGAAAATGCCAATACTTATCTGGCTGCAAAATTTCTGCTGTATAGTTTTATGGCAATCATTGCCATGATTACGCTGTTTAATATTATCAACAGCATTTCCATGAGTGTAACTGCCCGGATAAAGCAGTATGGAGCTATGAGGGCGGTTGGTATGGACGGGGAACAGCTTACCCGGATGATTGGTGCGGAAGCCTTTACTTACGCTATCTCTGGTCTTATAGTTGGCAGTGGTATAGGAATTGCTTTAAGCCGCTTTTTGTATGTGAAATTGGTTACACGGTTTTTTGGAAGTCAGTGGAGTTTGCCGATTGTTTTAATTGCTATTATTCTTGTATTCGATATTGTTTCTGCTGCGTTAGCGGTATATGCACCCGCAAAGCGGATTAGAAATATGACGATTACGGCAACAATCAATGAATTGTGATAGGAAAAAATGATGAAAATCAGCTGCACGACGGAAAAGGAAAAAGCCGCCGTGCAGCAGAAAAAGAAAGAGGAGGCTGTATGTGGCAGTTTACATTTCTTATATTTTTTATTTCGGTCTGCATATTTGCGGGGATTATGCTGCATGATTCCAGAACATTGTGGAGTGGCGCCTCATTTTTGATTATGATGGTATGTCTGTCGGTATTTCTGTTATTTGTCTTATACCAATGTTCAGAATGGCTGGCAGCACATGATTTCGTGATTGGAATACTGATTGTTATGTGTGTTTTGGCGGTAGGCGGTGTTGTTTTGTTTCCGGCAATTCTGATGCTTGTGTTTTTTATAGAAGGGGTAAAAGTTATTAGACATGAAGGAATAAAACCGACAAATTTATTGTCGATGTTGTTTTCTGTTCTGTTATGTATTTATCTTGTGATCTGGCCAGTAATTGGAAATTTAGGTAAGAATAGATTGAGTACAACGCTCTATACAATTATCAGTTGCATAGCAGTATATGTATTATCGCTGCTGTCAGTGTATTCACTTTCCGCAGTATTCAATCTTTTTCACCTAAAAAAGAAAAGAAACGCAGATTACATTATTGTGTTGGGGGCAGGAATTATTGGGAGTAAGGTGACACCATTACTTGCGGCGCGGATTGAAAAAGGAATTGAATTGCTGCGTTATAATCCAAATGCTGTACTGATTATGTCTGGCGGGCAAGGTTCGGGAGAGGATATTCCGGAAAGTAAAGCTATGGCAGAATATGCGCTTGATAAGGGGGTAGGTGCGGAAAAAATCATTATGGAACAGAAATCTGTATCCACAGAGGAGAACCTGCGGTTTTCAAGGGAACTGATGAATAAACAGAATCCACAAATTGTTATTGTCACAACCGCTTATCATATACTAAGGGCGCTAATACTGGCAAAGCGGCAGGGAATAAGATGTGTGGGTTTTGGTGCAAAAACAAAATGGTATTTTACACTAAATGCTTTTATCCGGGAATTTGTCGGATATTTAAGGCTGACATGGAAAAAGCATATGATTGTAATTGGAATAAATGTATGTATTGTAACAGCATTGTATGTATTGAAGTGAAAAACAATGAATATAACATTAAAAGAGTGGCAGCATAACGATAAAACAATTTTGAAAAGCGGAATAGTTTAATAGCATAGATGCGATTACGCAGGCTGATGGCGGCTGCGTTAGTTATCTGTGTCATATTCCTTGCTGTGATGGGAGAGGATAGCATTCCCCATAAACCAAAAAGTAAAATGAAATCAAATGCATATGATAGCCCTTCTTGAATGTTTTTCTTTATCATGGTAAACTATTACCAAGTAGTTTCTTTTTCAACATATTATGGGAGAAGAATATGTTGTTCTGAATAATCAAATACATAAGGGGGATTACAATGAAGTACAAGGTTCTATTGACGGGGAAGAATGATACTGCCATTGATGATTTTTTTATGCAGATGACTGAAAACTTTGAAGTTATGACCACATCTGTCCGTTATGAAGATATTATCAGGCATGTAACTTATTTTGCACCGGATGTTTTTGTATATTGCTTATATAATGAATCAAGGGATGATATTGTGCAGATCGCGAATCTTAAGTTCCGCTTGTCGCAGGCAAACATTCCGCTTGTGGTAATCGGGTTGAAGGAAGATTGTGATATGTTCGAGAAGATTGCGGTGAATACGGCGAATCTGACGTTGTATCGTCCGCTGTCCGTAGGCGTTATTCAGGAAAGGATTATATCGCTTCTAAAAGAGAGAAAGTTTATGGAAGTGATGGATACGCAGCAGGCTGCTGCGGAGGCGGCAAAAAGTGAGGAGAAAGCGGTGGTGGAAGAGCCTGAGCAACAGTCGAATCCGCAATCCCTGCAGCGCAGACATGTCCTTGTAGTAGATGATAATTCGATGATGCTCAAGGTTATCAAAGAGCATCTGCACGGGAAGTATGATGTGGCGACTGCCGTAAGCGGCAAGATTGCGTTGAAATTCTTGGAGAGAAAGAAGACGGATCTGATTCTTCTTGATTATGAGATGCCGGATGAAAGCGGGCCCGCTGTCTTGGAGAAACTGCGTTCTTCCGATGCAACGAAAGACATACCGGTGATTTTTTTAACCGGTGTTACGGAGACAAAGAAGATTAAGGAAGCGCTTGCGCTAAAACCGCAGAATTATCTTCTGAAGCCTGTGGATCGTGAAAAACTGCTTGAAACGATTGCAAAAGAAATCGGATAAGGTATCATTATAGTTTACAGCATATACATAGAAAGAGGATTGACTTATGGATATGGAACGCAAATTGAAATTGACAGACTTAATTGATGTGAGCATGCTGCAAAAGATACAGGACAGTTTTGCAGATATGACCGGCATGGCGGCGCTGACGACGGATATAAATGGCGTGGCTGTGACAAAAGGGTCTAATTTTTCCGATTTTTGTATGAAGTATACGAGGTCTTCTATGATAGGATGCGCGCGTTGTGAACAGTGTGACAGAAACGGCGCTGAGCTTGCACTTGAAAGTGGCAAGTCGGTTATTTATTCCTGCCATGCAGGGCTGATGAATTATGCCGCACCGATTATGGCTGATGGCGAGCTGGTGGGTTGTTTTGTCGGCGGACAGGTGCTTCTTGAGCCGATAGATATGGAACGTGTGAGAAAAACCGCGAAGGAAATAGGGGTTGATGAAGAAGAATATGTAGAGGCAGCAGGCAGAATCCCTATTCTGGAGCAGAGGCCTATTGACAATGCGGCAAAATTTTTATATACGGTCGCGGATGTTATATCTGATATGGCATATAATAAATATCGCGTTTATCAGGTAAATGATAACATGAAGGCAAACTTGGAGCTTGTGTATAAGTCCTATGAGCAGCTTGAGCGGTCGGAAAATATGAAATCCGATTTCCTTGCGAATATGAGTCATGAAATTAGGACTCCTATGAATGCGGTAATCGGGATGGCGGAGATGGCGTTAAGGGAAGAACTTCCGCAGGCGGCGAGAGATTACATAGGACAGATTAAGGAGGCAGGAAAATCGTTACTTAAGATTATCAACGATATTCTGGATTTCTCCAAGATAGAGTCGGGCAAAATGGATATTACGGAGGTGGATTACGAGCCGATGTCCGTATTGTACGATGTTGCCAACATTGTTACCACAAGATTGAAGGATAAGGATGTGGAACTGGTGCTCGATGTGGCGCCGAATCTTCCAAACAAATTGTGGGGCGACAATATCAGAATCAAGCAGGTGTTGTTAAATCTTGCCAATAATGCGGCGAAATTTACCATGCAGGGTAAAGTTACGATGCGGCTGGAATATTCCAAGATGACTCCTGATGAAATAAGGCTTCAGATTAGCGTGGAAGACACGGGAATCGGTATCAAGAAAGAAGATATGGACAAATTGTTCCAGTCTTTCCAGCAGGTCGATAGTAAAAGAAACCGTAATATTGAAGGAACGGGTCTGGGGCTTGCAATTTCCAAGAGACTTATCACTTTAATGAATGGAAGCATATGGGTGGAAAGCGAGTATGGTAAGGGAAGTAAGTTCAGTTGTGTGCTTCCGCAGAGGATTGTGGATGATACACCCAGCATACAGATTAAGGAACCGGAGAAGATGACCATTGCGGGTGTGATTTCCCATCCGATTGTTCGGGATAGTTTATGCGCCGATGCAGCCAGACTGGGAGTCAAGGATGTCAGAGTGCTGTCGGCAAAAGAACTTGATACGCTTCCAGATCATGATAAAGTATTTCTTTTCATAGAACTTCCTCTGTTTCAAGGCAGGGTAGAAGAATATGTTAAGAGTCATCCCAAGCTGACGGCAGTTCTGATTCTTGATTTTTATGATCGTGTGCAATATGAGATTCCGAATCTACTCATGCTCAGAAAGCCGTTGTTTGCATTGAATATTGCGATGGTATTAAACGGAGAAGAACTGCATTTTGACGATGATACGGATGAAAAGGAATTTGATTTCATTGCTCCGGATGCAAAGATTCTTATTGTAGACGATAATGCAGTGAACCTGACGGTGGCAGAGGGACTGCTTGAGCCTCTTAAGATGGAGGTGGAGACGGTGACCGGAGGCAAGGAAGCAATAGAAATGATATCCAAGGTGCACTATGATATTGTGTTCATGGATCATATGATGCCTGAACTGGATGGAGTGGAGACAACGCATATCATCAGACGTTTCCATCCGGAGTACAATGATGTTCCGATTATCGCGCTTACGGCAAATGCCGTGGAGGGAACGAAAGAAATGTTCTGCCGGGAGGGCATGAACGATTTCGTGGCAAAGCCGATTGAGCTTAGGATGCTTGCCGCCAAAGTAAGACAGTGGCTGCCGGTTGAGAAAATCCAGAAGGCATACAATACGATGACCACGGACAAGAATATCAAGGAAGCAGAGCAGATTGTGGTCGGTGATTTGAACGTGAAATTTGCCATGGAATTTCTTGTCAGCGAGGATTTGTTCTGGAAGGTTTTAAAGGTATTTTATTACAGTATAGAGAAAAAAGTACATCAGATTAAGGTTCTGGAGGAGGCAGAGGACTGGACGGGTTACACGATTGAGGTTCATGCGTTAAAAAATTCCTCCAAGCAGATAGGCGCCATTGCTCTGTCAGACAAGGCGGCATTGCTGGAGAAGGCAGGTAATGCAAGAGATGCCGAGACGATACATAGATGTACGGACGAAATGCTGGAACAGTATCACGGTTATCTTGAAGTGCTGGCGCCCTTCTGTCAGGAAGAGGAGGAGAGCGGAGAAAAGAAGGAATTTTCCGATACCGCACTGGAAAGCTGCTTTGGCAAGATCAGAGATGCTGTGGAAGATTTGGATATGGATGCGATGGAGGAAGTCATCCGTGAGATGGATCAATACCATTATGATGAGTGGCAGCAGGAGATTTTTGAGAAATTGAAAGAGGCTGCAGATGAGATGGATGTTGACCAGTGCGAGACCATTATAGATGACTGGGAGAAGCAAAGGAAGACCCGGTAAGGCATTCGGGGACAGGAGCAGTAGTAAACAACATAAACAACAAGGAAAAGAGGGTGGACAGCATTATGGCTATGTCCACCCTCCGTCCATTGTTATGACTTGTCCGGTCAGATAATCCGGTGCCTGAAGAAGCGAGATGAGCATTTGTGCCACTTCTTCGGGGGTGCCTATCCGGTCAGCCGGTATTTCGCTTTTTAGCTGTTCCATCGCTTCGGCGGAAAAACCTTGGTTCATGCGGGTATCAATGACGCCGCAGGCAATCGCATTGACTTGAATGCCGCTGGGTGCAAGCTCTTTGGCAAGCGCTTTGGTAAAGCTGTTTACGCCGCCCTTGGAAGCGGAATAGGCAGTTTCCATAGAAGCGCCCACATTGCCCCATACGGAAGAAATATTGATAATTTTTCCACTGTGGTTTCGCAGCATCAGCGGTATGGCGTTTTTGCATGTGTAGAAGAGGGCGTCTAAGTTCGTATGCATCACTTCATGCCAGTCAGCGAGCGTCATTTCGTGGAGCAGTCCTACATAAGAGACGCCGGCATTGTTGACGAGCAGGTCAAGTGAAGGAATTTCGCAAAAGATTCCTTCCACGTCACCGGGGCTGCCCATATCCGCCTCAAAAGGCGTACAGGCAATATGATACTGCGCTGCAAGATGTTCTGCGGTTTCGGATAACAGCCTGCCGGAATGACGACAGGTCAGATACAGATGATATCCTTCCGCTGCCAGCCTTTGCGCGATGGCATAACCGATTCCACAGGATGCGCCGGTGACAAGTGCGTGCTTTGGTTTGTAAGAGATAGTTTCTGCGTTCATAGGATTCCCCTTTTGTGTTATAATACTTTATGGTGCGGGAAGTTCCGCCAAAGCGTGGAAGAACCGAAGGCTCTTCTCAAGATAATCTGCGAAGCAGATTTTCTTATGGTGCGGGAAGTTCCGGTAAAGCGTGGAAGAACCGAAGGCTCTTCTCAAGATAATCTGCGAAGCAGATTTTCTTATGGTGCGGGAAGTTCCGGTAAAGCGTGGAAGAACCGAAGGTTCTTCTCAAGATAATCTGCGAAGCAGATTTTCTTATATTTTAATAGAAAGAACCAAATAATGCAAAGTATAACCGATGGAAAGTATGTGAAGGAGTGATGGGATGATGTATGACCTGATTATAGTGGGCTCCGGACCGGCAGGATTGTCGGCTGCAGTCTATGGAAAAAGAGCCGGATTGAAATTGTTGGTGATAGAAGCAAAACCTATGAGCGGCGGACAGATACTTGATACCTACGAGGTGGATAACTATTTGGGTCTGCACGGTATGAACGGGTTTGATATGGGAATGAAGTTTAAAGAACATGCGGATATGACAGGGGCGGAATTTAAGACAGCGGTCGTCACGCAGATGGAAGTGGAAGGAGAGACAAAAATTGTAAAGACTGCAGACGGGGCATGTTATGAGGCAAAAACGGTGATACTTGCCGCAGGTGCAAAGCACGCTGTGCTTGGTGTGCCGGGGGAGGACGAATATAAAGGAAAAGGCGTATCTTACTGCGCAACATGCGACGGCGCTTTTTTCAAAGGGAGAGACGTAGCGGTAGTCGGCGGAGGAGATGTGGCGGTGGAGGATGCTATTTATTTGTCTCGTATGTGCCGTAAAGTTTATCTGATTCACAGACGGGATAGGCTGCGCGCTGCAAAGGGGCTTCAGGATAAGCTGATGCAATGTGAGAATGTGGAAGTGTGCTGGAACAGAGTAGTGGATTGCATTTACGGTTCGGATTTGGTGGAAGGCGTGACGCTTCGCAGGACGTCAAAACAAACGGAGGAGCAGTCCGGAGCAGAGCTGACAGCGGCAGGGCAGTCCGGTGCTGAGTTGACGGCGGCGGAACAGTCCATGGAGAATCTGGCAGTGGAAGGCGTCTTCATTGCTGTCGGGATGCATCCTAATACAGAAGCATTTCGCAAGGTTGTGGATTGCAGCGAAGCGGGATATGTGATAGCGGGTGAGGACTGCAAGACAAGTGTGCCGGGTATTTTCGCGGCAGGAGATATCCGCACAAAACAAGTGCGCCAGATTATCACTGCGGCGTCGGATGGCGCCTGCGCAGTCGCTTCAATTGAAAGATACTTGAACGGGAATGCGTAGCCATTCTCATTTTGCGACGATTTTTTCGTGGAAATACTCATAATCCCGCAATTGAGCGAAGCTTAATTTTTTAAAAGATGTGAAATATTTGTGAATTTATGAAAAAGATACAAGAAGTTGCGTAAATTAGCGGTTTTATTAGTATATGCTGTGGTTGACAAAACCCTTTTTCGATGTTATATTATAGCCAAGATGTAACAATTTCGTAACAAATGAGGTAACATATGAAAAAGAATGTTAAAATAACAGCATGTGCAATGGCGGCGATTATCACTTTTTCCGGTACGGGATTTGATGTAAATGCTTCTGGGAATATTGGTTCTGTTCTGCCGTCATCGGGAATAGACTTTTCTTTACAGAATGAAGACAAATCCACCTCGCTATCCGCCTTGCAGGAGGAAGCCGTCAAGAGCGAAAGTGAAGCGGCTACGAATGAAGAGATGAGCGGTACGACGGTAGGAAGCGTGCAGGTAGGAAGCGCGCAGGTAGGAAGCTTTGCGGAACTTGCAAGTACGGATGATACGGTCAGTGCAGCGCCGCCGAAGAAGATTGAGGATACCATTGTCGTCAGCAGAGGATACACCGAAGACTTGAAGAAAGCAGCCAATACCGGACTTTCGGAGGAAGAGGAAAGCTTTAAGGATTTGGTAATTGCCAAGGTTAACGACTATGTGAATGTAAGAGATTTGCCCAGCGAGGAGGGCAATATTGTCGGTAAGTTATATGACAAATCTGTAGGAAATTTTATCGAAGAAGAGAATGGCTGGTATCACATCAGTTCCGGTTCAGTGGAAGGCTATGTCAAAGGCGAGTACTGTGTGACCGGCGATGCTGCGGTTGATTACGCGAAGGAAGTAGGAACGCGTATCGCAACGGTTACGACCACCACATTGTTTGTGCGTGAACAGCCCGGTACGGAGGAGACCATACTCGGTATGGTGCCTATCGAAGATGAATTGATTGTTACGGAAGAACTGGACGGCTGGGTCAAGGTCAATATCGAGGAAGGTGACGGTTATGTGTCTACCGATTATGTTACGTTGTCCACTGAGTTTGTTAAGGCAGAGTCGATAGAAGAAGAAAGGGCAAGACTGGCGAAGGAAGAAGCTGCAAGACAGGCGGCAAAAGAAGCGGCTACCAAGAAAGCTGCTGAGAACGCTTCCTCTTCCGGTTCGCAGGCATCGAGCGGTAAGACTTATGAAAGTCCGACCGGGAGCACAGGCGCGGATGTGGCAAGATTTGCAACCCAGTTTGTTGGTAATCCTTATGTATACGGTGGAACCAGCCTGACAAACGGCGCGGATTGTTCGGGATTCGTTATGAGCGTGTATAATAATTTCGGTGTCAGCCTGCCGCATTCTTCAGCAGCAGACAGAAGTGTGGGAGCAACGGTAAACGGAATTGAAAATGCACAGCCGGGTGATATCATCTGTTATTCCGGTCATGTAGGAATTTATGTAGGCAATGGACAGATTGTACACGCTTCTACGTCGAAGACGGGTATCATCGTCTCCAGTGCAACCTACCGTTCCATTCTCTCGATCAGAAGAATTTTCTAAATGGAAGGCATTATTTATATAACGGATTCATAATTGTGGCGGCTGAGTATTCAGCCGCCGTTTCTTTTTGATAAGCCGGATTTTAAAGTTTTGTATATCTTGTACAAATTTTTGACAGAACATCTGTTATTATTTCTGAAAAACAAATGAGTTATCCACATGCCAAAAAGGGTGTTTGTGGCGGTAAATTGACTTATACACGGAATTATCCACTTTATCCACAGGTTTTTTTATGAAAAGATTGCGCATATTATGGAAACCGAAAGAACGAACGTTTTGTGAAGTTATCATAAAAATGTAAAAAAACATCATAATTTGCAGAAAAGGACTTGACTTTTGAGGTGTCAAAAAAGATGAAACATGGCATTTGAATTGTTGCAACAAGGAGGAAAAATATGCTATAATGACTATACAATAATCCAATGGAAGGGATGATGAATATGAAATTTATAATTGTTGGCAAGAATATTGAAGTAACAGAGGGGTTAAGGGCAGCAGTTGAGGACAAGATTGGTAAGTTAGAGAAATATTTTACCGAGGATACGGAAGTACATGTTACCCTGAGTGTTGAGAAAGACAGACAGAAGATAGAGGTAACGATTCCGATGAAAGGCAACATCATTCGTTCTGAGCAGGTCAGCAGCGATATGTATGTGTCTATTGACTTGGTGGAAGAGATTATTGAGAGACAGCTTAAGAAATATAAGAATAAACTGATAGATAAGAAGCAGGCGTCCTCTTTCTTTAAGCAGGAATTTATGGAGAGAGAATATATGGACGATGAGGAAGTGCAGATTATCCGTACCAAGAAATTTGATATCAAACCGATGTATCCGGAAGATGCCTGTGTCCAGATGGAACTTTTGGGTCATAATTTCTTTGTATTCTGTAATGCAGAGACAGATCAGGTCAATGTGGTTTATAAGAGAAAAGGAAATACTTACGGTCTGATTGAACCGGAAGAATAAGTATTCTGAGCGTTTGCTTTGGAAAAAGGGATAATTGATTTGATGAATGATGAAGAACAATAAGAAACGGTGTATCACCCTGTCAGATGTGGCAGGGTGATACTGTGTGGGAGAAAGCATGATAAATATTACACTTGTTTTGCACATATGTGCTGTTTTGATCTGTATCTTGTGGCTTGCATATTTTTTCAGGGTGACGCTGGTGGAAATACTGCCGGTGTTTGTATGTATGCTTTCACTTGTTCTTTATCTCCTTGCGATGCTGCATCATCTGTCGTGGATTGACGCGCTGGCGGCTGCAGTGGTCGCCGTGTTTTTGATTTGGTTTCTCAAAAAGACGCGGCAGGAGAAAAAAGTCTTCCGCAAGACATGTCTGCAAAATGTGACATCAGCGTCATTTGTTACGGCGTTCCTGCTGTTGCTGGTGGTAGCAGTCTGCACTTCCGGTAAAGTGGTATCATGGTGGGACGATATTAATTTCTGGGCTTCCGATGTGAAATCACTCTATTATCTGGATGGATTTGCAGGGAAATACGGTAATGTCTCTCCGGAATTTGGAGATTATCCGCCGGGGGCGCAGGTGATAAAGTGGTGGTTTCTCCATCTAAACCCGCAGGTATTTCGGGAGGGGCTTGCTTTTGTGGGCTATTATACGATGAATATGGTATTTCTGTTTCCTCTTCTGAAAAAATTAAGGGGATGGAATGTGCCGGTAATGGTTCTTACAGCGGCGGCGCTGTGGCTGTTTCCGAGTATTGCGGAAGTATACGGATATGATGGTTTTTGTGCTGATTTGACGATGGCATGTATTTACGGCGGCTTTCTCTTAGCGGTGACGCAACTTGGGGAATCCACGGAGGGACGCTGTGATAGGCGGACAAGTCTGTTTTTGTATGGCAGATGCGGGCTTTATCTGGGCGTGCTCGTGCTGGTGAAATCCGTTGGGTTTGTATGGGCGCTGTTTGGAATTGTCTTTCTGCTTCTCTATGTAAGAAGCGGCAGTGCAGGGAAGGCGGAGACGATATCCGGAGCGGAGAACGAAACAGTATCGGATGGCGGAAGAATAAGGAAAAATCGGAAGTGGCTGCCGTCAGCCGCCGTGGCGGCGTTTCCAGTTCTTACCGGGGCAAGCTGGATGCTGTTCTGCCTGCTGATGCGCCGGGTGACGAATACCACGACCACGGCGGTCAAATATATGACCACTGACGAGTATGGTATCTCTGGTTATACGGGAGAGTTTGCACGTGCTTTTTTGAAAGCCTTTACAGGGCTGCCTTTGCATAAGGAGCGGACCGCAGCCATCGACCTGACGCCGCTTGGACTCTATTTGTGTATCTGTCTGCTTGTGATTGTTTTTTATAAGATAAAAGTCATATCTGCAAGGCGCGGAAGAACCATATTGCTGTTTACAATTGTGAGCGGCGCGTTATTTTATGCGGTTATTTTTGTGGCACATATCACGATATTTGCGACTGAGACGCAGTACTTGGAAGCGGAGGGGATGATATCGTCCATCGAACGTTATGGGGCGCCGTTTACCGTCGGTACCTTGCTGTTTCTGGCGGGCGTCTTTTTGGAAGGGGCGGACGGTTTATGGGAGAGCTGTGGGAAGAATGCTGCCGGCAGGTTTTTCCGTAAGTATGGCGCTTATCTGTGTCTGGTTTTGTTTGTGGCATTGACAGCAGGTTATCGGGTTGGGTATGATGGACTGGTCGGACATCATGGCAGTACGGAGAAGAAACTGGAAGAACGCGCCGGCATGCTTGGCAGCGATGAGAGGCTGTTTCTTGATGCGTTGGGAGAACTGGGGACAAAGGACAGTACCAGAGTATGCTATATCAGAAGAGGAGACGCTCTATGCTGGGTGAATAACAGTTATACGGCGTATGAGGCTTCTCCCGTGTCGGTGGTGTTTCGGAGCGTGAATCTGAACGACGCGCCCACAGACTTTATGGTGCAGGAAATCCGCGCTTCCCATGCGTCCTACCTTTATGCCGAGGAGACGGAGCAGGATGCAGGAGCGGTGTTTGACCGGATTACGGAAGATAACGATTTTACCTGCGGAATGTTATATCGCATCAGTGATGATGGAAGGGAAATGAAACTGATACAAGTGTCACAATGAGATATCTGCGGAGGATACCATGGATTCTTACTATGAAATTCCGGTTATAATACCGGCATACGAGCCGGATGACAAGTTGATTACGCTTCTCCATGCGCTGCAGCAGGCGAAAATCCGTCGCGTGGTTGTCGTGGATGACGGTAGCGGTGCACAGTATGGGGAACTGTTTGCGCAGGCGGAGACGGTGGAGAACTGTACGGTGCTGTATCATGCGGTCAACCTCGGCAAAGGCAGGGCGCTTAAGACGGCGTTTAACTATTGTCTGCGGGCATATGATGATGCGTCCGGGTGTGTGACTGCGGATTCGGACGGACAGCATACGCCGGAGGATATTCTCGCCTGTATGCGTAAGCTTTGGGAGAATCCGCAGGCGTTGATTTTAGGCTGCCGGGATTTTGATGCGCCATCGGTTCCTGCAAGGTCGTCTTTTGGCAACAAATGTACGCGAAACGTGTTCCGCTATCTTCTGGGACTGTCCGTTTCCGATACCCAGACAGGGCTGCGTGCCATTCCGCTTGACTTTATGAAAAAGCTGATGCAGGTCAAGGGTGAACGGTTTGAATACGAGACGAATATGCTGATTGAGACGAAAAATCTGAATATATCGATAGTGGAAGTGCCGGTGGAGACAGTCTATATTGAAGAAAACAGGACGAGTCATTTTAATCCAATCAAAGATTCCGTGAGAATTTATCTCGTGTTTGGAAAGTTTCTATTTTCCTCGCTTTCTTCCAGTGTGCTTGATTTATTGCTTTTTCATCTGTTCTGTATATGTTTTTTGCCATTTGGGGAGGCGGTCTGGGGAATTCCGTATATTGTGGCGGCAACCATCTGCGCGCGGGTGATTTCAGCCGTGTACAATTTTCTGATTAATTATCGGGTTGTTTTTAAGAGCAAAGGAAATCTTGCAGTGACTGCCGGAAAGTACTGTCTGCTCGCCTTCTGCCAGATGATGTGCAGCGCTTTTCTTGTCAATGCACTGTACGGACTGACGGGCGGGATGGAAGTGCTTGTAAAGATGCCGGTGGATGTGTTCCTGTTTTTTGCAAGTTTTGTGATTCAGAGAGAATTTGTTTACCGTAAAAAATCATCCTCCTTCAGCGGCAGTTGAGAGAAGGGTGGTCTCTGGCACAGGATAACTGTGTGATTATAAAAATGAAATCCTGCGGGCTGACATAACCCGCAGGATTTTTTCATATACATAACCATAAATCTGCCGGCACGGGATGGTGCCGGGAGTCCGCAAAGAGTGCTGGTGTTTCGCATTGTGCGGATATGACGGAGTGTGTATGAGGATAAGAAAAAAGATTCAAGAAGCCGGTAAAATGTATGCAAACAGACGGCATAAGAATGGGACGGAAAGGATAGAGCGTAGAAAGAGCGGCGGAAGAGAAGGCGTTATGCGGTATGCCGTCAGGATAGAATTGATTTTGCTGCTCGCGCTCGGATGTGTGGCAATGAGCCGGGAATTGACGGCGCGATGGAACGATTCCGCCAAAATAGACGGCGCCATGCAGGAAATGTCAGACACGGGTGAGGCGATAGAAGTGTCGGCAGAAGGAAATTATATTAAGTGGGTGGAATTTCATGCAACCTGTGAGGCATTGGCAGCGGCATACGAATGGGATGTCACTTCCTATGAGAAGGATGTGCATTTGAACTGGATTGAGCTTCTTGCCTATGTGGGAGCAAGGACGGGCGGGAAGTTTAACAAGAACAGTGTCAAGATGATAAATGAGGCGGCGGAGAAACTGGCAGACGGTGGGACGACCATGGACGAACTGGCGGAAGATATGGAGTATTACGATTATTATCTGGAAGCATATACCGCAGTGCTGGGAGGCATGGTGGGAGAGTTCTCGCTAAAAGAGGACGGAGAGTGGCAGAAGTATTATGGGCTGAAAGCGTTTTCGCCGATTGCAAAGGGATTTGAGTACAGCCATTATGATGATTTTGGTTCTTCCAGAAGTTACGGATATTCCAGACCGCACTTGGGGCATGACATGATGGGGCAGATAGGCAGCCCGATTATATGCGTGGAATCCGGTGTTGTGGAAGCGCTTGGCTGGAATCAGTATGGCGGATGGCGCATCGGTATTCGCAGTTTTGACGGTAAAAGGTATTATTATTACGCGCATCTGCGACAGAATTATCCTTATGCGGAAGGACTGAAAGAAGGGGATGTGGTGACTGCCGGAGATGTGATTGGCTATATGGGGCATACCGGCTACAGCACAAAAGAAAATGTCAATAATATCGAAGTGGTTCATCTGCATTGGGGGCTGCAGCTTATTTTTGATGAGTCCCAGAAGGAAGGGAATAACGAAATCTGGGTGGACTGTTATGAACTGACCAAATTCCTTTATCGAAACCGCAGTGAAGTGGCGAAAATCGGGGATACCAGAGAGTGGCGCCGAACCCGTGAAATGGCAGATCCGGAGGTAGAAAAGCATTGCAAAAAGGATACCTCTATGATACAATAGGAGAAGCGGAGAATGATAAAAAAATAACAATCGTTGTCACTCTCGAAATTCAAAGATTTATCTAACAATTATACCACAATGGAGGGAAAAAAGATGGCAAAAAAAGTTGTTTTAGCAGGTGCTTGTCGTACAGCTATCGGTACAATGGGCGGTGGCTTAAGCACGACTCCGGCTGCAGAGCTTGGAGCAATCGTAATTAAGGAGGCATTGAACAGAGCAGGAGTGGCTCCTGAGAAAGTTGATCAGGTATATATGGGCTGTGTCATCCAAGCAGGACAAGGTCAGAACGTGGCTCGTCAGTCCTCCATCAAAGCAGGTATTCCGAATGAGGTTCCGGCAGTTACAATCAACGTAGTGTGCGGTTCCGGTTTGAATTGTGTCAATATGGCTGCGCAGATGATTCAGGCAGGCGATGCGGACATCGTTGTAGCGGGCGGTATGGAGAACATGTCCATGGCTCCCTATGCTATGATGCAGGGACGTTATGGTTACAGAATGAACAACGGTACATTGGTTGATACAATGATCAAGGATGCATTATGGGATGCTTTCAATGATTATCATATGATTACAACTGCGGATAATATCTGCAGGGAGTGGGGACTCACCCGTGAAGAGCTGGATGAGTTCGCGCTTAAGAGCCAGTTAAAGGCAGAGGAAGCACAGAAGAGCGGCGCTTTTGATAAAGAAATCGTACCTGTTATGGTTAAGAAGAAAAAAGAGATGGTTGAATTTAAGGTTGACGAGGGACCGAGGCCGGGTTCTACGATTGAAGGACTTCAGAAGCTTCGCACCATCAATCCTGACGGATTCGTTACAGCAGGTAACGCTTCCGGTATCAACGACGGCGCGGCGGCAGTTGTTGTCATGAGCGAAGAGAAGGCAAAAGAATTGGGCGTAAAACCTATGGCAACATTCGTAGCAGGCGCACTGGCAGGCTGCAGACCGGAGGTTATGGGTATCGGTCCGGTACCGGCTACCAAGAAAGTTATGGCTAAGGCGGGCTACAAGATTGAGGACTTCGATATTATCGAGGCGAACGAAGCTTTTGCCGCACAGTCCGTAGCAGTCGGCAAAGAACTTGGCATCGACGTGGACAAACAGCTGAACCCGAACGGCGGCGCAATTGCGCTTGGTCATCCGGTTGGCGCTTCAGGATGCCGTATCCTTGTAACATTGCTTCATGAAATGGAAGCGAAAGATGCGAAGAAGGGTCTTGCCACTCTTTGTATCGGCGGCGGTATGGGCTGCGCAACAATTGTTGAGAGAGATTAAATTGAAAAATCACAGATTTTTCAATTGCAAATTTGTGCCGACGCTGATAGCGTCTTGCCTTACAAATTTGCAGGCTGTGAGAAGTACTACGATTTGCCTCTGGCAAATCTTTCTCACACTGCAGAATGCCTAAAAAATGTGACGTGCCGTCACATGGCATTCTCTGCAGGAGAGCTGATTATCATAGAAGAAAAGTTCTAGGGCGTTACATCGAAAGTTGTACCGCCTAAGAACTTTTAAATATGAGAGTAGATGATAATACGAAAGTTTCCTATAACACTTGTTATGGACAAGGCGGGTTATCTGAGCAACATATAAAATAATAAAGGAGACATACAAATGGAATTTGTATTATATGAAGTAAAGGGACAGGTCGGCGTGATTACCATCAACCGTGAGAAGGCTTTGAATGCACTGAATTCTACAGTGTTGGACGAGCTGGATAAGACTCTGGATGGGGTAGATTTGAATGAGGTAAGATGCCTTATTTTAACGGGCGCTGGTCAAAAATCCTTTGTGGCAGGTGCGGATATCGGAGAGATGAGCACGCTCACCAAAGCCGAGGGCGAGGCTTTTGGTAAGAAGGGCAATGATGTATTCCGTAAATTGGAGACATTCCCGATTCCTGTAATCGCTGCCGTAAACGGTTTTGCACTCGGCGGCGGCTGTGAGATTTCCATGAGCTGCGATATCAGAATCTGCTCCGACAATGCCGTATTCGGACAGCCGGAAGTGGGTCTTGGCATCACACCGGGATTCGGTGGTACACAGAGACTTGCAAGAATCGTAGGACCGGGCATGGCAAAGCAGATGATTTATACGGCAAGAAATATCAAAGCCGACGAGGCGCTGCGAATCGGTCTTGTGAATGCTGTATATCCGCAGGAAGAGCTGATGGCGGCGGCTGAGAAGATGGCGGCAGGTATCGCGAAGAATGCACCGATTGCCGTTCGCAACTGCAAGAAGGCAATCAATGACGGTTTGGAAGTTGGTATGGACGAGGCAATCGTAATCGAAGAGAAGCTTTTTGGTGACTGCTTTGAGACGGAAGACCAGAAGTATGGAATGGCATTTTTCCTTGACAAAAATAAGGAAAAAGTAAAAGAGCCTTTTAAGAACTGCTGATAATTATTAAAAAATATAAGGAGGATTTACAATGAAAGTAGGTATTATTGGTGCGGGAACAATGGGTTCCGGTATTGCACAGGCGTTCGCAATGACAGACGGATATGAAGTTTGTCTCTGCGATATCAAAGAAGAGTATGCTGAAGGCGGCAAAGCAAAGATTCAGAAGAACATGAACTTCCTTGTGGGTAAAGAGAAAATCACACAGGAAAAGGCTGACGAGGTAATGGGAAAGATTACCACAGGCTTAAACGGCATCTGCACAGACTGCGATTTAATCGTAGAAGTTGCTCTTGAGAAAATGGAAATCAAACAGTCAATTTTCAAAGAGTTAATGGGAATCGTTAAGAAAGATTGTATGTTTGCTTCCAATACATCCTCACTTTCCATCACGAAGATTGGTGAGGGCTTGGACAGACCGATGATTGGTATGCACTTCTTTAACCCGGCTGACAGAATGAAACTGGTAGAGGTTATCAGAGGTGAGAATACTCCTCAGGAGATGGTGGATAAGATTACTGCTATCGCTACAGAAATCGGCAAGACTCCTGTGCAGGTTAAGGAAGCTCCCGGATTTGTAGTAAACAGAATCCTGATTCCGATGATTAACGAAGCAATCGGCGTTCTTGATGCAGGCACAGCATCTGCTGAAGACATCGATGTTGCTATGCAGCTTGGCGCATCTCACCCGATGGGACCGCTTCATCTGGGCGATTTGATTGGTCTGGATATCTGCCTTGCAATCATGGAAGTTCTCTACAATGAGACCAAGGATGAGAAGTATGCTCCGCAGCCGCTTCTTAAGAAGATGGTAGAAGAGAAGAAACTTGGCAGAAAGACAGGCGTAGGTTTCTTTGATTATTCTAAGTAAAAGAAAATAAAGTTGCACTAAGGCATCAGAATACGATGCCTAAGAGCAACTATGTTATTTTCAGAAGAATGCAAGCATTCTTCCCGAAGAATTGAGTGCAAAAAGCGTGCATTCTTTCCGAAGAATTGGATGCAAAGGCGTGAATTCTGTAATAATGTTTTAAAAGTGATGGGTATGACAAAACGGTCGTTATCCAATTAAAATAAACATGGAGGAATAAAAAATCATGGATTTTACTTTAAGCAAAGAACATGAAATGGCGAGAGCGCTCTTTAAAGAGTTCGCTGAAAAAGAAGTAAAACCTCTCGCTCAAGAGGTAGATGAGACAGAAGTATTCCCAAGAGAAACCGTTGAGAAGATGGCTAAATTAGGTTTCCTTGGAATTCCTGTTCCGAAGGAGTACGGCGGACAGGGCTGTGATCCTCTTACATACGCTATGTGTGTTGAGGAGCTCTCTAAGGTTTGCGGAACAACAGGTGTTATCGTATCTGCACATACATCTCTGTGCTGTGATCCGATTATGACATATGGTACAGAAGAGCAGAAACAGAAATATTTGATTCCCCTTGCAAAAGGTGAGAAGTTAGGTGCATTCGGTCTGACAGAGCCCGGCGCTGGTACAGACGCACAGGGACAGCAGACCAAGGCAGTACTTGACGGAGACGAGTGGGTACTGAATGGTTCCAAGTGCTTTATCACAAACGGTAAGGAAGCAGACGTATACGTAATCTTCGCAATTACCGGTATGGTTGAGAAGCGCGGCAGAATGACTAAGGAAATCTCCGCATTTATCGTTGAAAAAGGAACGCCCGGATTTACATTCGGTACGAAGGAAAAGAAGATGGGTATCCGCGGTTCATCCACATACGAGTTGATTTTTACAGACTGCCGCATTCCGAAGGAAAACTTACTCGGACAGCAGGGTAAAGGTTTCGGTATCGCAATGCACACACTGGACGGCGGACGTATCGGTATCGCTTCTCAAGCGCTTGGTCTTGCAGAAGGCGCTCTGGAGACAACTATCCAGTATGTGAAAGAAAGAAAACAGTTTGGCAGAACCATCGGCGCATTCCAGAATACACAGTTCCAGCTTGCTGACATGGCTACTAAGGTACAGGCTGCACAGCTTCTCGTATACAAGGCAGCTATGGCGAAAGCTACCCAGAAGGTTTACTCTGTAGAAGCGGCTATGGCGAAGCTGTATGCAGCAGAGGTTGCTATGGAAGTAACAACCAAGGCTGTCCAGCTCCACGGCGGTTACGGTTATATCAGAGAGTACGATGTAGAGCGTATGATGCGTGACGCGAAGATTACCGAGATTTATGAAGGAACAAGCGAAGTCCAGAGAATGGTAATCTCCGGCGCTTTGCTTAAGTAAGTGTGTGAAAAATAAGACGGAAGTGCCGGCTTATATGCTTACGTACAATAGTACCAAATTTAATAAACACAAATAAATAATATAAGGAGAGAAATACAATGAAAATTGTTGTTTGTATTAAACAGGTTCCTGATACAAAGGGCGGCGTTAAGTTTAATCCTGACGGAACACTTGACAGAGGCGCTATGCTTACCATCATGAACCCGGATGATAAAGCAGGTCTGGAAGCAGCGCTCAGATTAAAAGACCAGTACGGTGCAGAAGTGACTGTTGTAACGATGGGTCTTCCTAAAGCAGAGGAAGTTTTGCGTGAAGCGATGGCTATGGGCGCAGACAAAGGTATTCTCGTAACAGACAGAGTTCTCGGCGGCGCTGATACATGGGCGACTTCCACAACCATTGCAGGTGCGATTAGAAATCTTGAATATGACCTTATTATCACTGGTCGTCAGGCAATTGACGGTGATACGGCGCAGGTAGGTCCTCAGATTTCTGAGCATTTGAATATTCCGGTTATTTCCTATGCGCAGGACATTAAGATTGAAGGCGACAGCGTTATCGTTGAGCGTCAGTACGAAGACAGATATCATGTAGTAAAAGCTAAGATGCCTTGTCTGATTACAGCGCTTTCTGAATTGAATGAGCCTCGTTACATGACGCCGGGCGGAATTTTCGACGCATACAAGCAGGAGATTACCGTATGGGGCAGAGCTGATTTGAAAGATGTAGACGATGCAAACTTAGGACTGAAGGGTTCACCTACGAAGATTGCCAAGGCTTCCGATAAGGTAAGAAAGGGCGCAGGCGAGAAGGTTACTCTTGATCCTGATGAATCCGTAAGCTACATTGTTGACAAGTTAAAAGTAAAACATGTCATCTAATAGTTCAGCAAGACCGAATCTGTCGGACAAATCGTGCTTGCACGAATTTGGCAGATGGATGACGGTATGAGGGAACGTCCGTTCAATAGGCTGACTGAGCAAAGCTCAGTCACGAGATTCGCTTCGCAAACTCGGTAAAGAATATGAAAAGAGTTTAGCGCATGGGCGTGTGCTGAACGTGAATTGAGAGAATACGCGTAAAAGAGTGCGCAGAAAGAGGTAAACAATGAATTTAGAAGAATACAAGGGTGTATATGTCTTTGCGCAGCAGGTAGACAATGAGATCAGCAGTATTGCATTCGAGTTACTTGGCAAAGCAAAAGACCTCGCTAAAGATTTAAATACTGAAGTAACGGCTGTATTGGTAGGTTCTGGCATTAAAGGGCTGGCAGACCAGCTTGCTGAGTATGGTGCAGACAAGGTTATCGTAGTTGACGATCCTGAATTGAAGGATTATAGAACAGAGCCTTACGCACATGCGCTTGCTTCCGTAATCAATCAGTACAAACCGGAAATCATGCTTGTCGGCGCTACCGCAATCGGTAGAGATTTAGGACCGAGAGTATCCGCAAGAGTTGCTACAGGTCTGACAGCAGACTGTACCGTATTGGAAATCGGTGACTTCCCGTTGCAGGCAGTTCCGGGACAGGAGCAGTTACATAACCAGCTCCTCATGACACGTCCGGCATTTGGCGGTAACACAATCGCTACAATTGCATGTCCTTACAACCGTCCGCAGATGGCTACCGTTCGTGCAGGCGTTATGCAGAAGATTGAGCCTATCAAGGGTGCAAAGGCAGTAGTAGAAGAGTTTAATCCGGGATTCACACCGGACAACAAATATGTGGAGATTCTCGATATTGTGAAGGCTGTTACAGAGACAGTTGATATCATGGATGCCAAGATTCTCGTATCTGGCGGACGTGGCGTAGGAAGCCCGGAGAACTTCAAGATTCTTGAAGAGCTGGCGGAAGTTCTTGGCGGTACAGTAAGCTGTTCCCGTGCAGTGGTTGATTCCGGCTGGAAACCGAAGGATCTTCAGGTTGGTCAGACAGGTAAGACAGTTCGTCCGAACGTATACTTTGCAATTGGTATCTCCGGTGCAATCCAGCATGTGGCAGGTATGGAAGAATCCGATATCATCGTTGCAATCAACAAAGATGCCGACGCTCCGATATTTGATGTTGCAGATTACGGTGTAGTAGGCGACTTGAACAAGATTGTTCCGAAGCTGACAGCAGCGCTGAAGGCAGAGATTGCAGCGGCAAAATAATATGGGATGAAGCATTTCTAAGGCGTCAGAGGACGCCATATAAGAAATTTTACATCATCTCTGGAGGAATCGCTTGGAGCGGTTTTGTCCAAAGTGCGTTATTGCATGTGAAAATAGAAGAAATGTTAAATATAGGAAAACGCCCGGCATTTTTGTTTGGGCGTTTTCTTTTGTTTTAATCTATGTTACTATAGAAACATGGAACTTATGATTACAGTGGAGGACATTACAAGTTCATATGGCAGAAAAAAGATTCTAAAGGGTGTTTCTTTTACGGCGATGCGAGGTGAATGCATTGCCATCGTCGGTGCGAACGGATGCGGGAAATCGACATTACTGTCAGTTTTGGCTGGTACGTTGAAGCCAAAATCGGGAGAAGTGCTCTACTACGGTAGAAAGGCATGGAGCGCTTCCGGTGGCAGGATGTATGCGGATAGGGAGATTATCAGGGGGATGACCGGTTATGTGCCTCAGGAGAATCCGCTGATTCCGGAACTTACGGTTTATGATAATCTGCGCTTGTGGTATCCCGATAAGAAGAAACTTAAACAGGAGTTATCCCAAGGGTTTCTGAATTTATTGGGGATTCATGAATTTAGTGATAAGCAGGTAAACAGATTGTCGGGCGGTATGAAGAAGCGTGTGAGTATCGGAATTGCTATGGCTGGAATGCCGCCGGTACTTTTGCTGGATGAACCAAGCGCGGCGTTAGACTTGGTTTGCAAGGAAGAGATACGCAGATATTTACAGGCATATCTGGAACGCAAGGGGACGGTAGTCATTACGACGCATGAAGAAAGTGAACTGGAGATGTGCAGCAAGGTGTATGTCATGAAAGATGGTCGGCTGAAACAGGTGGACAGAGGACTTCGCGGCGAAGCGCTGGTCAGGATGTTTTGAGTGGGTGCTTGGGAGAGCAGCTTAAGCGTTGACTGTCTTGTGTATTCCGTGAGAAATAACGAGGTACAGTTAGAAAAACAGTGTGAAAAGAAAGAATGAGGGGACAGATGGACGAAAACAATCAGAATCATGCAGACAGCTATATACCGCAGGAAATACCGATTCCCGGAGTTACAGATAGTGACACAGCATCGGCGCAGCAGGGCAAAGGCTTGAATGAACAGCAACCGAATAATCCATACGGACAACAATCACAATACACACAATATAATGCGTATGAACAGCAGCAGAATAACCCATACGGACAACAATCACAATACAATCCGTATGAGATGCAGCAGGATAACCCGTACGGACAACAGGCGCAATACACACAATATAATGCGTATGAACAGCAGCAGAATAACCCATACGGACAGCAATCACAATACAATCCATATGGCGGTTCCTATCAAGGGCAGGGTAGTATGAATGGGGGACCAATCCGCCCTTACCAGCCCAAGGAAAAGAAGGGCGCTGCTAAGGTTGTAATCGCCATTGCGTGCGTCTGCATGGCGCTTGTTGTCGTTATCATAGGAGCAATGGTGTATGTTAGGAGCACGCCGACATATAAGATTAGCAAGGGATTTCAGAATATCGGGAAAGAAATTTCACAGACCACTAATCCTTTGGCGGAGAAAATCGGCAGCGAAGATATTTTAAAAATGGTACGAAAAGACGGGTGTCATATGGATTCGTCTTTGGATTTTTCCATGGATATTGCGATGGCAGACAGTGTGACGCTCGGTGTGGATACTGATTTTTATAAGGACATGGATGCAAAAGAGCTGAATGCGGAAACAAGTATCAGCATGATGAATTATGATTTTGCGCATGTGAATATTTATGCCAATGATGAAGTGTTCTGCTTCTCCATACCGGAACTGTTCATAGAAGATATGTATGTGGAGAATGAAAATGTTGTCAGCCAGTTTAACAATTCGATTCTGGCGGAATATTCTGATGTAAGCGGAGCGGAAGAGTTTTCGATTGATTTATTTTCCGACAAAGGCAATGTAAGTTCCATGAGAGACTGGAAAAATTTCAGCACAGCGTTTGAGCAGACAACGCGTGACTTAGAAGCGTGCAAAGAAGCAATGACAATCGAGAAGGTAGAAAAGGGGCTGTACCGGGTCACATTTCCGGAGGAGCAGATGAACCGTCTGGTCAGAAATTACATCAGGGAATACAGCGAGATTGCCGAGCTGACAGACAACATGGATGTCCTGAACGAGTATGATGACTGGGTGACTTCGGACGTGAGTCTGCTGTTTGAGATTTCATCAAAAAACCGTATCGACAGCATTATGTTTGAGGAACCGGTCAAGATGCTGGATTCCGAAGCGACGCTTTCAGGAGAACTCTTTTTCTTAGGAGAGAAAAGAAGCATTGACAAGATACAGGGCAAGATAAGCATAGAAGGAACGGATGGCGAAACACGGGAAATCATCTGCCAGCTGGTACAGAATGCAACAGCGGATGAATACGAGGTCAGCATGGATATCAAGTATTCGGACGATTACGGTGATGGTATCATGAAATATGTCATGAATTGTAATGCGGCAAATGACGAATTTGACATCACGTTTTCCATGAAAGACGATGTCGATGATTTTGATTTAATTATGGAAAGCAGTCTGGATGATATCGTGAAGGGGGAGAGCGTGACTTTGGAACTGGAGAAGCTTACATTTGTGATGGACGATGAGGAATTGTTCCGGATAAGCGGCGATGTCATGGTGGAGCCGATGAAGGGAAAGATTAGTCCATCGGTGGAAGCAAAGACGGCATTTTTTGAAATGACATTTGCTGATTGGGGCGAGATTATTTATAAACTGGATGATGAGTACGGCGGTCTGCTGGATATGTTATGGTAAACAGATTTTAGTTTTACCGCTATGAGTGGTTTTGAGTTGCGCGAAAGCTTGATGTGTAGGGCTTGATAGCGGGCGAAATGGAGCGCAAATTGAAAATTTGCGCCTTTGGCTTAGATTTACAGGTCGCGAAAGGGCATGGTTATTAAGTTATAGAAGGAGCTTTTTATGATGGGTGATACAGGACAGGAAGCGATGATTGAAGAGATTATGAAACATCTGGATACGGAGTCCAAGCAGGGCGTATATCGCATGAGTATCACGTTTGACGAGGAGGAGCAGGAAAGAAAAACGGTTTCTCACAAATGCTGCAATATGTATGGCAGACCGGCATCGGAGACGGTGGGGCTGCTTGATATGTACACAGACATGAATGCGGGGGAGCCAGACCGGAAGGCGTAAGTTCTATGAGACAGAGACTACAATATCTGTGGATAGAGATAAAAAGAATGTTCGGGATGTTCCCACGTATGTTAGCACAGGCAATCCTGCTTATGGTTCTCATAGGCATGATTGCTTTTTGTGGTACAAGAAACATGCAAAAGGCGCCGTTGGCAGTCCGGGCGGATATCGGCATTGTCATAAGAGAGGATAATGTGATGACACAGATGGCGCTCAAGTATGTCGAGAATCTGGAAAGCGCCTCGCAGGTATGCCATTTTGTGGAGTTGTCCGAGACAGAGGGTTTTGAGGCATTAAGGAAGCGGGAGTGCGTGGCATTGATTGTGCTGCCGGAACAGCTTATAGAGGGAATCATGAACGGGGCAAATCCGTCTGTAGAAGTCTATTTTCCGGAAGATGCCGGTCTGGAATCCATGCTTTTACGGGAATTGACCGAATCCGGCACCGGACTTTTGCGTGTGGCGCAGGCACAGATTTATGGAGCGTATGATACGGCGGTGCAATACGGCATGTTGGACAGACTGTCTGTGATGCAGGGGGAGATTGACAGCTATAATCTGGCTTTTGCGCTGGACAGACTGGCGGTTTATAAAGAAGAGACGGTGGCGGCGTCCGGGAGGATGAGCATCGTACAATTCTATGGGGCGTCCGCCATGATTTTGTTTTTGATGTTGATCGGAATGGCGGTGTATCCCGTGATGCAGCGGGCACCTTCCGCTTTTCGCAGACAGCTTGCCCGCCAAGGGACGGGAGAAGGCTGGCAATGCTTTTGTAAATGGTTTTGCGGGTTTTTATGTATGGGTCTGCTGGGGTTGGCTGCATGGATGGTGATTCGGGTGACAGGTCTTTTCATTCCGGAGGCGTCCTCGCTGATGCAGACTCTGATGCAGGGAACGAAGGATGCATCCCACATTCTGGCGCAGACGGCGGCAGGGTTAATGATTGTGGTGACGGTTTCTGTTCTGGTCTATTTCATATATAGTCTTTCGGGTGGCAGGACTGCAGCGGTACTCCTCATATTTTTGTTGTCCGTGGCGATGCTCTATTTGTCGGGAGGCTTGATTCCGTCCGTATTTTTGCCGGCGGCAGTACAGGTAATAGGCGACAAGCTTCCTACTGCATATTTGATAGGGGCGGCAGGAAATGTCTTGGGCGGATACCATGAGGAAACATTCAGACAATGTATGATCGGTATGGGATGTTATACACTGCTGTTCGGGTTAGCGTCCTATTTGTTCAGAAGACGGGGTTAGGATTGTGCAATGGGTGTGAAAAAAACCGAGAGAATCAGACAATATCGCATATGGATAGGGCTTCTTATCAAAAGATTGTGGAGACAGCCGGCATATATTGTGCTGCTGATGCTTATACCGCTACTCGGTTGTGCGGTCGGTGTGGTGGAGCAGGGGGAACGGAGCGGAGCAGCAGTGGCGGTATGTGTGGAAGACGGTGCATGGAGCGGGCAGATTAGGGAAGCGTTATGGGACATAGAAGAGGAGAGTGTTCTGCATTTTTTGTTCTGTGAAAGCGAAGGAGAAGTGGAGCGGAGCGTATTGAAAGCTGAGGCTGACTGCGGCTTCGTCATCGCGGCGAATATTGCGAGGCGGGTGATGGAGCGCGACTGGGCGAGGAGCATTACCGTTTACGAGACGGAGGCAAGCAGCATTACCGGCATGGCGAAGGAGCGCATCAGCGGTATTCTTTTCAAGCTGTATTCCGAACAGTCCTATGAAGAGTATATGCGGATGTGTGCGGAAATGCTTTTGGAAGAATCTTATGAGAGCTATGGCGGGACGGAGACTGAAACATCACGGGAAATCGTAGATTTTGCAAAACAGGCATATGAGAGGCATTTGGTGGATAACAGTACGTTTTCCTTTCAATATATGAATGATGACTTTGATAGTCAATATTCTTCTGACACAGATGTTATATCTGACACAGTTGTTTTTCCCGTAAAAGGGGTATTTGCAGTGGTTATTTTCATCAGTGGTATGTGCGGCATATTGGAATATGACACGGACAGAAGGGAAAAAAGATTTCTGCGGATGGCGCCGAATGGATTGACTTATATAGTCGATATATGGCTGCCGACTGCTTTTACATCCCTTGCGGTATTGTTTTGTCTGTGGATTTTCGATGGAATCCGGTGCGGTGGCGTGGAAGGGATTGGCAGAATAAGCGGGTTATTGACTGTATGGAATGTGAGGACATGGGGCATACAGATGGGGCAGCTGCTTTTGTATCAGTTTATTGTTGTGGGATACTGTGCGGTACTCGGTATTTTTTTAAAGAGGCAGGAGGCGGTTGCGGCGGCAATTCCGATTCTGGCGCTGGCAAGTCTTGTCTGTGCACCGGTGTTTATCAGACTTGGCACGTATTTGCCGGTGTTTGCAGTTTTGGAGAAGGTGTTTCCGGTGACGTACTATTTGTTGATGTAAAAAGGAGGAAAATGAACGGTATGGAACAAGAGAAGAATATCATGGAGTATGAAACGGTGGCTTTGGACGATGAAAACAGTGCACTGGTGATTCTGGACCAGACGCTTCTGCCGGGAAAGGCGGAGTTAATCAGTCTGCACACGGGGGAGGAGATATGGAATGCCATTTATCTGTTAAAAGTGCGCGGCGCACCGGCGATCGGCGTGGCTGCGGCGTTCGGCATTTATCTGCTGGCGAAGGGAATCTGCACGGAGGATTACGATACGTTTTATCAGCAGTTTGGCAAATACAAGGATTATCTGAACTCCGCCAGACCTACGGCAGTCAATTTGTCGTGGGCATTGAACAGGATGGAGCAGGTATGCATCGCGAATCAGCATTTGTCGGTGGCGGAGATCAAACAGAAGCTGAAAGAAGAGTCCCTTGCCATGAAGGAGGAGGATATCCGGGTATGTAAGGCGATTGGAGAATATGGACTGACGCTTGTAAAGCCGGGAGACGGGATTCTCACGCATTGTAACGCGGGGCAGCTTGCCACGTGCAAATACGGGACTGCCACGGCGCCGATTTATTTAGGACAGGAGCGAGGCTATCATTTCCGTGTGTTTGCGGATGAGACGAGACCGCTTTTGCAGGGGGCGAGACTGACGTCTTATGAGCTGCATTCTTCAGGGGTTGATGTGACGTTAATCTGTGACAACATGTCCGCCACGGTTATGAGAAACGGCTGGGTCAACGCGGTGTTTGTGGGTTGTGACCGCGTGGCGGCAAACGGTGATACCGCCAATAAAATTGGGACGTCCGTCGTTGCGACGGTGGCAAAACGCTACAATGTGCCGGTCTATATCTGTGCGCCTACATCAACGATTGACATGAATACGGCTACCGGTGCGGATATCACGATTGAACAGCGTCCGGCGCATGAGGTGACGGACATGTGGTATGAGAAGCCGATGGCGCCTGCCGGCGTCAAGGTATTCAATCCGGCATTTGATGTGACGGACCATGATTTGATTGCGGGGATTGTGACGGAGTATGGTATTGCAAGAGAACCGTACACAGAATCACTGCGGGAAATCTTCACGAAGAAGGAGAAAAATATTATGTAAACTAATAAGCGCAAAGTATACCCTCAAAAGTGCAAAGTATACCGTAAAGGTATGTGCGGACGTTTCTGTATGTTAAAATAAATCGACGTCGTTATCTGCATTAGCTTAATTACTTACATTGATTTACAGAAATCTACAGCTTTTGCACTGCGGACACAGGATTGGGGAAGGCGGTATTGGACATGGAAGAGAATAGGAATGCGGAAACAGAAGAAAACATATTTATTGCAAATGACATCAGAGTGACAAAAACGGCCGTCAAAGTGTTGAAATGGCTGATTCTTGTTTTTCCGTTGCTGATGATTCTTTCGGCGGTCGGTATTTTTCAGGCAAAAGTGAGTGAATTGCTGGTTCTTACGGTAGTAGCCGCTGTCGTAACGATTGGTCCGGGCATCGCCTATAAAATGAATACGCCCATTGGCATCATGAAATATGTGACGACGTTTGCCCTTGCTGTGCTGGTTGCACTCATGGCAACCAACGCCGCGCTGGGCATCTATATGACCTATGCGTTTGCGATGGTATTCAGTCTCTTTTATTATGATAAGAAATTCACCATACGGGTTTCGGTCGTCTCTTATATTCTACTGGTGGTTTCTCTCTATTTCCGTTCGCTGCATGTGCAGCAGATTGAGTATGAAACTACGTTTATGTGGTTTTTCAGTCGTTCCTTAGGCTTCCTTCTGGAGACGGTTGTGATGAGCATTATCTGTGTGAAAATTGCGGAAATGTCCCATCAGATGCTTGTCAAACTGGCGGACACCAAGCAGACGGCGGCTATCGTGGAGGAATGCGAAAAGGCATCCGAGGAACTAGGGAGCGTGGTGGAACAGCTTGATATGTATATCCACGGTTTCGCGGATACGAATGAGAGCATTATAAGCTCAGCGCAGGCGACGCTTCATGATTGTAATGAGAGTTCAAGGTTTGTGGATTCGGTTCGCGATTCGATGCATGAGTTGAATCAGAATGCGGACGATTTGGCAGGAAATGTGGCGGATATGCTGGATATCTCGAAAGAAACCTCCGGGAAGATACATAATTATATTGAGATGATGCGGAATACGACGAAAGGCATCGAGGTAATTGAACATTCGGCAAGACAGACGGAGACGATGATTGAGAGTCTGGAAAATGGTATTGCGGAGATCTCCGAATTTGCGAAGACGATTGCAGGAATCACAAATCAGACCAATCTGCTTGCGTTAAATGCGTCGATAGAAGCGGCGAGAGCAGGTGAGATGGGAAAAGGCTTCAGCGTGGTTGCACAGGAGGTAGGACAGTTAGCGAAAAATTCCAAGCAGGCGAGTGATGCCATTGCCGGGATTATTCAAAGAGTTTTCGGGCTGTTGGAGGAGGTACAGGTCTCAAATCAGGAGAATATCGATAATGTCACAAAAGAAGTAGCTAAATTGATGGAAGTAGAACAGGAAGCGGTAAAAATCAGCGATTTGCAGGAAGAATCAAAAGAGAAAGCGAGAATTGCCGCTGATTCCAGTGCGGATACACAAATGCGCAGCGGGCAGGTTCTGGATACGATAGAACAGATGGAGCGCCTTGTGAAAAGTACCATTGAACAGGCAGACAGAATTGTTGAGGAGACGCAGAGGCAGAAGCAAGTCACCGGGGAAGTCGAAGAATCCTTCCGGCAGGTGAACAGCGTTTCGGAGAATCTGCTGAAGCTTAAGTCAGGCGGAGTAGAGTAAAAGTGCAAAAATTGAACCTTAATTGACAGGGGGCAATTTTTGCACTTTTCTTGTAATTTCTCCTGTAATAGTCCATAATGAGAAGCATAAGAAGACGTGATGCAGTAACGGTTCAGCCTTCCGGATGGGTT
Source organism: uncultured Lachnospiraceae bacterium (assembly GCA_947564735.1). Taxonomy (GTDB): domain Bacteria; phylum Bacillota; class Clostridia; order Lachnospirales; family Lachnospiraceae; genus UBA3282. The sequence goes on along the minus strand of CANOEC010000002.1, from coordinate 101,871 downwards.
TGCCATGGAAAGCGGAACTGTTACATGAGGAAAAGGAATGGTCACACATGGAATATATTACAGAAAAACAGGCGAAAAAAGCAATTATCGACATCGGACAGCGCATGTATGTACGAGGTTTCGTGGCGGCAAATGACGGTAATATTTCCGTCAAGATCAACGATAACGAAGTCTGGGCGACGCCCACAGGGGTCTCCAAAGGGTATATGAAGAAGAAAATGCTTGTCAAGGTGGATTTAGATGGCAACGTACTGGAAGGAACTTATAAGGCATCTTCCGAGTTGAAAATGCATCTGCGGGCTTATCGGGAGAATCCGGATATCAAGGCGGTTTGTCATGCGCACCCTCCAATCTGCACCTGCTTTGCCATAGCCGGGATTCCGCTTGATACGCCGGTGCTGGCGGAGGCAGTCATTACGCTGGGGGATGTGCCGGTTGCGCCCTATGCGGAATTGGGAAGCAGGGAAGTACCGGAGGTGATTGCGCCTTACTGCCATACCCACAACGGCATTCTGCTTGCCAACCATGGCGCGGTGACTTGGGCGGAAGATATCTATGAGGCATATTATAGGCTGGAATCCATGGAATATTATGCGAAGATTCTGCTTGTTACAGAGAAAATATTGGGAAAACAGAATCTGCTTACAGGAGAGCAGATCGATGCGCTGCTTGCCATGCGCGATAAATTCGGCATTAAGAGAGGCGGCGTGCCGGTGCGGGAGAAATGAAAAGTGCAGCCGGTAAAAAAGACAAAGCGAAGATAAGGAAGAAATCATAAGAGAACATAGACGAGACAAAGAGAAGACAAAGGAAACCTTACAATGAAATTAAATGAATTAGCGGACTACCAATCCATCACGATTCAATGTCATGACAATCCAGATGCGGACACCATTGCCTCCGGATTTGCTCTGTATGGTTATTTTATGAGTCTGGGGAAAAAGACACAGCTTATTTATGCCGGCAGGAACCGGATACAGAAGCCGAATCTTCTGCTGATGGTAGAGAAATTGCAGATTCCCATCAACTATATCGGCGATGTTCACAAGTATATGGATGCACAATCGACAGGAAGGATAGAGGGACTGTTACTTACTGTGGATTGTCAGTACAAAGCCGGCAATGTGACATACCTTCCGGCAGAGGATGTGGCGGTCATCGACCATCATCAGATTGAAATCGAGGATGTGGCAAAGAGAGAAATCAATCCGCAGCTGGGAAGCTGTTCAACGCTTGTTTGGCAGATGCTGCGGGAAGCAGGGTATCAGATAGAGGACAGCAGAATCGGCACGGCGTTGTACTACGGGCTCTATACGGATACCAACCAGTTTTCTGAGATATATAATCCACTCGATATGGATATGAGGGATTTGGTTCCGTGTGAAAAGACGCTGGTTACGCTTTTTCGGAACTCCAATCTGTCGCTGCAGGAGATGGAGATAGCCGGCGTGGCGATGATACGGCATATCTACAATGATGACTACCGTTATGCCATCATCAAGTCGAAACCGTGCGACCCGAATATTTTAGGGTTAATCAGTGATTTTCTCATTCAGGTGGCGGAAGTGGATAGCTGTGTGGTATACAACGAGTCGGAGGACGGCTACAAATTCTCAGTCAGAAGCTGCATCAAAGAGGTGCAGGCGAATGAGCTGGCGGCTTTTTTGGCTGATGGCGTCGGTTCCGGCGGCGGGCACAGGGAGAAGGCGGGTGGTTTCATCAGCAAGACTTTGTACGAAAACGCATATCCGACGCTGCATTCTGAGGCTTTTTTCAGTGAGAGGCTGAATGATTATTTTGACCACTGTCAGATTATCTATGCCAGCGATTATGAGATTGACACATCCGATATGCAGATTTATGTGAAAAAGAAGATGCCGGTCGGCTATGTGGAGGCGTCATCGGTTCTGCCTGTCGGTACGCCGATTACCGTTCGGACGTTGGAAGGCGATGTCGATATGGTGGTGGACGAAGATTTGTTCATCATGATTGACGTCAAGGGAGAGGTATATCCCAGTCGTAGAGAACAGTTTGAGAAAAGTTATGTTGCGACAGAGAAATCATACAGTGCGGATGAAATGGGCGTGCGTTCTAACGCAGCCTACGAACCGACAATCCATAACCGCGAGACGGGGGATGTCCTGCGGCTTGCCGATTATGCGAAGATATGTATCGCCAGTGGGGTGACACATATTTATGCGAAGGAACTGACTGAAAGAGTCAAGGTATTCAGCACATGGAACCCGGAAAAGTATATGCTGGGTATGGCAGGTGATTTTCTGACGGTGCGCCGTGACGATGCTCATGATATCTGTGTGGTGGAAAGGGAGCTTTTCTACCAGTCATATGATAGGGCGGATGAGGCAGTTCATGGAACAGACGCTGTGAGGGAAAAGCCATGAAAAGAGTTATTTTGTTAAATGGTGCGTCAAGCAGTGGAAAATCCACGTTGGCGACCGCAATAAAAGAATCTCTTAAACTGAAATGCAATCTGGAATATGAAATGATTTCAATAGACGATTTTTTAAAAATGACATCAGATGATGTTATTTATGAGGATGATGTGTACGATATTTCGCCAATGCTTTGCGAAAGGGCAAGAGAATTATTACAGGTGAAAGAGGGAGTTATTATTGACCATGTAATTACCAGCGAACGAATATATCGTATGCTGCGAGAGAGCTTACAGCACTACGATTTTTTATCCGTCCATGTAACCTGTCCAAGACAGATATTGAAAGAACGAGAAAAACAACGTGGAAACAGATGTATAGGTTCAGCAGAAGCCTCTTTACAATATTTGTATCCTAAGGAGGGATATGAAGTAATGGTTGACACTTATGAGATGTCGGTCAGTGATTGTGTTTCAAAAATAATAGCACAGTGTCAGAGCGTATAGAAAACGAATCTATGCGCTCTATTTTATATAATAGGAAATTCCTACGTTTATGCACGAGTTTGCGAAGCAAATCTCGCAAACGAGCGGAGCTCGTTTTTTTATGATTCTATTGCAGGGGAGGGTGTGGGACTGCCCACATGGTCAGTCAGAACAACGGGGCGCGTTTTGCCTGCGGAATGCCTTAACCTGCTCTAATTTCTCCTTGACGGCGGCTTCCTTTCCCTGAACGCCCGGCTCATAGTAGACTCTGTCCTTTAGGGAGTCGGGCAGGCAGGTCATTGCGGTGAGTTTCTCTTCCGTATCATGGGCATACTGGTAGCCTTCTCCGTAGTGAAGGCTCTGCATTAAGTCCGTCACGGCGTTTCTAATCTGCAATGGAACCGGCTCAGAGAACATGGTTTTGGCGTCTGCCTTTGCGCGTCCGTACCCGACATACAGCGCATTTGATTTCGGCGCCATAGAAAGATAGACGACCGCATGGGTCAGATTCACGTCGCATTCGGGCATTCCGTTGAAATGACATGCCTGATAGGCGGCGACTGCCACCTGCAACGCCTGCGAATCGGCGATACCTACGTCTTCGCTGGCAAATCGTATCAGCCGTCTGGCAATATAGAGCGGATCTTCCCCGGCTTCCAGCATACGGGCGAGCCAGTAGATGGCAGCGTCGGGGTCGCTGTTGCGCATGGACTTGTGCAGCGCCGAAATCAGATTGTAGTGTTCCTCTCCGTTGCGGTCATAGAGAAGCATCTTTTTGCCGGTGCACTGCTCCAGAAGCTCTTCCTTTACGACAATGGAGCCATCGGGCTGCATTTCTCCGTTCAGGACTGCCATATCCAGTGTATTCAGGGCGGTTCTGGCGTCTCCGTTTCCAAACGCCGCGATAGCGTTAAGCAGCCTTTCTTCTATATGAACATTCATGTTGCCAAGCCCTTTTTTGTCGGTCAGCGCATGGTGAAGCAGCTTGCGCAAATCCATCTCTGTCAGAGGATTCAGCACGAATACCTTGCATCTGGACAAAAGCGCAGAATTAATCTCAAAGGAGGGATTTTCCGTGGTTGCGCCAATCAGGATAATGCTGCCTTTCTCCACGTAAGGAAGAAAAGCGTCCTGCTGGGCTTTATTAAAGCGGTGAATCTCATCCACGAATACGATGGTATGAAGTCCCGACAAGCGGTCGTATTCCGCCTGCTTCATCACGTCCTTGATTTCTTTGATGCCGCTTGTCACCGCGCTGAAATCTATAAATGACGAATGTGTCATATTTGCAATGATGCGCGCGAGCGTTGTTTTTCCGACGCCCGGCGGTCCCCAGAAAATCATGGAGGAGATTCTGTCCCTCTGGAGCATCTGGCGGAGCATCTTACCTTGACCGACCAGATGTTCCTGACCGATATAGTCGTCCAGCGTCTGCGGTCGTAAGCGGCTGGCAAGGGGTGCGTTTAAATCGGTTTCCTGTGTAAAAAGAGATAGTTGTTCCATGGCAATCCTCATTTCCGTGCATGTGCCTGCAAAGCATACAAAACATATGTTCTGATATATTTTATCATATCTGGGGGCAAAGTCAATTGATTTGCCTGCAAATGGAAGATAAACCAAAACAAAGAGTATGTCTGGATTTTTTCTGATATATGTGGTAAACTTTATGGCGAAGATTTTTTTGAATGGGATACGGTAAGAGGAGAGGGAAGATGGGAAGATATGTGAGAGATGTTGTTTTAAACAAACCGGATGATTTTGTAGGCTTTATTATGAATGATTATCTGCAGAAGAATCAGTTTGCAATGTCGGACTGGAAGGGCGAACCGGCATATCGCGCCGGCGATGCCATGCTGGAAGGATATAAATTTTTGAAGTGGTCTTATCAGAACGGCGTGCTGCATCTGGAAGCATGGTTAAAGAGTGCCGGCGGCAAAGAGATGGATTTGGATGGATTTGTGGCAACGGTTCAGAAGAAACCCTATAAAGACAGTCTGGAAGAACTGTTCCGGGTTTTACAGCAGGATGTTCCGCAAGGACAGGGGACACAGCCGATTCCGGTGCGGACGGTTGACAATAGTTCAGCGGCAATCTGGGGATTTATCTGTGGTCTTATAAGCATTGTTTTTGCATTTTTCATACCGCTTCTAGGTCTCATTTTGTCTGCAGTAGGCGCTTCCAGAGCGAGAATGGGTTCAGGTTCCAGCCGTTCCGGGATGGCGAAAGCAGGTAAGGTGATGTCTATAATCGGTGCGGTAGCATCGATTGCAATATGGATTTTGAATATTATAGTAGCGTTTTCTATGTAAACGGTAAAGCAGGGAGTAGTTATGAGTGAGAATGAAAAGGTGATAACAGAAGAAGCAGAAAAGGAAGTCGTTTCCAGAAATTTTATCGAGCAGATTATTGATAAGGATTTGGCGGAGGGCGTATATGATACCGTGAATACCAGATTCCCGCCGGAGCCCAACGGTTATCTGCATATCGGTCATGCAAAGAGTATCCTGCTCAATGCAGGACTTGCGAAGCAGTATGGCGGAAAGTTCAATCTGCGGTTTGACGATACCAACCCCACGAAGGAGAAGAGTGAGTTCGTGGAATCCATCAAGGCGGATGTGAAGTGGCTGGGGGCGGATTTTGAAGACAGACTTTTCTTTGCATCCAACTATTTTGAACAGATGTACGAGGGCGCGGTGAAGCTGATTCAGAAAGGAAAGGCATATGTGTCCGACCTTACCGCCGAGCAGATGCGGGAGTACCGCGGCACGCTGACGGAACCGGGGAAGAACGATCCCAACAGGGACAGAAGCGTGGAAGAGAATCTGCGGCTCTTTGAAGAGATGAAAGAGGGCAGGTATGCCGACGGGGAGAAGACGCTGCGCGCCAAGATAGATATGTCGTCGCCGAATATCAATATGCGGGATCCGATTTTGTACCGCGTGGCGCATTTATCCCACCAGAACACGGGGGATAAGTGGTGCATTTATCCGATGTATGACTATGCGCATCCCATTGAGGACGCGATTGAAGGCATCACGCATTCCATCTGTACGTTGGAGTTTGAGGACCATAGACCGTTATACAACTGGGTCGTGGAAGAACTGGAATACCCTCATCCGCCCAAGCAGATTGAGTTTGCCAAAATGTATTTGACTAATGTAGTCACTGGTAAGAGATATATTAAGAAGCTGGTAGAGGATGGCATCGTGGACGGGTGGGACGACCCGCGTCTGGTTTCGATTGCTGCGCTCAGAAGGAGAGGCTTTACGCCGGAGTCCATCAGATTGTTTGTGGATTTGTGCGGCGTGTCCAAGGCAAATTCCTCAGCGGAGTATTCCATGCTGGAATACTGTATCAGAGAAGACCTTAAAATGAAACGTCCCCGTATCATGGCAGCGCTCGACCCGGTGAAGCTGGTGATTGACAACTATCCGGAGGGACAGACAGAGTGGCTGGAGATTGTCAATAATCCGGAGAATGAAGCATTAGGCACAAGAAAAGTTCCTTTTGCAAGAGAATTATATATAGACAGGGATGATTTCATGGAAGAACCGCCGAAGAAATATTTCAGGCTGTTCCCGGACAATGAGGTGCGTCTGATGGGGGCGTATTTCGTGAAGTGTGTAAGTTATGAGAAGGACGCAGACGGCAGGGTGAGTGTGGTGCACTGTACTTATGACCCGGCATCCAAAGGCGGAAACAGTCCCGACGGGCGTAAAGTGAAGGGAACCATTCACTGGGTATGCGCCGCAGAGGCAGTCAGGGCGGAGGTCAGGCTCTATGAGAACATCATTGATGAGGAAAAGGGCGTGTACAATGAAGACGGCAGTCTGAATCTGAATCCCGATTCGTTAACGGTGATGAAAGAGTGCTATGTTGAGCCGTCCGTGAAAGACGCCAAGGCATATGACAGTTTTCAGTTCGTCAGACAGGGATTTTTCTGTGTGGACTGTAAGGATTCCAAACCGGATGCACTTGTTTTTAACAGAATTGTATCTTTGAAGAGCTCTTATGTATTGCCGAAAAAGTAAAAATGTGAGAAAATAATATAGGGTTCCTTTGGAATGATAGATATGGATTCTGTTTCGTGGAACCGAAGTATGCTGAAAGCTTTTTTTGGCATAAAAAGTCAGAAGTCAGGATTGGGAGGATATACGATGGCAGGATTATTGTCGGGGTTAGAGCAGTTTGGGTTGAGCAACCTTGAAAACATGGATTTGTATGAAGCACCGAAAAAGGAGGAGGCAGGACCGGGCGGTAAGGCGCCGGCGACCGTTCAGGAGCAGGACTTTTTGTTTGATAAGTCTTTCAACTGTCCGATTTGTGACAAGGAATTTAAGGCGAGAACAGTCAAAATCGGTAAGGCAAAGCTGGCGGGCAGCGATTTGGATTTAAGACCGCGCTATGAGCAGATTGATTTATTAAAATACGATATCATTTTGTGTCCTTACTGTGGTTATGCGGCGCTCAGCAGATTCTTTAAGTTTGTAACTTCACCGCAGGCAAAGAATATCAAGAAGACAATTTCCGCAACCTTTAAGCCACAGAAGGAAGTAAAAGAGGTTTACACATATGATGAGGCTCTGGAGCGCTATAAGCTGACGCTGGCGAACGCTATCGTGAAGCAGACAAGATCCAGCGAGAAGGCATACATCTGTTTGAAGACGGCATGGCTTTTGCGCGGCAAGGCGGAGCATCTTGATAAGAATCTGCCGGATTATGAGGAGCAGAAGAAACAGTGCGAGGACGAAGAGAATGAATTTCTGCGCAATGCGCTGGAAGGCTTTTTGGCAGCAAGACAGACGGAGAGCTTTCCGATGTGCGGCATGGATGAACCTACGGTGGATTATCTGATTGCCGTGACGGCAATGCGTTTTGAGCAGTATGATGTGTCCAGCCGTCTGATTACCGGCATTTTGCAGTCGCCTACGGCGAATCCGCGTATGAAGGATAAGGCGAGAGACGTCAAAGAGATGCTGATGAAGAAGATTAAGGAAAAGAACGCGGCAAGAAAATAGCGGACAGCCGTAGAATATGGGAAAGAGCCGCTGAAAGATACGGTGGCTGTGGAATAAATGAAAGAATTACCGATTCATATTCAGTTACACCCAAAAGACAGTAAAACATTATATGAGCAGATATACGAGTATATCAGGGATGAAATCAGGACGGGAAGCCTTCTGCAGAACGAAAGGCTTCCGTCCGCGCGTTTTCTGGCGGAATATCTGCAGGTATCGAGAACGACGGTAGACATGGCATATGACCAGCTTGTCTCGGAAGGCTATCTGGAGGCAAGACCCCGCAGAGGGTATTTTGTCAGCGCATACGAGGAACTTGATGTGATAGATGAAATACCGCCAAGAGAGGGGACAGAACTGCAGGATGCAAAGGAGCGGGAGCGTATTTCGTATGATTTTTCGCCCAGCGCCATTGATATGCGGTATTTTCCGTATGCTACATGGAAGAAGATTACCAAAAATATTCTCGTGGATGCCAATAGTAAAATGTTTTCTCTGGGGGAACCACAGGGGGATTTGGGCTTAAGGATGACGATATGCCGTTATCTGCACGGCTCAAGAGGGGTAAACTGTGAACCGGAACAGATTGTTATCGGAGCAGGGAATGATTACCTGCTTCTTTTGTTGGAAAAAATATTAGGCAGGCATGTGCATGTGGCAATGGAGAATCCGACATACGTCAGGGCATACCGGATATTTCGTTCCTGCGCGTATCCGGTGTCTTTGATACCGATGGATGAAAATGGCATCAGAGTGGATTGTCTGCGAAAAACTGATGCGCGTGTGGCGTATGTGATGCCTTCCCATCAGTATCCGACAGGGATATCCATGCCTATCGGAAGGCGCATGGAGCTTTTAAAATGGGCGGCGGAAGATAAGGAGCGCTATCTGATAGAGGACGATTATGACAGTGAGTTCAGGTACAGGGGAAAACCGCTCCCCTCACTGCAGGCATCGGATCACAACGGCAAAGTAGTGTATATTGGTACGTTTTCCAAGTCGATTGCGCCGGCAATCCGCATCAGCTACATGGTACTGCCATATCCTTTATTGGAACAGTATCGCAGTGTGTGCAGCTGCTATTCGTCCACGGTGTCAAGGCTGGATCAGGCGATTCTGAATGAATTCATTCAGGACGGTTATTTTGAGCGTTATCTGAATAAGATGCGCAAAAGATACCGGGAAAAACATGATTTGTTATTAAACGAACTGAAGCCCTTTGAAAATGCGTTTCGCATATCCGGCAGCAACGCGGGACAGCATGTGCTTTTGACGGATGTAAGAGGGCGGGACGAGGAAATGCTGGCGAGCTTGGCGGAAGAGGCTGGCGTGAAAGTTTACCGGATGCAGGATTTTAGAATTGAAAAAAATACCGATGCTCCGGCAATGCTGATATTGGGGTATGGCGCCCTGTCGTTTGAAGAGATTCGGGCAGGCGTTATGCAGCTTAAAAAAGTATGGGTAGAGGAATGAAAAAAGAAGGCAGGGATGCCTTCTATTTTTTGTAAGAAATCTGTTTTAGCATAGTAAGGTAAGATACCGTCTCCTCGAAAAGCATCTCCGGATGGAAAGAATCGTCCCTGAAATGAGCGCTCATCAGTCCGCTGATGGTGTAGTCAAGCATGGCGTCAAGTTTCTCGAAAGATACATTGTCCCTAAAAAACGTGCGGTCGGCTTGATTCTTCAGGACAGCGTACACATCTTGGATGACGTTTCTTTGTTTTTCAATTGCAAGGAGCGCTTCACTGACGTTTTCAGAGGCACAGCGGTCAAGAAACTGCTGCATGTATGGATAATTCTTGAGAACCTGCATTTTGGCAAATTCAATCTGTTTTCGGATTTCAAAATAATCGTTTGCAGAAGAGGAGACTCCGGTAGTCAATTCCAGTTTCATGAAGCGGACGCTGTAATCATATAAAAAAGTATAAAGCCCTAATTTACTCCCAAAATAATGGAATAGAAGTCCCTTGCTGATGCCTGCCTCCGCCACGATATCGTCGGTGCTTGCGTGTTTGTAGCCGTTTATAGAAAATATTTTAAGGGAAGCATTAATCATCCGGTCCTGTTTTTCTTTTTTTAAATCAAAAAATTTCTCATTCATAATCTTTCTATTCTAATCCTTATTGCTGAGCAGCTTGTTGTGAAAAAATTTTTCACACGCCTGCGTATAACATGCCACCGCATATATTGACTTTACGGGTCGAATTTTAATATATCATAAAAAGATAGGGGATTCAATGTCTTGGGGAAAACTAGTTTCAAGAAATTTTTGGGGTACAAGATGTTGTATCTAAAGTCTGTCAGCGAAAAAACATATTTTTTTTATACATATTCCCTTTTCATTTTGGTAAAATAGTATTAATATAGTGATATAAGAGACGGTGAAAGGAGAACCCTCATGGCAAAAAAATTTGGTAAGTTTTTAATGGTGACAGCTGCTCTCGGAGCCGTTGCAGCAGGCGTATATTATTGTTTGCAGAACAAAGACAGTTTTGTGGATGATGATTTCGATGATGACGATGATTTCGATAACTTCGACGACGATCTGGATGATGAAGAGACAGCACAGGATGCCGACCGCAACTATGTCGATTTGGATTTAGAGAAAGCGGAGGATTTTAAAGAAGGGCTGGATGCAGCAAAGGCGGAAGCAACCGACAAGATCGTGGGCGCGGCAAAGGAAGCGGCTGATACGGTGAAGGAGGCTGCGGACAAAGCGGAAGTGAAAGTGGAAGAATTTTTTGACGACGAAGACAGCGACGGTTCTATGGATGCTGTATAACGGGACATAATGTTTGCCGGGATGGATGATGACCGGCGAACCCGGTTCTCTTTTGTTTTGCCAAAAGAGATGCTACATGCGGACACAGGAAAGCCTTGCAGATGATTTTCTTTCTGCAAGGCTTGTTTTGGGTTATTATCGGAAATTCCTGCACATATGCACGAGTCCGCGAAGCAAAATTGCGACAGTGTAAATCATTTAGGGAGAATGCGGAGCATTCTCTGAATCGTCGCTGCAGAGCGACGATTTTTTACTTATTCATTTTATATGGCGCATCCGCAGGATAACCGCCCTTTAATTTCTGCATACCGCGCTGTATGGCGTCCTTGGAGTTCTTCCAGTCGGCATCTTTGTTGCGGTAATCAAATTTCTCAACCATCCATGCCACATCCTCCGCCAGACGCGCCATGTTCTGTTCCATCAGAGGAAATACCATATCGTAAAATTCGGCTTTTTCCTTATCGCTTAAGCGGCTTTCGGAACCTTCGCACAAGTCGCCAAAATGATGCAGGCAGAAGCCCTTGCTGTTTTTTACTTTATCGCGAAATTCGGAATCTTTTTTGTACATGACAAAAAATGTATCGAGATAGCGTTCATAAGTATCGGCGTATCGTTTGCAGATATAGCAGGACTGTTCTTTTTGTGCGACCCAGATGCCAATCGGGTTCTGACGTTCGGTCTGCTTCTTAAATTTGTCTTTGAGAGAAGCTTTACCGGGTCTGAAGCTTTTGAACTGCTGCTGCATCTCCCGGTTCATCTGCATATAGTGTGTCTTGAGAATCCATGCGTTGCCGAGCGTGTTGCCGTAGTCGAACATCTGCTTGAAATGTGCCCTGCAAAAACCGGCTTTATCGGTCTGTTCTCTGACGTCGCTCTCCATATAAGAAGAACCGGAGCCGAGCACGAAATCCAGTAAATCCTGTTCCACGTTGCGTTCGATAAAGCAGAATGGGCATTCATCGTTGGCATTCATGGCGTCGTTTAGGGGGATGGTGTATAATTGTTCTTTCATGAAAGACCTTCTTTCTGTAGGATGATTGTCTTATGCTGCAAAACTATAATTTTATTTTACCTTATTCGGCGGACGTGGTAAATAACAAAATTAATCTTGTCAGGTTTGTCCGTAGGTCTTGTCCGGGAACTATTGTACAGTGGGGCGTGATGTGCTATGTTATATACGCAGGAACGATATGAAATCTGCAATTTGTACTTGCATCTTAGATGCACGGGTTTAGAAAGGAGCATGGTTAGTTTATGGCTGTCAGGATACCGGGAATCAATCGGGATGAAGAGGGAATGTTATCTAAAATACGCTGTTTTGCACTGGACATGGATGGGACGATTTATCTGGGAGAACAATGGATTGACGGGGCAAAGGAATTTCTGCACAGAATCGAGGAAACGGGAAGAAATTATGTGTTCGTAACAAACAATTCGTCCAAGAATGCGCAGGTTTATGTGGAGAAGCTCCACAGAATGGGACTTCATGTGACTGCGGATAAGATTGTCACATCGGGTCAGGCGACCATTTACTATTTGCAGAGGCATTATCCGGGAGCGCGGGTATTTCTTTTGGGAAATGCTCTTTTGCAGGAGGAGTTTTTGCAGGCAGGAATCGTATTGGAAGAAGAGCATCCGGATGTTGTGGTGACGGCGTTTGATACCTCACTCGATTATCAGAAGATGTGTAAGGTGTGCGACCATGTCAGGGCGGGACTGCCTTATCTGGCGACGCATCCGGATTATAACTGTCCGACAGAGACGGGATTTATTCCGGATGCCGGGGCAATCCACGCATTTATTCATGCCTCTGCATTTCGTTTTCCGGATAGGATTATCGGCAAGCCGAATGAGGATATTATCGAGTATTTGATCAGCAGAGTCAATACAAGCCGCGAAGAGACCGCTATGGTGGGCGACAGGCTCTATACCGATATTGCGGCGGGGCGGAAGAACGGTCTTGCGAGCATCCTTGTCCTGAGCGGAGAAGCGACCATGGACGATGTGAGAAAGTCAGAGGTGCTGCCCCACATGATTTTTGAGTCTGTAAAAGATATGATCGGACTGCTGTAAGGATTTCCCGTTTTTCGTATGTTTACGCTAAGCTTTGCATATGCTATCCGAATAAAACGTAACAGATCAGCTCTTCATGCCAGCTAAACCATTACAATAAATCACCAAAAATACAAACACCCTATTGCAAAAAAAAGTGTTAAGATATATACTTAATCAAACCTATTGGAAACGTTACCGATACCGATATCGGTGTCAAAGCAGCCGCCGGATAGCCGGTAAATGTATGAAAGGATTTGTAATATCATGAGAAAAAGCGGGATTTTGCTGCCTGTATCCAGTATTCCGTCCAAGTACGGAATCGGTACTTTTTCAAAACAGGCATATGATTTTATTGATTCATTAGAAAAGGCGGGACAGTCATACTGGCAGATTCTGCCCCTCGGACCGACAGGATATGGAGATTCTCCCTATCAGTCCTTTTCCACGTTTGCCGGGAATCCTTATTACATTGATTTGGAGTCGCTGATTGAGGAAGGATATCTGACGCAGGACGACTGTGAGGCGTGCGATTTTGGGGATAACGATGCGTACATTGATTACGAGAAGATATACCTTTCCAGATTTAAGGTGCTGAAAATTGCTTTTTTAAACAGTCATATCGAGCAAAATGCGGATTTTCAGACATATGTGAGGGAGAACAGTTACTGGCTGGATGACTATGCGCTTTATATGGCGGTGAAAAACTCTTTTGACGGGAAGAGCTGGAGCGAGTGGGATGACGATATCCGACTGCGTAAACCGGAAGCGATGAAGAGGTATCGCGAAGAATACGAGGAAGAGGTCGTATTTTATCAGTTCCAGCAGTATTTGTTTGCGAAGCAGTGGTTTGCCCTAAAAGAATACGCGAATCGGAAAAGGATACAGATTATCGGTGATATTCCGATTTATGTTGCATTTGACAGTGCCGATACTTGGGCGAATCCCGAATTGTTCCAGCTTGACGATACCTTAACGCCAGTGGCGGTGGCAGGATGCCCGCCGGACGCGTTCTCTGCAACGGGGCAGTTGTGGGGCAACCCGCTGTATCGCTGGGAATATCATAAAGAAACCGGTTATGCGTGGTGGATGAAGCGTATTGCATATTGTTATGAGCTTTATGACGTGGTGCGCATCGATCATTTCCGCGGGTTTGATGAATATTATTCCATTCCTTTTGCCGATGAGACGGCGGAGTTCGGGCATTGGGTGAAAGGTCCGGGATATGATATTTTTAAGACGATGAAGGAACAGATTGGCAATAAGCCTGTGATTGCGGAAGACCTTGGATTTTTGACCAAGTCGGTCATAAAATTGGTCAGGAAGACCGGCTATCCGGGCATGAAGATTTTGCAGTTTGCATTTGACCCAAGAGAAGAGAGTGATTACCTGCCGCATAATTATGTAGCAAACAGTATTGTCTACACCGGTACGCATGACAATGATACAACGCTTGGCTGGTACTACAGCTTAAGCCGCCGGGATAGGGCTTTTGCCAAGAAATATCTCAATATCCGTACAAATAAGGACGTACAGTGGGAGTTTATCAGAGCGGCGATGGCGAGCGTGTCGGAGACCTGTGTGATTCCGATGCAGGATTATCTGGGACTCGGTGCGGAGGCGAGAATCAATATACCGTCCACGCTGGGGATTAACTGGAAATGGAGAATGCTTCCGGGGCAGTTTACGGAGGAACTTGCCGGACGTATTCTGGAAATGACGAAATTATATGGCAGAATGGTAAAATAGACGCAGACTCGGCAGTCTGCATCACAAGAATTACTTCCTAATTCTTGCTGACAGCCTTTTTTAGGCTGTCAGTATTTCTATTTTGGGATTTGAAGGGATGGGACATGGCGGAGATTACGATTAAGGATATTGCAAAACAGTGCGGCGTGGGAATCAGTACGGTGTCAAGGGCAATCAACAATCATCCAGATATCAATCCGGGGACACGCAAAAGGATTATGCGGGTCATTGAAGAGACCGGATTCATCCCGAACAATAGTGCAAGAAATCTGAAAAGAACGGATGCAAAATGTATTGCCGTACTCGTGAAGGGCATCACGAACCCTTTTTTTTCCAGTATGATTCAGATGATTGAGGAAGAGACACAACAAAACAGATATGCGCTTGTACTGCGTCATGTGGAGGCAAAGGAAGATGAAATTGATGTGGCGTTGGAACTTGAGAAAGAAAAAAGGCTCAGCGGCATCGTTTTTTTGGGAGGACGCTTCACCCATCCGGAGGAAAAGCTTGAAAAACTAAAGATACCCTTTATATTCAGCACCATTGGGATAGATAGTCCGGAGCGGATTGGCAGAATAAAATTTTCAAATATCGCGGTGGATGATAAGCTGGAAAGCAGGAAGATGACGGAGTATCTGCTTGGTCTTGGACACAGGCGGATTGCGTTTGTGACGGAGCGCCCGGAGGAATCCGTAGGGCGCAGACGGATCGAGGGATATCGGGAGGCATTTGCGAAGCGTGGGTTGACAGTGCCGGAGGGATTCATCTGCTATGTGCAGGAAGAAGTGGAGCATTTTTCCATGGAGAACGGTTATCTCACGACGAAGAAATTGTTAGAGTCGGGGGAAGATGTGACGGCAATCTATGCAGCGTCGGATACGCTGGCTATCGGAGCGTGCAGGGCTGTGCTGGAAGCAGGGAAACGTATTCCGGAGGATATCTCGGTGGCGGGATATGACGGCATAGAATTGGGAGAATATTATCATCCAAAGCTTACAACCATCAAGCAGCCGGTAGAAGAGATGGCGAAGAAAACCATCCGCGTCCTGCTTGACGTGATTGCAGGACGGGAGGAGCATCGTCAGATTGTATTGCCGGCGAAGCTGGTAGTGCGTGAATCCACGGCGGCAATCAGGGAAAGCTAAATGTAAATCGGGCAGTTCTAAGGAGGCGCTCCGATGTGACTTGGGAGATGAAGCTTAAAAGGTACGTCTGCTTAAGTTGGAATTGTGATAGGCAGGGTCGTTACTGACGTCCTTAGCAAACCAGTCAAGGGGGATAAAGGCGTCTGCCATCTCCTTGGAGGGGAACTCTACCTCAGCGATGACGAGAGGCGCAAAAGGCGCCTCAAAAATGTCCAGTTCTACAGATAGACTAATCTGGTCAACGGATTCTTTATATTCTGACGCAAATGTCGGATGCTGGATTGGTATGACATACCGTTTTTTAGAAATCACATTTCCGTCCGCCTTTTTTCTTAAATGATAATAGGAATGTTCATTTAACGGGAGATTGTACTCTTCTCTGGCGATAAGCCCACTGCCTTTATAGGTTAAATAGTAGGCATCGTCCTGCCGGCGGATTCTGACAACAGGGTCGGTATTTAAATATGCCTGCTCGATGATACGGCAGGGGTATTTTTCTAAATCGGCGGGTAACTCTTTGACTGTAAATTTGCGTTCGATTTCCATGATGAGTGTCATTACCTTTCTTTCAAGTTATATCCTGTCATTTATGTAAATGACAGGATATAACTTATATTATAAGGAGTACGATTGTGCATGTAAAGAGGAATGTAAAGTGGGATTTTCATTTAAAAGTATCATAAATAGTACGATAAAAAGTCAAACTGTTTTTGGCAGTTGTTTTCCTATATCACACGATTTATAATATCTATAGAGATGATGCTGGGGTCAAAATAAGCTTTTGGTAAATTGAGATGACAGATTGCACAAAATATTCTCATATGATTACACAGGACAGCCACGCGAATAATTTGTGCAATCTGCCAGTAGTATTTTGTAAAAGTTCTATTTGCCCTCCAACATCATCTTATAGAGGAAAAATAAAATAGACACGGAGGCGGAGAACATGAGCAGGGCAGCAGTTTTTTTTGGAACGGGATATGAGGAAATAGAGGCGTTGACGGTCGTTGACATTCTGCGAAGGGCAGGCGTGGAGACGATGATGGTGTCTGTTACGGATGCAAAGAGCGTGACGGGTTCTCATAATATTAAAGTAGAAATGGATGCGCTTATCAGTGAAATCAGCTTTGAACAAATTGACGTGATTGTGCTGCCGGGCGGTATGCCGGGCACACAAAGGTTAGAGGCTTGTGAGAGCCTGATGGCGCAGGTGGATGCGTTTGCGTCACAGGATAAAATTGTGGCGGCAATATGCGCGGCGCCAAGTATCTTAGGGCACAGAGGAATCCTGCGCGGAAAGAAGGCATGTTCTTACCCGACCTTTGAGAGTCATCTGGAAGGCGCGCAGGTACAAAATGAGCCGGCGGTGACAGACGGCAATCTTATTACGGGGCGCGGCATGGGCACGGCGATTCCGTTTGCTCTGGCAATTTTGGAGAAGCTTCAGGGCAAAGAGGCGGCGGATAAGATGGCGCAGACGATAGTTTATTAATCAAAGAAGCCATAATTTACCATAATAATTTTATTTTATCCGAACATACTAACATCAAGATAAGCGATAAAGTGAGCGCTTTTACAGGAAAAACGGCACTGACAGGAACATGGTTCATCAGTACGTAAGACTCTGGGATAAGCGTGAAACGACAGCGCTTATCTCAATAATATAGATAATAGAATGAGATTCATGCAAATGAAATCATTCAAAGTATTTCGGAGGTGAAAGAAATGGCAAGCAACAAGACGAATAGAGTAGAAGTTCCTGAAGCGAAGGCAGCTATGGATCGTTTTAAGACAGAGGTTGCATCTGAGTTAGGTGTAAATCTGAAAGAGGGTTACAATGGTGACCTCACATCCAAAGAGGCTGGTTCTATCGGCGGCGAGATGGTTCGTAGAATGATCAAGAGTCAGGAAGAGCAGATGAAATAAGCTTAAGGACAGCTAAAAAGAATGACCCGTCTGAATATTCAGGCGGGTTGTTTTTTTGATAGAAATCATGTATACTGTAGCCTAGGTTATCCGAAAGTGGAGATGGACAGATTCCTAAGCAGTCAATGGCTGCCGTTCATCTGTAGAATACGTCTGACGGGATACCATAAATTGATAGATTCTGACGCTTGAAGAGGGTTCCATTTTGTTATAGGAACGACGGATGGAGTGCGCCTTGATGGGTGTGCTTTTTATTTTGTGCGGAAAGCAAAATCTCCGGAGAACCTTCAGAATATTGCGTGCTGCCAGATGGACAGGATCAGAATGAGAAAGGACATAGGTATGATTATGAGAACAAAAACAGCGGCAGTGGTGATGGGGATTGTATTATCTTTGACAGCGCTGACCGGATGTGGCGCAAAAGAAGCGGAAAAGGTTGTGGATAGCAATGTGCAGACAGAGAATATCCAGACAGAGAATGGGCAGACGGTGGAAGCAGGTGCAGAAAACGAAGCAGGTATGGATGTGAGTGGGACTGCGGAAAATGGGGATGTCCAGCCAGAGGATGGAAATGAGGCTTCGGAAGAAGAAAATGAAGAGGTCACAGTAAGAATCGGTTCCCTGAAGGGACCTACTTCCATGGGACTGGTTTATCTGATGGAACAGGCAAAGAATGGGGAGGCATCGCAACAGTATGAATTTACGATGACGGCAGCGGCGGACGAGCTTTTACCGGCAATGATTTCGGGTGACTTGGATATCATTCTGGTTCCGGCGAATGTGGCAAGCGTGCTGTACAACAAGACGGAGGGCGGCGTGTCGGTGATTGATATCAATACGCTGGGCGTTTTATACATGGTATCCGGCGACGATACCATAAAGAATATGGCGGATTTAAAGGGGAAGACAGTTTATCTGACCGGCAAGGGAACGACGCCGGATTATGTGCTGCACTATTTATTAAAAGAAAACGGATTGACGGAAGCGGATGTGACGCTGGAATATAAATCGGAGGCGACGGAAGTTGCGGCGGTGCTTACCGGGACGCCGGAAGCGATTGGTGTGCTGCCACAGCCTTTCGTGACGGCGGCATGTGCACAGAATGAGAACCTTACAGTGGTGATGGATTTGACCGAGCAGTGGAACATTGTGCAAGATATGGGTGCAGTCGCAGAGGATGGCGGCAGGAGTCAGCTTGTGACTGGCGTGACGGTGGTAAGAAACGGTTTTCTGGAAGAGCATCAGACGGCAGTAGATAAATTTCTGGAAGAACATGCATCCAGCGCGGCGTATGCAAATGAGCATGTGGAGGAGGCGGCGGAACTTGTTGCGGCGGCAGGCATCATTGAGAAGGCGCCGGTTGCGGTAAAAGCAATGCCGAAGTGTAATATCACATATATTGACGGCAGCGATATGAAAACTGCGCTGGAAGGATATTTATCAGTGTTATGCGGACAGGACGCGGCATCTGTTGGAGGCGGTCTTCCGGGAGAAGATTTCTATTATATCAATGAGTGATACGATAAGGAGTAAGGCGTGAATCATACAATGCGTAAACAGGTGAAAAAGGCGGTTATCCTATTGTTCTGGCTGGCAGTCTGGCAGATTGCGGCGGTCTGCATTGACAACCGCATTCTTCTGGTCGGACCGGTGCAGGTTTTCCATGCTTTTATCAAGCAGGCGATACAGCCGGATTTCATGCTCATTATTTTTCATTCTTTTGCAAGAATCGGGCTGGGATTTTTCCTAGCCTTTTTTGCAGGGCTGGTATTGGGGACGGTCAGTTACCGGTTTGGGATAGTGGAGGAAATACTGTCACCTGCGGTACAGGCAGTCAAATCCATCCCGGTCGCATCTTTTGTGGTGCTGCTCTTAATATGGTTTGGTTCCCGAAGGCTGTCCTTTTTCATCAGCTTTCTGATTGTGTTTCCTAATGTCTATGTGAATATGATTGCGGGACTGAAAAGCGCCGATGCAAAACTGTTAGAGATGGCAAAGATATTCGGTATCGGACGGATAAAATGTTTCTTCTATATCTATAGACCGGCGTTCATGCCCTATCTTAAAAGCTGCCTAAAAATATCGCTCGGCATGAGCTGGAAGTCCGGCGTGGCGGCGGAGGTAATTGGGCTTCCGTCAGTTTCGCTTGGCGAGAGACTCTATTTGTCGAAGATTTATCTGGACACCGCCGGATTGTTTGCGTGGACGTTTACGATTATACTGGTCAGTTTTTTGTTTGAAAAAGCGGTACTCTGGCTGATAGAAGTTTTTGCAGAATGGAAGCCTTATCCAAATGCTTCTATGGGGCGGTATGATGTGCAAAGAGATAGGACAAAGGGGGAAATCATGTGCGCCGGTCTTGCAGAGGGCGGTACGGAAACAGATGCAGTCCGGATGCAAAACATCTATAAATCATATGCTGAACTTCCGGTTTTACAAGGTTACAGCATGTCTATGAGAAAGGGGCAGAGATATCTTCTGATGGCGCCGTCCGGCAGTGGTAAAACGACGCTCCTTCGGATTTTGACCGGGTTGGAAAATGCCGACAGGGGAGAGATTGGCGGCATGACGGAACATGTGGGGATGGTTTTTCAGGAGGACAGATTATGCGAAGAGTATGATGCTGTCTGTAACATCATGCTGGGGATGAATGGGCACATACAGCGTGGAACGGAGACAGGAAGGCAGAGGGACATGGTATGGCGGGAGGCATCCCGGATATTGCCGGAAGAGTGCTTGACCAAACCAGTCAGCGAATTGAGCGGCGGTATGCGGCGGCGGGTGGCGCTTTTGCGGGCAGTGCTGTCCTTTTCTGACCTGCTGATTCTCGACGAACCCTTTGCGGGACTTGACGAGGAAAACCGCCTGCGCTGTGCAAATTATCTTCTGGAGAATCAGCGTGGAAGAACTATGCTGATAACGACCCACCGGGAGGATGACGTGGAATTGCTTAAGGGGATTAGGCTCGACAATGATTTCCGGCTGGAAAGCTGAATTGTTACGAAAGTCGCGATATCCAAAATGTTTTGCTGGTATTTTCCAAAAGTTTGTGCTATAATGCTTAGATGACTGTGACTAGAAGCAATCACGGTTACAACCGAGGGCTTCAACCGGATGGTAATTTAAGAAGAATGCACGTTGCAGAGGCAGTTTAAGGAGGAACCCATACAATGAGTTTACAGGTGGAAAAATTAGAAAAGAACATGGCGAAGCTTACGATTGAAGTAGGCGCTGAAGACTTGGAGAAGGCAATTGAGAAAGCGTATCAGAAGCAGAAGAAGCAGATTAGCATTCCGGGCTTTCGTAAAGGGAAAGTGCCCCGTCAGATGGTAGAGAAGATGTACGGAAAGGGAGTGTTCTATGAGGACGCTGCCAATGAATTAATTCCCGATGCTTATGATAAGGCATTGGAAGAGTGTACGGAGGATATCGTATCTTCCCCGAAGATTGAAGTGACACAGATTGAGGCGGGCAAACCTTTTGTATTTACTGCAACGGTGGCGCTGAAGCCGGAAGTGAAACTGGGCAAGTATAAGGGTGTGAAGATTGATAAGATAGATGCGGAAGTCACAGAAGAAGATGTGATGGCGGAAATTGAGAAGGAACGTGAGAACAGTGCGAGAACAATCACGGTGGAAGACAGAGCGGTAAAGGACGGCGATATGACGACGCTGGACTTTGAAGGATTTGTGGATGGCGTGGCTTTTGAGGGCGGTAAAGGCGAAAATTATCCGCTGACAATTGGTTCCGGCGCGTTCATTCCCGGTTTTGAGGAGCAGCTTGTAGGCGCCGAAATCGGCAAAGAGGTGGAGGTCAAGGTGACGTTCCCCGAAGATTATCAGGCGGAGAACTTAAGAGGCAAAGACGCCGTATTTAAATGTACAATTAAAGAGATTAAGGAAAAAGAACTTCCCAGTCTGGATGATGAGTTCGCAAGTGAGGTGTCCGAGTTTGAGACGCTTGCAGAGTACAAGGAAGACGTGAAGAAGAACTTAACCGAAAAGAAGGAAAAGGACGCTAAGAATGCCAGAGAAGATGCGGCAGTCAAGGCGGTTGTGGAAGCATCCGACATGGAGATTCCGGACGCTATGCTTGAGACACAGCAGAGACAGATGGTGGACGAGTTTGCGCAGAGAATTACGATGCAGGGACTTTCTATGGAGCAGTACTTCCAGTTTACGGGCGCCAACTACCAGCAGATGGTAGAACAGGTAAAACCGCAGGCTTTGGAGCGTATTAAGTCCAGACTGGTGTTGGAAGCGGTTGTTAAGGCAGAGAACATCGAAGTAACCGAAGAAGAGTACGAGAAAGAACTGGAAACCATGGCTGAGGTTTATCAGATGGAAATTGATAAGGTCAAGGAGCTGATGGGAGAGAGAGAGAAGAAGAATATGATGCAGGATCTGGCAGTCAGAAAAGCGGCTGAGTTTGTGGCAGAGCATGCAAAAGAGAGCAAGAAATAATTTGCGCCTGTGGTTCATATGTGCAGGTAGAGAAAGGGCATGGTTAGTAGTATGGCATTAATACCTTATGTCATCGAGCAGACCTCTAAGGGAGAGCGCTCCTATGACATCTATTCAAGATTATTAAAAGAGAGAATCATTTTTCTGGGTGAGGAAGTCAACGACGCATCGGCAAGCGTCATCGTAGCGCAGCTGCTGTTTTTGGAGTCCGAGGATCCGGAGAAAGACATTCATTTGTATATCAACAGTCCGGGCGGCGTGATTACGGCAGGTATGGCAATTTATGATACGATGAATTTCATCAAGTGTGATGTGTCTACCGTATGTATTGGTATGGCGGCAAGCATGGGTGCGTTTCTTTTAGCAGGCGGTGCAAAAGGCAAGAGAATGGCGCTTCCCAATGCGGAAATCATGATTCATCAGCCGGCAGGCGGCGCACAGGGACAGGCGACGGAGATTGAGATTACAGCGAAGCATATTCTTGCAACCAAAGAGAAGATGGCAAGAATTATGGCTGAAAATACAGGACAGGATTACGAGGTCATTATGGCTGATACGGAGAGAGACAACTGGAAATCTGCAGAGGAAGCGCTTCAATATGGTCTGATTGACCGTATTATCACGAATCACGCCAGTGCCGTCTGAAGAATAGGAGATGAAGTACTTCTAAGCCGTCAGGGTAGGCTGCCTAAGAAGAACTAAGTTATCTCATGAGAAATTTATTATGTAAGAAAGAAAGGCATGGAATATAAAATGGCTGGAAAGAATTCCGACGACAGGGTGAGATGCTCTTTTTGCAACAAAACACAGGATCAGGTCAGAAAACTGATTGCCGGTCCGGCAGGCGTCTATATTTGTGATGAGTGTGTAGACATCTGCGCGGATATCATCGAAGAGGAATATGAAGAAGAACCGGATGTGGAGGAGATGGAAATCAATCTTTTAAAACCGGTGGAAATCAAGAAGTTCCTTGACGATTATGTGATTGGGCAGGAAGAAGCAAAGAAGGTGCTTGCCGTTTCTGTATATAATCATTATAAGCGTGTGATGGCTCCTCAGGATGAGGATGGCGTCGAATTGCAGAAGAGTAATATTATTATGATTGGGCCTACGGGTTCCGGTAAAACCTATCTGGCACAGACATTGGCGAAGATTATCAATGTACCTTTTGCCATTGCGGATGCGACCACATTGACCGAGGCAGGTTATGTGGGTGAAGATGTAGAGAACATTCTGCTTAAGCTGATTCAGGCGGCGGATTACGACATCGACAGAGCGCAGTATGGAATCATCTATATTGATGAGATTGATAAGATTACGAAGAAAAGCGAAAACGTGTCGATTACCAGAGACGTATCCGGTGAGGGCGTACAGCAGGCGCTGTTAAAGATTATAGAGGGAACGGTAGCGAGCGTTCCTCCGCAGGGCGGCAGGAAACATCCGCATCAGGAGCTTTTGCAGATTGATACTTCCAACATACTCTTTATCTGCGGCGGCGCATTTGACGGGCTTGAGAAGATTGTGGAAGAAAGACTCGACCGCAATTCCATCGGTTTCAATGCGCAGATTGTGGAGAAGAGCAGCAAAGATATCGGCGCTGTGCTCAAGGAAGTAGAGCCGCAGGATTTGATGAAGTTTGGATTGATTCCGGAGTTTATCGGACGTGTGCCAATTACGGTTACGCTGGAAGGGCTTGATAAGGAGGCGCTTTTACGGATTCTGAAAGAGCCTAAGAACGCTTTGATTAAGCAATATAAGAAGCTGTTTGAGTTTGATGAAGTCAGACTGGATGTGGAAGATAATGCGGCGGAGGAGATTGCACGTCTTGCTTTTGAGCGTAAGACGGGTGCAAGAGGTCTTCGCTCTATTATGGAAGATGTGATGATGGATATCATGTATGAGATTCCTTCGGACGACAATATTGCAGAGTGTATTTTGACAAAAGAAGCGGTGAGCGGGAACGAGAAACCCCGTATCACTTATCGTAACAGATTACTGCAGGCAGAGAGACGAGCTTAAGTTTGAGACGCCGCCGGAATATCGGCGGCGTCTCGTGACATATACAGGTGTAAATAGTATGAGAAAAGAAACTGAGAATCAAAAAGATTATGATAATACAAGCCCGATAGCTTATATGGACATGCCGGAGGCGGATATGGATGTGCTTCCGACGGTTGCGCTGCGCGGTCTGACTATTTTGCCGGATATGGTGATTCATTTTGATTTGAGCAGGGCACGTTCCATCGAGGCTGTTGAGCAGGCGATGTTAAGCGATCAGATTCTTTTGGTAGTGACGCAGAAGAATGTGGATGTGGAAGAGCCGGAATTTGATGATGTATTCAATGTTGGTACCGTTACGCTCATCAGACAGGTGACGAAGCTCCCCAGCCACACCCTGAGAGTGCTGGTGGAAGGAAAATCAAGAGCCGGCTTGCAGCGTTTTAGGCAGGAAGACGGATGCATTATGACAGAGGTGTCATATTTAAAGGACGATATGACAGATATTACGGCTGCGGATGAAGAGGCAATGACCAGAACGGTCAGAGAAGTTTTTTCAGCGTATTATACATGTTTTCCAAAGGTAGGAAAGTCGGTGGCGGACCAGATTGAGGAGACAATGCCGCTTGGCAGGCTGTTAGACTGTATCACAATCAATATGCCCCTGTCGGTGGCGGATAAGCAGAGGATTCTGGGAGCAGTGTCGGTCAGAGAGCGCTTTGAGGCGCTGACGGGTATTCTGATGCAGGAGGTGGAAGTAGTCCGCATTAAGAATGAACTGGCAAAGAAAATCAGAGGACGCATCGACAAGAATCAGAAGGATTATATATTGCGGGAGCAGATGCAGTATATTAAAGAGGAACTCGGTGAGAACAATACGGATTCCGACGCAGAACAATTTGAGGCGGCGGTGGAGAAGCTGAAGGCGAAGAAGGAGATAAAGGAGAAGATACGAAAGGAAATCAGCCGTTATAAAAATGTTGCTTCCAGCGCTTCGGAGAGTGCGGTGGAACGCGCTTATATTGAGACGCTTTTGGAACTGCCGTGGGACAAGGCGACGAAGGACAGTAAAGATTTGAAGCGGGCACAGGAGATACTCGACGAGCAGCATTACGGTCTTCATAAAGTAAAAGAGCGTATTCTTGAATATCTGGCAGTGAGAATCCTCACGGGTAAAGGGCAAAGCCCGATTATCTGTCTTGTTGGACCGCCCGGTACCGGAAAGACTTCCGTAGCTAGGAGTGTGGCAGAAGCCTTGAACAAAAAATATGTGAGAATTTGTCTGGGAGGCGTCCGGGATGAGGCGGAAATCAGAGGGCACCGTAAGACTTATGTGGGCGCTATGCCGGGCAGGATTACCAACGCACTCAGGCAGGCGGGGACGAAGAATCCGCTTCTTTTGTTAGACGAGATTGATAAAGTGAGCAATGATTATAAGGGAGATCCGAGCGCCGCGCTGTTGGAAGTATTAGACGGAGAGCAGAATGTGGCATTCAGAGATCACTATGTGGAACTTCCAATCGATTTATCTGAGGTACTGTTTATTGCGACAGCGAACAGTACGGATTCGATTCCGAGACCCCTTCTGGACCGCATGGAGTTAATCGAAGTGAACAGTTATACGGCGAATGAGAAGTTCCATATTGCCAGAGGACATCTGGTGGAGAAACAGCTTAAGAAGAACGGGTTATCTACAGAAAATCTTAAGTTTACGGATGATGCGCTGCGTGATATGATACGTTTATATACGAAAGAAGCCGGTGTGCGCGGACTGGAACGTCAGATTGGCGCCATATGCCGTAAGGCGGCGCGTCAGATTCTGGAGAAGCAGACTGATGCGACAGGTACGGTACTTGTGGATGCAGAGGACTTAAATCATTATCTGGGCAAGCCGAAGTACCGACAGGATGAAATTGCGAAGAAGGATGAAGTCGGTATTGTGCGCGGACTGGCATGGACAAGCGTTGGCGGAGATACTTTGCAGATAGAGGTCAATGTTATGCCCGGTGAAGGAGAGGTTGACTATACGGGTCAAATGGGGGATGTGATGAAAGAATCCGCCCGTATCGCTATGAGTTATGTTCGTTCTGTGAGTGAGGATTACCATATTCCGGAGAAGATGTTTGCAGAAAAGGATTTTCATATTCACATTCCGGAGGGGGCGGTGCCAAAGGATGGTCCTTCTGCGGGCATTACGATGGCGACAGCCATCCTCTCTGCGGTGACAGGTATTCCGGTGAGAGCCGATTTGGCGATGACCGGAGAAGTCACTTTGCGGGGCAGGGTTCTCCCAATCGGCGGATTAAAGGAGAAGCTGTTGGCGGCAAAGCAGGCGGGGGTTAATACCGTGCTTGCGCCGAAAGAAAATGAGAAAGATATTGCGGAGCTTGAAGCGGAAATCACAGAAGGACTTGAAATTCATATGGTAGAGTATATGGATGAAGTTGCACAGTATGCGCTGGTCAGAGGATAAGTCCTTCGCATGGAGATGCATTTGCGTATACAGAGGAGCCAGAGGCAGACTGCAAAGAACGGTATACGCGGTATGCAGTTTAAATTGGAGTAAAGTATGGTTATTAAAAGTGTGAATCTGGAAACGGTATGTGGTATTACAAGCAGACTGCCGGAGAATAAGCTGCCGGAGGTTGCTTTTGCGGGAAAGAGCAACGTGGGGAAATCATCGCTGATTAACGGTCTGATGAACCGTAAGTCATTGGCGAGGACGAGTACTAAGCCGGGAAAGACGCAGACGATCAATTATTATAATATCAATGAACAGATGTATTTTGTTGACCTGCCGGGTTACGGCTATGCCACTGCCAATGAGAGTGTCAAGGCGCAGTGGGGCAAGCTGATTGAAGATTATCTGTACCAGTCAAAAAAAATTAAGGCGGTGTTTCTGTTGATTGATATCCGTCATGCCCCGTCTGAAAACGACAGGATTATGTATGATTGGATACTTGACAGAGGGTACAAGCCGATTATCATAGCGACCAAAATGGATAAAGTCAAACGAAGTCAGCTTTCCAAGCAGATTAAGCTCATATGTGACACCCTTGATGTTGTAGATGGGACAACTGTCATACCATACTCTGCGCTGTCGAAACAGGGCAGGGAGGAAATTTACGAATTGCTGGATGGGATATTAGCTGAAGAATAGCGTATAACGAAAGGTTTTCGGAGGAAGTTTTATGAGACAATCTATAAAAACTTATCTCAAAGTGATTTTGAATCTGATAACGGCATTGGTGATACTTTTCTTATGTATTTTTCTGTTGCCGAAGTGTATTTTCTTCTTTATGCCCTTTGTGATCGGCTGGATTATTTCGTTGATTGCCGCTCCGGTGGTCAGATTTTTTGAAGAAAAGCTGAAAATAAGGCGGAAGGGCGCGTCAGTCATTGTGATTGTGGCAGTGCTGTCGGCGGTCATTCTGCTTGTTTATGCAGTTGGTGCAAAACTTGTCCGGGAAGGCATCAGCTTTGTCAATGAACTTCCGGTACTATGGGAAGGCGTCATGGAGGAATTTAGTCAGGTAGGAGAAAATCTGGAAGGCGTGTATAGCAGGCTTCCGGAAGATATGCAGGATACACTGGACAATATTGGCAGTGAGATGGGAGCATACTTCGGCGCCATCATGGAAGGCGTGGGAACGCCGACCTTTGAGGCAGTCGGAAATGTGGCAAAGCAGCTTCCGGACATCTTCCTCGGCGTGGTGATGTGTATTTTGTCGGCATATTTCTTTGTGGCGGATAAGAGTTACATGTCAAATATTATGAAAAAGTATGTGCCGGATTCCATCAGATACCGTTTTGATTTGATACGCAGGAGCTTTCGTAATGCGGTGGGCGGCTATTTTAAGGCACAGTTTAAGATTGAATGCTGGATATATCTGCTGCTTGTTGTGGGGCTGCTGGCGTTACATGTGAGATATGCGCTTCTCGTTGCGCTGGGGATTGCCTTCTTGGATTTCCTTCCCGTATTCGGAACCGGTACGGTCATGATTCCGTGGGCGGTTATCGAGATACTTGGCAAAGACTACAAAATGGCGATAGGGCTGCTGATTATCTGGTGTGTCGGTCAGCTTGTACGGCAGATGATTCAGCCTAAAATTGTGGGTGACTCTATCGGAATGGATGCGATTCCCACGCTTTTTCTGCTGTTCATCGGATATAAGGCGGCAGGCGTGTTAGGTATGATTCTTGCGGTTCCCATCGGTATCATTGTGGTTAATTTATATGAGGAAGGCGTTTTCGATACGACCAAGCAGAGTATCCGGATTCTGATGGCAGGGTTTAACAAGTTCAGGCGAATCCGCCCAGAGGATACGGCGATTGTGGACGCCTATGAAAGAGAGGTAGAAAAGAGTTACCAGAAAGAGCTGCAGTCGGTGCAGGAGGGCGAGCGGGAGTTAGAAGAGGCGTCCCAGATTAAAATAGAGGAACCTTTGATTATCAAGAAAATCATCTCCAAGAAATCCGAGCGGGAAGAGAATTAGATTGAAAAAAATTGACCTAATAAGTCAATTTGGAATCAGAGAAAGGATAAATATGCGCACAACAGCGCGGAAATGAGGAAAATATGCGGGTTACAGTTTACAATTGCAGGGCTTTTGATGAGAAAGATTTATTTACGGAATATGCCAAGGAATTAGGAATTGATTTGGTATTGTGTGCAGATGCGCCGGATATGGACAATGTATCTTTGTGTAAGGGCAGCCGGTGCGTTGACGTCATCACATCCAAAATAGATGCAGATTTGATACATGCGTTTCACGAAAATGGCGTAGAGTATATTACCACGAGAACGATCGGGTATGACCATATTGATTTGGAGGCGGCGAAGGCGTGCGGCATTGCGGTGGGAAATGCACCTTACGGACCGCATGGCGTGGCGGATTATACGGTGATGCTAATTTTGATGTCAATCCGCAGGATGGGCGCAATCCTTGGAAGAACCGCTTTGCAGGATTATACGCTGGCTGGCTTAAACGGAAGGGAGCTGAAAGATTTGACCGTAGGAGTCATCGGGACGGGAAGAATCGGCGCGACGGTGGTCAGCAGCCTGTCCGGCTTCGGCTGTCGTATCCTTGCATATGATTTGTATGAAAAAGAAGAAGTAAAAAAATATGCGGAATATGTTCCCCTTACGCAGATATGGAAAGAGGCGGATGTCATCACGCTGCATACGCCTTTAACGGATGAAAATTATCATTTGATCAATGCAGATACCATAGCGCAGATGAAGGACGGTGTGATTATCATTAATACGGCGAGAGGAGCGCTGATTGACTCAGATGCATTTATTGAAGCGATTGAAAACGGTAAAATCGGTGCGGCAGGTCTTGATGTTGTAGAAAATGAGTTCGGATTATACTATTATGACCACAAATCGGATATATTAAAGAATAGGGAGCTTGCGCTTCTCAGGAGTTTCCCGAATGTAACCGTGTCCCATCATATGGCTTTTTATACAAAAAATTATGTGGAAACAGTTGTCAAAGACTCGCTCATGAGCTGCAAATGCTACATGGAGGGGAAGGAAAATCCTTGGGAGATCAAGTGACAGTATAAGAGATATAAGGAGAATGCGTGATGCAAAAAAGAAACCCGTGGAAGGTCTTGTTTCAAATCTTTTTTGCTGTCTACATTTTGTTTGTCATCAAAGTCATCATTTTTAAGTATCCGTTGGAGCAGTTGCGCGCGATTGCGGACACATGGCAGAGAAGCGTGATTTTAGAAGGACTTGGGACTGCCAATTTTACTCCTTTTAAAACGATAAAAATGTATATCAAATATTCCTATAAGTTAAACAGCGTGGAGAATCTGGCGGGAAATATTCTGGTTTTTGTTCCGTTTGGATTTTTGCTGCCGCTGGTGTCCGATGAGTGCAGAAAATTTTCTGTGGTGATGGTCAATGCGTTCGCATTTGTGGTCGGGATTGAGATGTTTCAGCTCTTCAGCGCCTTCGGTGCGTTTGATGTGGACGATATCCTTTTAAATTGTCTGGGTGCGGCAATGGGGTATGGATGCTGCCGGCTGGCATATTTTTGGAGGAAAAAACAGGAAGCATTTCCGGCAAAAGAGGACGGATATGATATGGGGAGAACGATAATCGGAAGACGGACCGTGGAAGAAATGGATGATTGATTGACAGGCATTGCCTATGGACACAAAAAGAGATACAATGGTGTAAGCGGGAGGGGATTCGTATGGGAAATATTTTGAAAAGACTAAAGACAAATGTAGTGATTTCGGCAGTCTTGTGTATACTGCTCGGTGTGGTGCTGGTCGTGTGGCCCGATATGTCCATGCAGATTGCATGTGCCGCAATCGGAGTGGTTCTTCTGGCAGGCGGTATTGTGCGGCTGGTACAGCATTTCGTGGTAAGAGACGGCAGCATGTATGCGCAGATGAATCTGATTATGGGTATCGTGCTTACCGTAGTCGGCGTCTGGATTGTGTTAAAACCCGATAAAGTGCTGGCAATCATCCCGATTATCATAGGAATCGTGATTGTGCTGCACGGGCTTAACAATCTGCAGCAGGCGGTGTCGTTATGCAAAGAAAAGTATGATAAATGGTGGATTGCACTGATTCTGGGACTGCTTACCATAGGATTCGGCGTTCTGTTAATCTGCCGTCCTTTTGCGGCGCTGGATACGGTCGTGATACTCATTGGTACTTTTTTAATCTATGACGGGCTGTCAGATTTGTGGATTGTATCTAGGATTTACCGGACGGCAAAGGAGCTGAAGCAGGAAGCGGAGGCGCTTGACGTGGAGGCAGAGGAGATTGACTGATGGAAAGAAATCGGCTGATGAAAATTATGTTTGTATTTTTGGATGAGAAGTATTAAAATAGTTGCAGAAGAAGATTTTGTTTCATAAGTCAGAAAGAAGGAAGAGCGTATGACAATCGGAGCTTTGAGAGCATATGGTTTTCAGCCTTATGTATATAATACGAATACGGTAAGCGCGGCAAGCATGAATAAGTTATCCAAGATATCGGACGATGTGCTGGATAAGAAAGTGGATTACAGCGAACTGGCGGACGAGAGCAGGAATGTGAACCCGCTTAAGAAGGGGCAGACGCTTGATTTCCAGTCAATGCTTCAGATGCAGATGCAGCGCGGACAGAGAAATGCGGCGAGGATCATGAAGCCTGCGGAGGATACAGTAGAGACAGAGGATGAGGCGGTGCAGCTTTCTAAGGCAGAACAGGCATCAGAGAACGCGGCGGCGCAGGCTGAGCAGGTTTCTGTGGAGACAGCCGGGGCGGCAAGTGGGAACGCGGCTTTTGCAGGAGCTGATAATTATGGCGGCAGCAATATCAACTATCAGATGCAGCAGGCGTTACAGGCGTATGAGATGTTTATGACGGCATAGAGGGCAGTAGGATAATAGTGGATGGAAAAATGGAAACGGTGCGGGTATCTCCGGGAGGGGGACTTGGCACCGTTTTTTGAAGAGGCTTTTGAGGAAACTTATTTTCTTGTCAAATAGTTGTCAAGGACATTTAAGATATTGCTTGTATGTATTTTTTTGTCAGTGCAGGATAAACTGTCTTGTGATATCGTTTTAATTTGTTCATTTCTCCGGAAGGCGCTGGCTTCCTTTACTTTGTTGGAATGGGGAATTTTTTTCCCTAAGAAAACATCTTCAATATCATGGCAAAACCATACCAAATCATATTCGTGTTGTTGACAAAAGAAAGTGATTTGTGCAAGCTCCTTTTCGTGTTTTATATTTTTTTCAAAATCATCGGTGTCAATGCAGTAAATTACTTTTGTTTTGCCGAATATATAATTCTCTTTTTTTTCTTTGATTTTCTGCAAGACGCTTCTGGAATCATATTTGTTTTTGGAATCCATGTACACCCAGCTGAGTTTGATTTTGTTATTTAGCTGATACATGTGACGTATTACTTCGGAAATGTAAATGCTGTCGGTATCAGCTTTTTTGTTTGTCTCTACACAAAATATTAATTGAATCGCCATAATAATCACTCTCCCAAAATTCCTACGAAGTCGGACGCTTCGATATTAAATGGAGAGTCTTCGATCATTCCATTTTTATAACAGTTTTCGGGTGTTGCATTCCCCCGTGCTGTCCATGAAACCAGATGGTTGTCGCTCGAAAGGAAATCTATGGAGTTTCGGTTTTCTTTTAAAATACTCATAGGGTCAAGGTTATGCGTCGTAAAGCAGAGCTGACCTTTGCCGTAATACATGAAGTATTCGATTAGTTTGCACAGGTAGACATCGTTTAGGTTGGAATCCATTTCGTCAACAAAAACAATTCCTCCATTGCTGGCGGATACGAAGCAGTCAAATAATCTTATCAGTTTTTTGATTCCGGTACTTTCAAATTCTTTATTAATGACATAATCACCATAGTTTAAGTTTAGTTCGCATACATAAAATTCCCCATTTTCTTTTGCATCAATGTCGATGGAAACCAAATCGCTTTTAAAAATACGGATAAATTGGGTCAGTCGGTTTACTTTTTCCTTATATTGCGCAAAATAGTTCTTTGCAATCTGTTTATCATTCACATTGAAAAATAAATCCTGAGTAGTTCTTTGTTCAAAAAACTCATCTATGAATTTTTGTTGCCCGAAATCCTCCTCTTTTAATCTTTTTTGCAAAAAATAAAGTTCATGCTGGTCTTCTTCTCCGAGATAGATTTTTATCTGCGTGCAAAAAAGTAAAAAAAACAGCTGATGTTTGATTAGTTCTTGACTATAAAAGCTGCTTGGTGTGGAGTCGTCATTTAAAATGGCAGCGTATGAATGGATGAAAGCATGGCTTACCAACAGGTTAAATGATTTTTTTTCAATCAGCTTTCTTTCTTCTTTTTTACAGTGAATGTCAATCAATTCGCCGCTTTGTATTTCAAAGATTGTCTGATAATGATTACTGCTGTAACTGCCGTTTTTGGTCTGCAATACTTCGGACTGAATCTCATACACTCCGTTTTTACTTTTGCCTATACGAATTGCGTATTTATAGACAATGATGATGTCATGAGTCTTATAAAGATACTCGCAGCTAAAAGAAAATGTATGTGTTGTTTTGTTAATGATTTCATCTAGGAATCTTTGTGTCTTTGATTCGCCGAGGTAGTTTTCTTGAAGGGTTATGTCGTGAAAGATTTTGACAGCGGTAATCATAGCGGATTTACCAGAACCGTTTTCTCCATAAATGGCTTTAATCCTATATTTTTTGGGATTAAATTTTTTATCAATGGTTTTTTTATAAAAATTTAAGCGTACTTCCTCTTTTATATTTTTTACACCGGAGACAGTGATATTTAATAAATAAAGACCTTTTTTCATGGTTAGCCATCCTTTTTTAGTATAGAATACACATTTTTTATAAAAATATTACAAAATGTAAGCGAATTGTGATATTTGTATTATATTAATTTATGACAAAAAAAGCAAATACTATTTTGTATGCACAAAGAGATTCCCATAAGTTGTCTTGCGGAGGAAATAATTACGACATATAATGGACTGGATATGAGTTGTAGAGCGGGTATCATTCGGACGATAGAATTTGAAAGAAACATGAATGACCAGCACAGCAGGGAGGCATAACCATGATACTGAGCGTAAGCCGCAGGACGGATATCCCGAATTACTATTCGGACTGGTTTTTTAACAGAATAAAGGAGGGGTATCTGTATGTGCGCAATCCCATGAATGCGCATCAGATTAGCAGGATTGTGCTGTCACCTGAGGTTGTGGATTGTATCGTGTTTTGGACGAAGAACCCCCAGCCGATGTTAGACAGACTGGAAGAACTGGAGCCGTATCCGTTCTATTTTCAGTTTACGCTCACGGGATACGGCAGTGATATCGAGCGTCATATTCCGCATAAAAAGAAGCATATGATTCCGATTTTTCAGGAATTGTCGCAAAGCATCGGGTCGGAAAGGGTCATCTGGCGCTACGACCCGATTCTTTTTACAGACAGATACACTTCGGCATACCATTTAAAAGCATTCGGACAGATTGCAGACGCCCTGCAGGGCTATACGTCAAAATGTGTCATTAGTTTTGTAGACAGTTATGCCAAAAATGCAAAGAGCATGGCGGCGATTTCGCCATACATGCTGTCGGACGGGGAGCTGGCGGCATTTGCGGGGGAGCTTGCGCGCATAGCTGGGGAAAACGGCATACAAGTCGTAAGCTGTGCGGAGAAGATAGACTTGTCAGCCTGCGGGATTGCACACAACTGCTGTATCGACAGGGAATTGATTGAACGGATTACGGGATGCACTATACAGGCAGGAAAGGATAAGAATCAGAGAAAAGAGTGCGGGTGCGTTGAGAGTATCGAAGTCGGGACATATGATACGTGCCGGAATGGCTGTCTGTATTGCTATGCGAATAACAGTAGGGAACGGGTATTGCGGACATGCAGTCTGTATGATGCGGCGTCTCCGATTCTGTGCGGGCGGATTACGGAAGAAGACCGGATTACGGAGCGGAAAGTGAAGTCATGTAAAAGCCTTCCATGCCAGTGAAGCTATCCGAATGCGTCTGACTGACATGGAAGGCTGAACGGTTACAATTCGCATAACGAATTGCTTAGTAATATTTTAGTTGACAAAAAGGAAAAGGGAAAGTATAATTTAACCGTGTTACAAATGTAACACGACGGAATGGAGATTAGCATGTGTACAATAAGTTTTAAGATTTCTGATGCTGAACTTGAGGTGATGAGAATACTATGGCGGGATAAACGGGCTGTATCGTTTAGTGATATCCGTATGGAGTTGAGCGATAAAATGGGTTGGGAGAAATCTACAATTGCAACACTTTTAAGAAGGCTGCAGAAAAAAGGCGCGATTTCGATTCAAGAGAAAGAGATTCATTATTATGTGCCCAATATCACAAAAGAAGATTATGTCGGACATAAGAAAAAAAGTTTAATCGATAAACTTTATGAAGGCAGTACAAAGAATTTTGTCGCGGCGCTCTGTCAAAGCGGGGAACTTACAGAAGCGGATATTGATGAACTAAAGCAGTATTTCCGAATGGGGGACGAGAATAAATGACTGTTATGGAAGAATATGCTGTGGAGATAGTGAAGCTCATTTTTTCAATGACCTTGACGGGCAGTATACTATCAATTTTTCTATTTCTTTTAAAACCGGTGATAAAAGATAAACTTCCCAAGTCATTTCAATATTATATGTGGTTTTCGGTAGTAATCGCTTTGATGCTGCCGGTATCAAAAATCATTGTGATTCCGATAGCGAATGATTCACTAATGCCAATGAAAACGGTGTATGATATTGCACAGTGGGTTTCTGATACAGTATCTGCACAGCATTCTTCCCAAGATAATCTGCGAAGCAGATTTTCTTGTAGTATAGGAAATTTCGACAAATGTGGAAGAACCGAAGGTTCTTCCCAAGATAATCTGCGAAGCAGATTTTCTTGTTTTCCAAGTGCCGCAGTTATTTTATTTGTTTTCTGGCAATTAGGGATGATTCTGGTTCTTGGCGTCCATATTCTATGCTATGTGTGTTATGTTCGAAAACTTGGGAAACACAATAGGAGTGCCAATGAGCGGGAAATAAAGTTGTTAAATAACCTGTTAGAAGGCAAAAAGACTTTGCGGCTATACAAAAATGCAATGGTGGAAACACCCATTTTAGTTGGCTTCTTTCATCCGGCGGTTCTTTTGCCTGATAAAACATATGAGGACATAAATCTTCGGAATATTCTGCTCCATGAAGTGATACATATGAAAAGGCATGATATTTTTGTGAAATGGCTGTTTGTTTTTGTTGTTTCCATACACTGGTTTAATCCACTGGTCTATCGGGTGCGCCGAGAGATGAACCAGGCATGTGAATTAGCGTGTGATGAATCTGCAATAAAGAGGTTTGATGTTAGTGAAATGCAACAATACGGTGATACATTGATTGCAGTTGCATCTGATTCGATAAGAAAAACGCCTTTTCCGATAACGATGTTTGAAGACAAAAAGAATTTGAAAGAAAGGCTGGATGCGATTATGAAACATCAAAGATATTCCAAAAAAACAGTGATTGCAGCAGGCGTAATGCTGGTTACGATTGCCTCTGCTGTTTTGGGGCTTAATACTTTACACGAGGTGGAAAGTGAACATCATTACGCGGATAATTTTCCTCTGCCACAAGACCAGAAGCGTATTAAAGAGATTGAGCTGAAAAAAGTGCTGCGCAGTTATGATGAAGAAAATATTGCAGAGGCATATGTGTTTTTAGGCGATTTGGATGGTGAAATTACGGAGGCATATATAAATATTGTCATTGTAAGCCAAGAAAAAAATCTTACTTCTGATATGCAGAGTGAGCTAAAATCCCTTGCAGCTGAAGAGCTTGGACTGGATATTCAAAATGTCTACATAGAATATATAGATTTTGACTCGTATACTTCAAATGAAAGAGCGGGTAAGTGAGGGGAAAAGTCTGAGATTTCGTTGCATGACGGTATTATTTCAGACCCCTATCAGTCGGATAATTTTGTCATTCCCTGCTCCTTTACAAAAAATAGAGCGCATAGATTTGATTTCTATACGCGCTCTGACGCTGTATTATTATTTTGTTGTGCTTGTGGTAGTGGTGTTAGGCAAACAGGAATTATAAAAAATCTCTGCATTTATCCCAATGCATACCAGAGCAATTATTTTCACGGGCTATAACATCATTTACATCATCCATTTTATACCATTTAATGTCATCCACTTCATCAGAGTTAGAAAAACATGATTTCTTTACATAAGCAATAAATCCAATCATAATAAGCTGCTTAGGTGCAAAGTAATAACTTGATATATATTTACACCTTAAGACATCCTGCCCGGTTTCTTCCTTTACCTCTCGTGCAATAGCATCCTCAATTGTCTCCCCATCTATCATATAGCCAGATACGACTGTCCATTTAGTTTCTGATAGGTAATTCTGCTTTAATAGAAGTATTTCATTAAACTCATTGACTACTAATACCTCTACAACGGGAAGAGGATTATTACCATATATTTTTTTACACAACGGGCAAATCTTACAATCATCATCCCCACATTTAATATCTTCTAATTTATGACCACATTCTGCGCAATATTTAAAAATCATTTATCTGTCACTCCTCTAAATTTTTGATGTCATTTTAAGTAAATGGTCTATTGATATCATTTCATATTCCAGATTATATTTTAATTTAAGAGATTCTTTTATTGCGGTTGCCAAAAAAATTTTTTCCCCAGCTTTGTCATAAAGATTAAAGATAATGAGAAATCTTTTTGCTTGATTTATTTGTGTTATAATTTGGTCGTCGAATGAAAATCAAAAAATAAATTGTCGTAAAAGAAATAATATGATAGAATGGCAGAGAGGAACAATAAGCGAAAATAAATAGACCTACCTTGTTACTTGACCGGTACAGGTAGGCTTATATAGCCATCGGGAGTTCAACCACTTTGTGGGCGGTTGTTTCCTCTTTTGTACCTATACAATATCATGTTTTGGCTTTTCTTTCAAGCAGAATTACCGTGCATGCATAAAGAGATTCCCATAAGCTGTCTTGCGGAGAAAATAATTACGACATATATTTGCTACTCATTTAATTTTATCCTGTCAATCCCTAAAATGTTGCGAGAAGATAGATACATAAAATCATGTTCTATATGTGTCCGCCCTGACAATTTTAATGGAACATTCATTACTTTTATCTTTTCTAAGGTATCTTTCTTCCAAAAGGCGATTTCTGAGCAAGGATAGGAAACAGTTATCAGCGTATCCTTATAGATTCCGACACAATGAAACATTTTTTTGTGTACATTCTTCATTGAAGATTCGATTTCAAAGTTTCGCATACTGATTTTGAAAAGTTTACCATCATGACTTGCGGCATATAACGTTTCTCCATCAATATATAAACTGCCTATATTTTTCTTCCCTAAAACAAGTTCTTGTTCAATGGAAAGAGTCGATTTATCTAATACCAGTATTTTCCCGTCCACTGTTCCGCAAACTATGTATGAATGATATGTTTTGATACTCCACATACTGCTTTCGGAAACAATAAACTCCTCTATTTGATACGACCGTCTGTCAACAGTAATAATCTTTCCATTTCGAATAGAACAATAAATTGTATTACGATCAACTGCTATTTCACATATATCAGAACGTAAATCATTACCCAATTGCCATTTGCCAATAAGTTCATACCTTTCCTGATTGAAAACATAAAGTGTGCAAAAATCATATAAAAAAATCTGTCCATCATCAGCAACTAGTTTCCTTGAGAGCCCTTCTTTCTCGAAAATCGGCTGTTGACAGATAATCTCGTGGGAAGATTTATCAAATTTAATTAATTTTTTTCCACACATACAATCAATACAATGTTCTGTAACATTAAAATCTGTTACGATTTTGTCCAACGTAATTATATGTTCCATATTTCACACCATAAACTTATGATTTATTGTCGTAATCAATTACACTATCATACTTTAGATATTCGTCCAGTTTATTTGGGTATAAAATCAGCATTTTTTCATTGCCTTGCATTTAGGATCGCATACCTTGCACACCGCACACGGTTCGAGTGCTTCGCCTCGCTTTGATATTTTTATATAACTGCATTTCGGGATACGCCCGTCCTTTATAGCATTCATTCTAAATATGATTAATCTTTTTGCAAGTTCAATCTGTTCTTTGGTCGGATTCACTAAATCAAAACCGGTAAACGCGCATTTACCTTCAATACATCTTCCGCATTCACCATGACCAGTACGCATTTTGACAAGTTCCTGCATTGCAATAGTTTCGTTCGATAGGACCGTATCCAAAAATTCGTCATATTGAACGCATATACGGATATGCCATTCATCGTGTTCTAACTTAGTAACAGAACCCCAGCGTTTTCCTTTGTATTTACCATTAACGCTGATTTTATTTTCTTTTAACCATTCGAGAAATTCATCCATTCTAAGCACTCCTAAATATATATAAGCTTTTTCCTTTATTATTTTACTGAAAAGCGGGAAGATGTCAAGGTGATAGTTTTCTTGTACTTTCCTCTGTTCCCATTTTTCAGCTAGGAAACTGTTCAGCTTGATAAAGCGTTCTTTATTAAGTCCACAATATTCTGTTAGTTCGTCTCTTGTTGGAATAGCAGACTTATCCAATAATCTTTCAAACATTTTTATCTTTCTTCTAAATCTTTTTTATTTCGCTTCTATCGGGATATAATAGTCCATTTGTTCATATCCCATTACTATATAGATAGGAACAATAGGCTTTTCTTTCAAGCAGAATTACCGTTAATGCAAACTGTCTGCGCAAAATCCCCTTTGAGCATGTAAAGTGTGGTTATACACAAATTGGCTTGCAATCTAGTGGAGAGGTATTATAATAATAGAAAACTGATAGGATAGGGGAATACGTAATGAAAAAATATATAAATAGAATGTTTCTATCAATCATGGTGTTTGCACTTACTGCTTGCGGAAAACAAGAGTTAGCAGATATGGTTACAGATGTGAACGACGATTATTCTGCCATCATTTGGGAAGAAAAAACTTATGTCCCATATTGTGCTGTTTCAAAAGCAGATTGCGGTGAGCAGATAGGTATTGTTGACGGCGACAAGAAGGACAAAGTGTTCGAGTATCAAGGATATTCTGCGGATGAATGGATTGTCAATATTTACGGAAGAAATCTTGATACGATTATGCTGTACAGAGAAATTGGTGTATCCGAGATACCGGATGGTTTACAATCGGAGTACGAATGGAATCATGAAATTACTACGATATTTCAGGCAACGGTAATTGAAATAAACAATCATACTATTTTAGTAAAACCTGTAGATGGCTCTTTGGAACTTAATGCGGCAGATGAATTCAGTATCTCAAATGATAAGGAATTAGAATTGCAGGTTGGGGATTTAATAGAGATAGCCTATAATGGAGACATAATGGAATCGTATCCTGCACAATTAGGGGAGGTATATGAAATTACGGTGATAGAGCATGCAGATGCCATGTGGGATAGAATACCTATGGTAAGGATAAATGGTAAATTGTATTATGATACAGGAAAAGAAAGTACTGTTAGTGGTCGTTGTGGTAATATGGACGGAGAGATAACAACAACTGTTGGTGGAAGTGAAATTCCAACGGAGGATAATCAGTCTAATTTTGGAAGTGGTTTTGGATATCAGTACGGAGCAGATGATACAATAGAGATTTATATGAATGATAAATGGTTTGTTTTTGAGTACAGAGAGGAATAAACAACATGAAAAAACCGGAAATGATTCTATTTGACTACGGTCAGACGCTGCTCTATGAGCCGGGCTTTGACGGGAGACGGTGCGAGGAGGCGGCATATCCGTATATTGTGGAAAATTCGCAGAATCTTACCGTGGAACAGATTTATGGACATATGCAGAGGATGTTCGGGCAGATTCAGATGCAGAGGGACAGCGGCATTGAGATTCACGAATGGCATTTGATGCGGCTTGTATACGAGTATCTGGGAATCAAATTCCGTATTTCCTACGAAGAACTGGAAGAAATTCAGTGGAATGCCGCATCGGAGGGGGCGGTAATGCCTTATACAGAAGAAATGCTGGATTATCTGAATGAAAATGGTATACGGACAGCGGTTATCAGCAACATTGGCTGGTCGGGCAACGCACTGACTAATAGAGTCAATAGACTGTTGCCGCGCAACCGCTTTGAGTTTATCATGGCATCCAGCGAGTATGTCATCAGAAAACCGAACAAGATGTTGTTTGAAGTCGGACTGCGGAAAGCGGGACTGCCGGCGGAGCAGGTCTGGTACTGCGGAGACAGTATACAAAATGATGTCGTTGGCGCGCATGATGCGGGAATGTATCCTGTTTTGTATGAGGGAGACGCGCCGGAGCACGATAACCCGTAC
The DNA here is from genome assembly GCA_947564735.1 of uncultured Lachnospiraceae bacterium. Classification (GTDB taxonomy): domain Bacteria; phylum Bacillota; class Clostridia; order Lachnospirales; family Lachnospiraceae; genus UBA3282. The sequence goes on along the minus strand of CANOEC010000002.1, from coordinate 60,905 downwards.
AGGAATCGGAATGCTGGTCTGGCGGTTGATTTTGCGCACCTGCACATTCATGACTGGCGTGAAATGATAGCGGTTTTGAGAGGATTGTAAAGCTTTCCATAGGCGGAAGGAATATCGGATGTGGCACAAAGGAGGCTGTAATATGGAAGATTTCGGATTTAAAGAAATGCAGGAAATACAGAGACAGTTACAGGAAAAGTACAAGGAGAAATGGCAGCCTTTATCGCCGGAGCGGGGAAAAGAAAAACTTTTGTGGCTGATGATAGAGTTAGGGGAAGCGGCAGACGTGGTGAAAAAGGACGGTGTTGGGAAAATCATGGAAGATAGCGGCGTAAGGCAGCATTTTATAGAAGAGCTGGCGGATGTCATGATGTATTTCAATGACGTAATGCTCTGCTACGGCATAGCAGTTGAGGAACTGAGGGATGTTTACTTAGAAAAGCACCGAAGAAATATGGAGAGATGGTAAATACCGCAAACCAGAGGAAAGACGAGGATAAACGCTATGTATCAGTACATACTATTTGATTTGGACGGCACATTGACTGACCCGAAGATAGGCATAACAAGCTGTGTGCAGTATGCGCTTCGCAAGTTCGGGATTGAGGAGCCGGATTTGGATAAGCTGGAGCCTTTTATCGGACCGCCGCTGACTGACAGCTTCCGGGAGTTCTACGGATTTGACGATGCAAAGATACAGCAGGCGGTTGCCTATTACAGAGAACGGTTTTCTTCGGTTGGTTTATTTGAGAATGAGATTTATCCGGGGACGGCACAGATGCTTGCACGTCTGCAAAAGGAAGGACGGAGACTGGCGGTGGCTTCCAGCAAGCCGGCTGTATTTGTAAAGCGTATATTAGAGCATTTCGAGATACTTTCCTATTTTGACGTGGTTGTGGGGAGCGAACTTGACGGTACGCGGGTTAAGAAAGAAGAGGTTGTGGAGGAAGCGCTGCGGCAGCTTCTGCGTAATGGCGGCAGCGGGCAGGAGGCTTTGGTCAAATCCATGGCGGATATGATGCAGGAGCATCCCCGGCGTGACATCGTTATGGTAGGGGATAGGAAATTCGATATCGAAGGCGCCAAGGCGTACCGCATGGATTCTATCGGTGTGGCGTACGGATATGCCGCCGCAGGTGAACTGGAAGAAGCAGGCGCGGATGTGATTGTGGAGACGGTGGAAGAGCTGGAACAGGTATTGATGGGGTGAACGTATGAGTAATCAGATTTATACGCAGGAACAAATAAAAGATATTCTCTATCCTGTTTTTAAAGAATATGGAGTTCATAAAGCATTTTTGTTTGGTTCATATGTAAAAGGATTAGCAAAAGCAGAGAGTGATATTGACATTGTTGTGGATAGCGGTTTGAGAGGGCTTTCATTTTATGGTCTTCTAGAAGATGTAGTCACATCTCTTGATAAGGAAGTGGATTTATTGGACGTTACACAGATTATCCCTGAATCAGAAATTGACAGAGAAATCAAAAGGACAGGAGTACTTATCTATGGATGACAAAGACAAACATGTTATAAAAAAGATATATTTGCATATTGTGGCTGTATTAGAATATTGTGAAAAGGTTTCTTCGCTGGAAGAATTTAGAGGAAATAAGATGCGGGTAGAAGCCTGTATTTTCAATTTGATGTAGATTGGAGAATTAGCAAAAACATCATTGAGTGAAGCGGTAAAAAACCAAATTACGACGATTCCATGGAAACAGATTTATGGAATGCGAAATAGAATCGTTCATGGATATGAAGGAGTTAAGATGCAGGTTGTTTGGGATACAATAGAGGAAGATTTACCGCTTTTAAAAGTTGAATTAGAAAAGTATATATAAGATTTAACAAAGTTTTAGAACATAAATATTGACAACATGATAAGACTGTAGTAGTCTGTAATTAACAAGCAGACTACTACAGTCTTATCATGCTTTTGAAGAGGGAAAGGAAGGAACACGGAATGGAACAGGAGACGACAAAATTATTTGATTCCGAATTAAAAGTCATGGGGATTCTCTGGAATGAGGGAGATGTACCGGCAAAACATATCGCGGATGTGCTGACGAAGGAACTGGGCTGGAATAAGAATACAACGTATACGTTAATTAAGCGCTGTATCAAAAAGGGAGCCATTGAGCGCTCGGAGCCGAATTTCATGTGTCATGCGCTGATAGCGAAGGAAGCCGTGCAGGAGGCAGAGACGACGGAATTAATCAACAAGATTTACGACGGCTCTGCAGATAAGCTGTTTGCGTCGCTGCTTGGCAGAAAGAAGTTAACAGCCGAACAGATTGAGAAGCTGAAGCAGATTGTCGGGGAATTGGAATGAGGTGATAAGCGTGAACTTACTGGAAATGAGTTTATACGGAGCTGTCATGGTACTGGCAGCATTATTGATACGGACCGTTACGGTCAATTGGCTTCCTAAGCGGACGTTTGTCATACTGTGGTGCGCTGTTTTGGTCAGATTGCTTGTTCCGATTGAGATTTCTTCCGATTTCAGCGTTTATTCGTTGGCTGGGCACGATATGGCGGATATGATAGAGAGCCGGATGACGTGGGGAACGGCGGATGCTGCGGTAAGGAGTATGGAAACAGGAGCGGGGCATGATGACCGGTTAAGACAGTCGTCAGAGTTACCGTATACCGATGGAAATGAATTACCGACAGATGTGTCAGAGACAGGAAAAGTAGTGTCAGGAGCAGAAGAAACAGTGTCGGACGGCGTCCAAGGGGCATTTGTCAGCGGTTTAGACAAGGGTAAGGATGCGGCACAAATGACCAGCTTGGTCGGGACTGCAAAGGACTCTGTCTGGCTCATAATCTATGGAACCGGGGCTGTATTGTGCATGGTTTACTTCCTTGTGGCTTATGTAAGGTGCCGCTTTGAGTTTGGCATGTCGCTGCCGGTTTCTAATGACTATGTGGAGCGATGGCTAAAGGAACGACATAGAACCGTGCGCGTGAGAGTTTCTGATAGGATTGATACACCGTTGACTTATAGAGTCATTCGTCCGGTTATCCTGTTGCCGAAGAAAACAGAATGGGAAAATACGGAGCAGCTTAAGTATGTGTTGTGGCATGAGTACACGCATATCTGTTATGGGGACGGCATATGGAAGATAGCTGTTGCCGCGGCGCTTTGCCTACACTGGTTTAATCCCCTTGTGTGGGTGTTGTATATTCTGATGAATCGGGATATTGAGCTTGCCTGTGACGAGAGCGTGGTGCACAGATGCGGTGTCAACGATAAGGCGGCATATGCAAACATGCTGATTGCCATGGAGGTAAAGAGGAGCGGATTTGTATCGCTGTGCAACAATTTCAGTCAGAATGCGATAGAAGGGAGAGTGCGTGCAATCATGAAGATGAAGAAAATTTCGCTGGCAGCGGTTCTTTTTGCCGCCGGTCTGGTAGTGGGTGTGACGACAGCGTTTGCCACTTCGGCAGGAAAAGGGGAAGAGACAGGGGCGTATACGCAGGAAGAAAAGGAGTTGTTAGACAGGCTTCGTTTTGACGGGTATGAGAGTATGACCGTATCGGCGTTTCGGGACAGGGCAAACAGAGTGCTTGATGAATCAAGCGAATACATTGATTTGTTTGACCGGATGGAAAATGATGAAGCACTGTACAACATGTGTGAGACCGACGATACGTCACATTACCTGTTCTATGTGCTGGGTCCGCTGGTCGCGCAGCGGTGGCAGGAACGTCAATTTGATGGCGCCGTATCGGTATCCGGATTGGTTCCGCCTGAGAATGTTACGGCAGATATGGCAGTGTTGGAATACAGCATTACGATGAACATACTGGATGCCGATGCAGTGACGGTTGGTGAATATGTGGATGTTCGTCTTGCGGCGGCGGACATGATTTCAAATATGCTGCTGGATTATCCTGCGCAGGAACTGGCTGACGCGGAATTGATGCAGACCGAGATAGAGCGTCTGGTGCATACATTGACAAAGGAACTTAGCACAGAGGGACTTTATGTTGATGTGGAATGGGTTTACCAGCCGAACAGTTTCTATCCGGATGGCGGTGAGGCAGAGGGATATTATCAGAGTACGGAAGAATGGGAGGCGGCGCTTCAAGCAGAGGAGCAGGCATTACGGGATGAAATCCAGAGAGAGTGTGAGGCAGATTTGGAGACGGTATTAAATCCGTACACGCCATTCGGTCTGACTTATGAATATGATGCGCAGGCGGATGACTTCAAAATGTATTTTGAGGGGAAGGAAGTGAGAGGAATCCTTGATGAAAAACAAGGCATCATGATTGCGGCGCATGCCGGAATCTCCACATATGCACAGGACGCCATAGAAGTGTATGCGGTCTATGACGGGCAGGGAAAACTGACCGGGCTTCGTACCGCAACGAAAGAAGAGCAGGAGGAGTGGAATGTAAGACGCAGGCAATCGACGGACGGGTGGCATGATACCAGTGAGGAAGTCAGGGAATTTTTACCCGGCACAAGTGAAGATTATGACAGGATTCTTTCACTGAAGAAGCCGGATTATGATAAGATGTCATTGGCGGAGTTCGACAGCCTGCTGCTTGATTGGGCAAATGAGCATAGCGACAGTTATGACCGGATTGAATGCGACAGGATTTGGAATGATTTCCGGGTAAACTTGTCAAAGGAGGATAAGGAGTTTGTCACCTGCACGGTGAGATTGTCCGGCATCGAAAATGCAATGCTTGTCAGAAGCTTATATAAAGGCGGAACGGAAGCGGAAGCAGAAGATGCCAGTTTAGGCGCCACATTGGAGAAATCACCGGAAGACGGGGCGCCACAGCTTACATGGTGCCAGATGTATTACTCATTCAGCTATCATGTCAGTGACAAGGAGAAGGTGACGGTGGGCGAAAGGGACCGTGTGGTCGGCGGCATGTTAGACGGCATAGAGGATTTCTGGGAGCAGACCGATATCGAAGCGCTCCTTAGGATGGAGAAGAGCGATATCATTAAGAAACTGAATGAACTTGCACAAAAGTACAGTACAGGAAATGTTACGATTACGGTTGCAAAAGAAGGACAGATTGGTTTTGAGCGTATGGACGAGAGGTCGCTTATGGAGGAGATACCATGAAGAGCAGGCAGACAATTCATTCTATATGGCAAATTCTAAAACCGCTCTTTCTATATTATATTCTTTTCAATGGGGTGTTTGTTCTTCTGTTGTCTTTGTGCCGGGCGATAGCGGAAGCGTTGGGGGAGGAATACCTGACTGCACTGACCGGTCATACGGAAACAGTGACCGGTCTGGTCAGTGGATTGTCGATGCTTGTCAGCGTGCTGCCACTTCTTCCCATGCTGCGTGGGGAGCTTGCGGAACACAAAGAGACTGTGGATGGCTGGAAGGGGCAAAAAGGGATGTGTGGAAGAACAATGAGCGGAAGGGCGGGGCTTACCATTTTGCTGGCGGTTTCCTCCGCCCTCGGTCTGAATGTTCTGCTTTCATTGACCAAAATGGTTGATAAGTCTGCAGGTTATCGGGAAGTGGCGGAACGGCAGTACGGCGTTGCTTTTTTTGCAGGCGTTGTTTTGTATGGCTTGATTTCTCCGATTACGGAGGAGATTGTGTTCCGTGGTCTGGTTTTTAACCGCATGAGACGCTATTTTCCGCATATGGCTGCAGTTATTGTATCGGGTGTACTGTTCGGTATCTATCACGGCAATCTGGTGCAGGGATTGTATGGCGGATGCATGGGGATTCTGATGGCATATTTGTATGAGCGGATGCACTGCTTTTTGATTCCGTGTCTTTTTCATGCGTCAGCAAATATAACAGTTTATACGGCTTCGCAGAGTGCGGTGGTGCAGGAAAAACTTTTTACAATACCTGCGTGTGCGGCGCTGCTTATTTGCGCTGCAGTTTGTATTTTTGTGGTAGAGAAATCTTTTTCGGACAGATTCTGAAATTATGTCAGAAGCATATCGGATGAATAAAAGAACATTGCCTGCTGAACGGTTACCGAAAGGTAGCCGTTAAATTTTTCACATATTGACAGAAATGACAGAACCCTTTATAATTTTATTATATATTTTGTACAGAAAAAGCACTTTGATAGTCTGAAAATTGGGCATTATTTATTCTCGCGTGTAATGAGCCAAGTACTGTGTCTGCACGGGTATCTGGCGAATGCCGCGAGGGTCAATACTCCGTTTCTTGCGGAGAGATTGTTGGCTGAAGATAATGTACTGTACTACAGCGAAAGGAAGAATGTATGAGTATTATTGATGTTGACGTTAGCAAATGTGTGGGATGTAACGCCTGTGTGCGCGCGTGTCCGGTTGGAGACGCCAATATAGCACGTATGGATGAAGAGGGACGGTTGAAGATTCTGATAGACGATGAGAAATGCATCAAATGTGGGGCGTGTATTAAAGCATGTTCCCATGATGCGCGGACATATGTTGATGATACGGAGCAATTTCTTGCAGACTTGCACAGAGGACAGGAGATTGCGCTGATTGCGGCGCCTTCCATTAAGATAGCCTTCGACGGGAACTGGCGGCATGCGCTCCAATGGTTGTCCAACCACGGTATTAAGAGGATTTACGATGTTAGTTTCGGTGCGGACATCTGTACATGGGCGCATCTGCGTTATCTTGAGAAAAATCCGGGCAAGAAGCTGATATCGCAGCCTTGTGCTGCGGTGGTGAATTATGTGCAGAGACATAAACCGGAGTTGTTTGAGAACCTGTCCCCGATACACAGCCCCATGCTCTGTCTGGCGGTTTACATGAAGAAGGTACTGGGGTACAAAGGTAAGATTGCGGCGATTTCTCCCTGCATTGCCAAAATTGAAGAGTTCCGCGAGACGGGACTTGTGGATTATAATGTGACAATGGAGCATTTGCGGCAGTATTTTTCAGATAATAATGTCAGACTGCCGGAAGTGAAGGTGTACAGTGAATTTGAGTTTGACGGCAGTCAGGGCTTGGAGGGAGCGATTTATCCGAAGCCGGGCGGGCTGATGAGCAATATTCTGACACACGCGCCGGGGCTTAATGTCATTACGTCCGAAGGGACGGACTCGCTGTATCATGATATGGAGACATATGCCGATTTGAAAGAGAAGGATAAGCCGGATTTGTTCGATGTCCTAAACTGCGGCGACGGATGTAACGGCGGACCGGCGACGGGCGTACATTACCAGCGTTTTGCCATGAACAATATCATGCACGACGTAGAACAGCACGCACGGAAAGTACGCAAGAAGCATACGACGAAAAAAGGTGTGGACGAACAGTTTGCGGAATTTGACAGGACATTGAATCTAAATGATTATATGCGTACCTATAAGCACTATGATATTCATAAGACAGAGGTTACGGAGAGAGAGCTTGAGAATGCTTATGCAAGCATGGGGAAACATACGCGGGATGAGAAGTCATTTGACTGTCATTCCTGTGGCTACCGTTCCTGCCGTGAGATGGCGGTTGCAGTTGCACGCGGATTAAATACGCCGGAGAACTGCCATGAGTTTATGATGAAGTCCATCAAGGAGGAGCGCCAGAAGGTAAACGAGGTTAATGAGAAGGTTCTGACAATGAACGACGAGCTGATGCGCGTATTCGGAAATCTTTCTGAAAATATTGAGGCTGTCAAGAAAGAAGCCGAACAGATACAGTCGGCGAGTGGAAAGAGCACACAGGAAATGTCAAGTGTCTCAGTCCGTATGGAAGAGCTGAACAGGATGAATCAGGAAATCACACAGGCGATGCAGGCAATCAATACGAGCGTTTCAAAATATAATGATATGACGCAGAATGTGGAGAAGATTGCCGGTAAGATTAATCTGCTTTCACTGAATGCGGCAATAGAAGCGGCAAGAGCCGGCGAAGCAGGACGAGGGTTTGCGGTTGTGGCATCCAATATACGTGAACTTTCTGACAACTCCAAGGCGTCAGTCGGAAATGCAAGGGAGAGTGACGGGGAAGTGAAGAGTGCGATTGAGAATGTCAATCAGATTATACATAATTTTGACGATACGGTACAGAATCTGATTGCGGAGACAGATGGTGCAATCGAAGGCGTTCAGTCCACTTCCGATAGCAGCAACAGTATCAAGAATTCAATGGAAGAACTGGCGCAGCTTGCAAAGGATGTGGAAGCGATGATTGTTGAGACGAATATGATTTTACAGTAGAGCGTCGGTATCAGAAATCGCAGTGTTTCGGTGGTCAGCCCGACAGACGGGTTGACCGCCTTTTGTCTGCTATCGGTTGGAAAAGGGGTGCGGAAAGATGCAGATTACGGTACTGATGGAGGATACTTGTGGAAATCCGGAATGTGAGTATGAGCATGGGCTGAGTCTTTATATCGAGACGGAAGATCACAGGATTCTGGCGGATGCGGGAGCGGGTGAAAGGACGCTTGCCAATGCAGAAAAGCTGGGTGTCGATTTGTCAAAGGTCGATATTGCCGTGCTCAGTCATGGGCATTACGACCATTCGGGAGGCTTGTGCGCTTTTCGGAAGATAAATGGGAAGGCTGTCCTCTATATGCAGCAGTCAGCGCTGGATGCGTATTACCACGGAGAGCGGTATATCGGTGTAGATAGGGAAGTGGGGAAGCTTGCGAAGGTAGAGTTTTTGTCGGGAAATCTGGAAATTGACGAGCATGTTTCGATATTTACGGGGATTACCGGACGAAGGCTTCGACCTAGGAGCAACCTTGGATTGAGCAGGCGCGTGGATGGAAAGGATATACAGGATGATTTTTCCCATGAACAATGTCTTGTCATACGCGGGGAGAAGAATGTGCTTGTTTCCGGCTGCGCGCACAACGGGATTTTGAATATTCTGGACAAGTATGAGGAACTTTACAGTGTTATGCCGGATGTAGTCATCAGTGGCTTTCATATGGTAAAAAAGGGCAATTATACAGAGGAGGAAAAAGAAGTCGTGATACAGACTGCGGAGGAACTGAATAGGAGCGGTGCGGTTTTCTATACCGGTCATTGTACGGGGCAGCAGGCAATTGATTTGATGAAACCGATTATGGGAGAGAAGCTGATACAGATGCACTGCGGCATGAAGGTTTATCTGTAAGGCACAAATCCGCAGACTGGGAGAAAGGCATGGACATTAGATTGCAGCGGTCAGCTCTGGCATGGAGGAGAGAACAGTGAAAAAGATAGTAAAAGGGATTGGTATTTTCTTGGCGGTAATTGTTGTGGCGCTTTTTGCATATGCGGGATATTTGCTCCTAGGATTTCATCGGCTGCCCGACAACTTGACTCTTGAGGTCAGTAGGAGCGGCAGCGCCGAAACCTTTGATGAAGAATTTGCGGTAGAGACGGACAAGCCATATAAGATTGTCACGTATAATATCGGATTTGGCGCATATCTGCCGGATTTCAGCTTTTTTATGGACGGTGGGAAATCTTCGTGGGCAAAGAGCGAAGAGAGCGTGTATGCCAACGTTTCCGCGATGGGTCAAATGGTGGATGAGCTGGAGGCGGATTTCATTTTTTTGCAGGAAGTGGACAGGGACGGGACAAGAAGCTATCATGTGGATGAACTGGAAGTGCTGAACCGGTTTATCGAAGGATATGAGTATCATTTTGCGCAGAATTATGATTCCCCCTATCTGTTTTTCCCGCCGTGGGAACCCCACGGCACGAATGTGGCAGGGCTTGTCACTTATTCCAAGGGACAGATACAGGAGGCGGTGCGCAGGAGTCTGCCAATTTCTGAGTCGCTTACGAAATTCATGGATTTGGACAGATGCTATTCGATTTCGAGGATTCCAACCGAGGACGGACGCTTTTTATGTCTGTATAATGTTCATCTGGCGGCTTACGGCAGCAGCGCCGAGGTAAGGGAAGGGCAGCTTGCGATGCTTTATGCGGATATGCAGGCGGATTATGACAAAGGAAATTATGTGATATGCGGCGGTGACTATAATCATAATGTGAAGGAAGAGTCGCCGGCGGATGCTCCGGAATGGGCGCATACATTTCCGAGGGAGACGATTCCGGAAGGCTTTGGGATGGCAATCAATGATGCCGCCGGGGAGGAGGATATCGCGCATAATTCATGCAGAAGCGCAAATGAGCCGTATCAGGAAGGGCACACCTTTACGATTACGCTGGACGGGTTTATCGTGTCGGACAATGTGAAAGTGACGGACTATACGCATCTTGATCTGGGCTATTCCTATTCGGATCATGACCCGGTCGTGATGGAATTTGTGCTTGATTTACAAGAATAATAGATAAAGTCTGACAATACATGAAAATGACGTGAATTATCAAATTGTCTGACAATTTTATAAAAAGTCTATGTTTACAACTTAAGAAAACTGGTGTATATTATACATGCAGGTCGCAAAGGAGCGCAATGTGTTTCCTTTGCGACCTTTTTTTTGTTTGGAAGAGGAGAGAAAAGATTGAAAAATAAGTCTGATGACCTTATTTTTCAATCGGCAATTTGAGTCAGAGCCTCGAAATTGCCTTGATTGCAGATGAGAGAATCTCAGTGCTGTAAACAGCACGCGAGTTTCTCATCGCACGTCATCGCAGTAAACTGCTCTGACATGGAGGAAATTATGTTTGATGTGAAAACAACTGTTCCGGAAGCGCCGCTTCACCGTATGGAGTTTGAGCATGATAACTGCGGGATTGGCGCCTGCGTGAACATCAAGGGACAAAAAAGCCGTGTCATTGTTGAAAATGCGCTGAGGATTGTGGAAAACTTAGAGCACAGAGCCGGCAAGGATGCGGAGGGAAAAACAGGCGACGGCGTCGGCATTCTAACGCAGATGCCTCACAAGTTCATGCTGAAAGTGACGAAAGAGCTGGGCATCGATATCGGTGGGGAAAGAGAATACGGTGTCGGCACGTTCTTTTTCCCGCAGGATGAACTGCAGCGTAATCAGGCAAAGAAGATGTTTGAAATCATTGCGGAGAAGGAAGGACTGAAATTCTTGGGCTGGCGTACAGTGCCGACGGTTCCTTCCGTGCTGGGACATAAGGCGGTGGAATGTATGCCTTGTATCATGCAGGCATTTATCAAGAAGCCGGCAAATGTGGCAAGGGGGCTTGATTTCGATAGAAAGCTGTACATACTGCGCAGGACTTTTGAACAGTCCACGGATGTGACTTATGTGGTCAGTCTGTCCAGCAGGACGATTGTCTACAAGGGAATGTTTTTAGTCGGGCAGCTTCGTACATTTTTCTCTGATTTACAGGATAAAGATTATGAATCTGCGATTGCTATGGTGCATTCAAGATTCTCTACCAACACGAATCCGAGCTGGGAGCGTGCCCATCCGAACAGGTTTATCGTGCATAACGGCGAGATAAACACGATTCGCGGCAATGCGGATAAGATGCAGGCGCGGGAAGAAAACATGGAATCCGAACATCTGCGGGGGCAGATGCACAAGATTCTGCCGGCAATCAATGCCTCCGGTTCCGATTCCGCAATGCTCGACAATACATTGGAATTTCTCGTGATGAGCGGTATGCCGCTGCCCCTAGCGGTGATGATTACGATTCCGGAGCCGTGGGAGAATAATAAGACCATGAGCCAGAAGAAGAAGGATTTCTATCAGTATTATGCGACGATGATGGAGCCTTGGGACGGACCGGCATCCATACTTTTTTCCGATGGAGATATGATGGGAGCGGTTCTTGACCGAAACGGTCTACGTCCGTCGCGCTATATGATTACGGATGATGATACGTTAATATTGTCTTCGGAGGTAGGCGTACTTGATATTGACCCATCCAAGATTGTAGTCAAAGAGAGGCTGCACCCCGGTAAGATGCTGCTCGTTGATACTTTGCAGGGCAGGGTGATTGATGATGATGAATTGAAAGAAAAATATGCATCTGCCCGTCCGTATGGCGAGTGGCTGGATAATAAGCTGGTGGAACTTAGGGAGTTAAAGATTCCGAACCAGCGCGTGCCGGAATACACACAGGAAGAAAGGCAGCGGATGCAGAAGGCATTTGGCTATACATACGAAGAGCTTAAGATGAGCATTCTGCCGATGGCGAAAAACGGGGCGGAGGCGATAGCGGCGATGGGTGTGGATACGCCGATTCCGGTATTATCCAAGGCACATCATCCGTTGTTCCATTATTTTAAACAGCTTTTTGCGCAGGTGACCAATCCGCCCATTGACGCTATCCGTGAGGAAGTGGTGACCTCTACTACGGTATATCTGGGCAGAGACGGCAATCTGCTGGAGGAAGTACCGGAGAACTGCAACATGTTAAAGGTCCGCAATCCGATTCTGACAAACACGGACCTGCTCAAGATTAAAAACATGAAATCAGACGGGTTTAAAGTAGAGGTTGTACCGATTACCTACTATAAGAATACGAGTCTGGAAAAAGCAATCGACAGACTGTTTGTGGAAGTGGACAGGGCATACCGGGACGGTGTCAATATTCTGATTCTGTCGGACCGCGGCGTGGATGAGAACAGGGTGGCGATTCCCTCGCTGCTTGCAGTATCCGCTCTCCAGCAGCATCTTGTGAACACGAAGAAGAGAACAAGCGTTGATATCATCTTGGAGTCCGCAGAACCCAGAGAGGTGCATCATTTTGCGACACTGCTTGGTTTCGGCGCCTCAGCAGTCAATCCTTATCTGGCGCAGGAAAGCATTAAGGAACTGATTGAAAATCATATGCTGGACAAGGATTATTATGCGGCTGTGAACGATTATAATGATGCGGTTCTGCACGGTATTGTTAAGATTGCATCCAAGATGGGAATCTCCACAATCCAGTCCTATCAGGGTTCCAAGATTTTTGAGGCGATTGGGATTGACAAAGAGGTAATCAATAAATATTTTACCAATACGGTATGCCGCGTAGGCGGTATCACCATAAAGGATATCGAGAAAGAAGCCGATACGCTTCACTCCATGGCTTTTGACCCACTTGGTTTATCAACGGATTTGACACTGGATAATCCCGGACATCATCAGATGCGCAGTGGTGCGGACGAACATCTGTATAATCCGGAGACAATTCATTTACTGCAAGAGTCAACAAGACGGGGCGATTATGAATTATTCAAGCAGTATACTGCGGCGGTTAATAACGAGGAGAGTATTAAGAATTTAAGAGGTCTGATGGACTTCAATTATGCGAAGAAACCCGTACCAATAGAGGAAGTGGAGTCAGTTGACACGATTGTCACAAGATTTAAGACAGGAGCGATGTCCTATGGTTCCATTTCTAAAGAGGCGCATGAGACGATGGCAATCGCCATGAACAGGCTGCATGGTAAATCCAACTCCGGAGAAGGGGGAGAAGATGACGACAGGCTGACAGTGGGGGCAGACGGATTGAACAAATGCTCCGCCATCAAGCAGGTGGCTTCGGGAAGGTTCGGTGTGACCAGCAAATATTTAAACAGTGCGCAGGAAATCCAGATTAAGATGGCACAGGGCGCAAAACCCGGTGAGGGCGGGCATCTGCCCGGCGGCAAGGTATATCCGTGGATAGCCAAGACCAGACATTCGACGCCCGGCGTCAGTCTGATTTCCCCGCCGCCGCATCATGATATTTATTCCATCGAGGATTTGGCGCAGCTTATTTACGATTTAAAGAACGCCAACACGAGGGCGCGTATTTCGGTGAAGCTGGTGTCCGAAGCCGGTGTGGGTACGGTTGCCGCCGGTGTGGCAAAGGCTGGCGCACAGGTGATTCTCGTGTCCGGCTATGACGGAGGCACAGGCGCAGCACCCAGAAACTCCATCCACAATGCGGGACTTCCGTGGGAGCTTGGACTTGCCGAGACGCATCAGACGCTCATTCAGAACGGACTGCGGAACAAGGTGCGGATTGAGACGGACGGTAAACTGATGAGCGGACGCGATGTGGCGATTGCGGCTATCCTCGGCGCGGAAGAGTTTGGTTTTGCGACGGCTCCCCTTGTAACGATGGGCTGCGTCATGATGAGGGTATGTAATCTGGATACCTGCCCTGTGGGTGTGGCAACGCAGAATCCGGAGCTTCGTAAGCGTTTTGCGGGTAAGCCGGAATATGTGGAGAATTTCATGAGATTTATTGCGCAGGAGCTGCGTGAATATATGGCAAAGCTCGGTGTTCATTCGGTAGACGAACTGGTGGGCAGAACCGATCTTTTGAAAGTAAAGGATCATCTGACAGACAGACAGAAACAGATAGATTTGAGTATGATTTTAAGCAATCCTTACGTGGAAAGCAAAGAAAAATGTATTTTCGATCCGAAGCAGGTGTATGATTTCGGCTTAGAGAAGACGATGGATGAGAGGGTATTGCTCAAGCAGCTCTCGAAGGCGCTTGAGACGGGACAGAAGAGAAGTCTTGAGGTGGATGTGACGAACACGGATCGTACCTTCGGCACCATTTTTGGTTCCGAGATTACGAGAAGATTCGGTGATACGCTGGCGGAAGATACCTATCGTATTTTGTGCAACGGCTCCGGCGGACAGAGCTTCGGCGCCTTTATCCCGAAGGGGCTGACGTTAGAACTGGTGGGCGATTCCAACGATTATTTCGGAAAAGGATTGTCCGGCGGCAAACTGATTGTGTACCCGCCCAAGGGCACGAAATTCAAGCAGGACGAAAATATCATTATCGGTAATGTGGCGCTTTACGGTGCGACTTCCGGCAAGGCGTTCATTGGCGGCGTTGCAGGCGAGCGATTCTGTGTGCGTAACTCCGGCGCGATTGCGGTCGTAGAGGGCGTGGGCGACCATGGCTGTGAATACATGACGGGAGGTCGTGTAGTGGTGCTCGGCTCTGTCGGCAAGAACTTTGCGGCAGGTATGAGCGGCGGCATCACCTATGTGCTGGATGAGAATAACGATTTATATACCAAGACAAACAAGGAAATGGTTTCTTCCTATGAGATTACCTCCAAGTATGATGTCCTTGAGTTAAAAGAGATGATTAAGGAGCATGTTGCATACACAAATTCCGTGAAGGGCAAAGAAATTCTGGATAATTTCGGAGAGTATCTTCCGAAGTTCAAGAAGATTATCCCGCACGATTATGAGAAGATGTTAAAGCTCATCGTGCAGATGGAGGAAAAAGGCTTAAGCGCGGAGCAGGCGCAGATTGAGGCGTTTTATGCGGCGCAGAATAAGAGATAACACTTCCTATTTGAGAAAATCAGGTTAGAAAGATGATCAGGTTAGAAAGATGAGGATGATATCATGGGAAAACCGACTGGGTTTATGGAATATGAGCGCAAAGTTTCCAAGGACGTAAGTCCGAAACAGCGCATTAAAAATTTTAAAGAATTTCACGAGCATTTACCGATGGAAGAACAGCAGCTTCAGGGAGCGCGGTGTATGGACTGCGGCGTTCCGTTCTGTCAGTCCGGCATGACGCTTTGCGGTATGACGTCGGGCTGTCCGTTGCACAATCTGGTGCCGGAGTGGAACGATCTTGTGTATACCGGCAATTGGGAGCAGGCGTACTTGAGACTGCATAAGACGAACAATTTCCCGGAGTTTACGTCCAGGGTATGTCCGGCGTTGTGCGAGGCGGCATGTACATGCGGGCTGGGCGGAGAGCCGGTCAGCACGAAAGAGAACGAATATGCCATTATTGAGAATGCATATGAAAAGGGTTATGCATCCGCCAAGCCTCCCAAGGTGAGAACCGGCAAGACGGTAGCCGTAGTGGGAAGCGGTCCTTCGGGACTTGCGGTGGCTGACCAGCTTAATAAGAGAGGGCATTCGGTGACGGTTTTTGAACGTTCTGACAGAATCGGCGGATTATTAATGTACGGTATTCCGAACATGAAGCTGGAAAAGCACATCATTGACCGTAAGGTGAAGGTGATGGAAGAAGAAGGCGTGACTTTTGTGACGGGAACAGATATCGGCAAGGATATGAAGGCTGAGAAACTGATGAAAGAGTATGACCGCGTGGTGCTCTGCTGTGGTTCTTCACAGCCAAGAGATATTGCGGCGCCCGGCAGGGATGCGAAAGGCATTTATTTTGCGGTGGATTTTCTAAGCAGAAATACAAAGAGCCTGCTGGATTCTGATTTTCAAGATAAGCAGTATGTGGACACCAAGGGCAGGGACGTGGTGATCATCGGCGGCGGTGACACCGGTAACGATTGTGTAGGTACGGCAATCCGCCATGGCGCGAAATCCGTCACTCAGATTGAGATGATGCCGAAAGCGCCAGACAAGCGAGCCGCTAATAATCCGTGGCCCGAATGGCCTAAAGTATGTAAGACCGATTATGGTCAGGAGGAGGCAATTGCCGTTTATGGACATGACCCACGTATCTATGAATCTACGGTCAAAGAGTTTATCAAGGATAAAAGCGGTAATCTGAAGGCAGTTAAAATTGTTTCCCTGACATGGGAGAAGGATGCTAAGACCGGCCGTATGAATATGAAGGAGGTCGAAGGCAGTGAAAAGACGCTTGACGCGCAGATTGTGCTGATTGCGGCAGGGTTTTTGGGCAGTCAGAAGTATGTAACCGACGCCTTCAAAGTAGCCTTGGACAACAGAACGAATGTGCAGACGGACAGCGGGAAATTTGCCACCAGCGTAGACAGGGTATTTGCGGCGGGTGACATGCATACGGGACAGTCCCTTGTGGTCAAGGCAATCAGACAGGGCAGAGAGTGTGCAAGAGAAGTGGACGAGAGTCTGATGGGTTATACGAATATGTATGTGCAGTAAATGAAGATGCACAAGAAGGGAAGAAGTGAGCCGGGAAGGATGAACTGAATTTCATAAGGAAGCAGGACGCATGAAGGGTAGCTACTTATGTGGAGAGTCTGGATGGTATCAGGAAGCCTATTAACAGAGCGTATTTGATTTTTGTTGCGATTGATGCGGAGGGAAAACCCATAGAGGTTCCCGGACTTATTGTAGAAACAGAATCGGAAAAGGCGGAGTGGGAAGCCGGAATCAAGAGACGTGAAATGCGTAAGCAGCGTAGGACGGAAGGGTTTTAACGTCGTGATAAGGAGGAAAGGTATGGATTTGACAAAATATTTTCGGAGTATCATAGAGCAGGACAGATGCGCGGTAGTTATCTGCAATCTGGAGCATGAGATTATTTATATGAATCCGGCGGCGATTGAGAGGTATGCAAAACATGGCGGGGTAAAGCTTGTGGGGCAAAGTATTTTTGACTGCCATAATGAAAAATCCTGCGAAATCATTAAAAAAGTGCTGGCGTGGTTTGGGGAAAGCGTACAGAACAATATCATGTATACGTATCATAATGACAAGCAGAATAAAGATGCCTATATCGTGGCGCTGCGGGATGCGGACGGCGCCTTGATTGGATATTATGAGAAACATGAGTTCCGGAATGCTGAGACGGCGGAGGCGCTTCAGTTTTAAAGGACAGGAAAAAATATGTCATAAGGAACATTGAAAAACTGCGGACTAAAGAAGATATCTATCCGCAGTTTTTTTGTAGGCGTTAAACAGAAATAGTTTACATAAGTTGATGAAGGCCAATGAACAGGTTTTCACAGATATGTACTTTGACCGGTTCGGAAAAGAGTGTATCGTAGGACCTTCTGCATGTTCAAAATCAGATTCCTCTTCTGATAATTGACGTCTAAGTAGCTGCCCAATCATAACCGGCATTACAGCAGTTGGATTCCGTGTGCCAGCGCTTCTTTTGTTACATCCTCAGGCCAGAGAGATGACTGTACTTCGCCGATATGGGCCTTACGCAGGAAGAACATACAGATACGGGACTGACCGATACCGCCGCCGATGGTAAAAGGAAGCTCTTCATTTAATACAGCCTTCTGGAAAGGAAGTTCTGCTCTTTCGGGACATCCGGCCTTGTCAAGCTGTTCAAGCAGCGCTTTTCTGTCTACCCGGATACCCATGGAAGACAGTTCCAGCGCAATATCCAGTACGGGATAATAGACGAGGATGTCAGCGTTTAATGTCCAGTCGTCGTAGTCCGGGGCACGGCCATCGTGCTTGACGCCGGACTCAAGTAAATCTCCGATCTGCATGAGGCAGACAGCGCCCTTTGCCTTCGTTATGTAATATTCACGTTCCTTTGGCGTATAATCGGGGAACATGTTTTCCAGCTCCTGCGTGGTGATAAAAAAGATATCGTGGGGTAATATTTCCGTGATGTAATCGTAGCGTATTGCCATGTATTTTTCTGTTTTACGCAAAACTTTGTAGACAGACATGACGGTTTCCTTCAAGTAGTCTATTGAGCGTTCTTCACGGGAAATGATTTTTTCCCAATCCCACTGATCCACATAGATGGAATGGATGTTGTCCGTCGTCTCATCGCGGCGGATGGCGCTCATATCTGTATATAATCCTTCTCCATGGACAAAACCGTATTTCTGTAAAGCCATGCGCTTCCATTTGGCGAGAGAATGCACGATTTCAGCCTGTGCATCATTCTGCTCCTTGATGCCAAAGGCAACCGGACGTTCTACGCCGTTTAAGTTGTCATTGAGCCCGGAAGCCGGATCCACAAACAGCGGCGCAGACACGCGCAGAAGGCGCAGCTCTTCCGCAAGCAGAACCTGAAAAAAGTCTTTGACGGTCTTGATGCCAATCTGTGTGTCATGCAGATTCAGCGCTGATTTGTAATCTTTGGGAATCATTAAATTATCCATAAGAAACCTCACTTTATATAATGTAGGGAAGGTGTTGCCATGCAAAACCCGTATAGTTAATTTGCAAAGCAAATTTACCAAATTTACTTTTATTTAACTGCTTTTTCCAACAGAAATCAAGTGTTTCTTTTAGAATAATTCAGACAAAAACAAACAAATGTTCTAAAAGGGATTGCAATATTGCTTTCGGTATGGTAAGATACATTTACGACAGAACGTACGTTCTGTATTGCTATCTGTAGGGATGGTTTATGATAGAAGAAACGAAATGACAGGCAATGGGTATTAGCACTTGGAATTATATGGGTGGATATTGACGTGGAATGAGCCTAAAGAGGAGTTTGTAATAGTATGGAAGTCAGAATTTCGCCACAAATGTCGGTGATGGATAAATTGAGGATTCTTTCGGATGCCGCGAAATATGATGTGTCATGCAGTTCCAGTGGGTCGAACCGCAGAAATGACGGTACAGGCATTGGCAATACGGTGGCGGCAGGACTTTGTCACAGCTTTGCGGCGGATGGCAGGTGCATCTCACTATTGAAGATATTGTTTACGAACGAATGTATTTACGACTGCAAATACTGCATAAACAGGAAATCAAACGATGTGCCGAGGGCATCTTTCACACCCGACGAGGTTTGCGAACTGACTATGGAATTTTACAGACGCAATTATATCGAAGGACTTTTCTTAAGCTCCGGTATTTTGTACAGCCCGAATTATACGATGGAGCTGATTTGTGAGACGGTCCATAAGCTGCGTACGATACACCGATTTCAGGGATATATTCATGTGAAGGCAATTCCGGGTGCGGATCCGCTGCTGATACAGCGGGCGGGCTATCTGGCGGACCGTATGAGCGTGAATCTGGAGATGGCGACGGCGGATGGACTGCGGGAGATGGCGCCGAACAAACATCGCCGGAATATACTGAAACCGATGCGCCAGATTCAGAACGGCATCACGGAGAATAAGAACGAACTTACATTATACAGACATGCGCCGCATTTCTGTGAAGCGGGACAGTCCACCCAGATGGTTGTGGGTGCGCTTCCGGAGAGTGATTATCAGATTATGTCAGTGGCGGAGAATCTGTATGACAAATTTTCATTAAAGAGGGTTTACTACTCAGCGTTTGTGAATGTGAACGAGGATAAAGACCTTCCGGCGCTTACCAGCGGGCCGCCGCTTTTAAGAGAACACAGGCTTTATCAGGCAGACTGGCTTCTGCGTTTCTATGATTTTAAGGTAGAGGAACTGCTGACGGTGGAGAGACCGAATTTCAATATGGCGATTGACCCGAAGGCGGATTGGGCAGTGAGACATTTAGAGATTTTTCCGGTAGAGATTAACCGGGCGGATTACAAACTGCTTCTGCGCATTCCCGGAATAGGAGTCAAGAGCGCAAAGCGTATTATCGCGGCAAGGCGGTTCGGTCCATTGACATTTGAGGATTTGAAGAAGATGGGGATTGTCCTAAAACGTGCACTGTATTTTATTACATGTAACGGCAGGATGATGTATCCGACAAAGATAGACGAGGAGTATATTGTTCGCAGCCTGACGTATCAGAATCAGATGGGGAAGGGGGAGCGGCTGCCCTTTCTGGCGGATGGAACGGTGTATAGACAGACCTCTTTATTTGATGACGGAATGATTCTCGGAGAACAGGGATATCGCAGTATTTCCTAATTCGTGAGAGGCAGATATTGATGGCGGAGATTGGAGACGAATGGTATGCAAGAAAAATATATTATCTGCGAAGATTCTCTGGAGGGGATTTTCACCGCAGTCTATGATGCGTATGCCTTAAGGGAGGGACATGAGCATCTTCACGTACAGGTGGGCGAAGAGGAGAACTACAGATTGTTTGCAGAATATTTGTATAGCCGACCGGATTTGGGCAAGAATGATAAGGTGGTGCGTACGCTTAAGAGTCGGCTGGGGGAAGAGGTGTATGGAACGATTTGTCGTGCGGCAGCTTCTTACGATAAGACGAAAGGGGATGCGGTCTATCATACGATTGTGGATGGAATCACCGGACAGTGTAACAATGGTGTAAGCGATGCGGGAGAAAAAAGCACTGTAAAGAGAAGCGCCAGAAGCGGCGGGAACGGCAGACACACGATGGAGAATCTGCGCAATCCGTATGTGCTCAAGACTTTTGAACTGGCTAGGCGGACGGCGAACGAGGTACATCATGAACTGGAGTTTATAAGGTTTCAGGAACTTGAGCAGGGAATCCTGTATGCAAAAATCGGACCGGAGAATCATGTGGTGCCTTTTCTGATGCCGCATTTTGCAGACAGACTGGCAACGGAGAACTTCATGATTCATGACGAGAAGAGAGCGGTTTTTGGTGTGCATCCGGCAAAGGGGGACTGGTATCTTATTTCAGGTGTGGAAGGGTTTGACGAAAAATCATTGGTATGGTCGGATAAGGAGCTTGCTTATCAGGATTTATTTACACTTTTTCATAAGACGATAGCAATTGCAGAGCGCAGAAATGAACGTTTGCAGAGGCAGATGCTGCCGTTACGCTTCCAAGAATATATGGTTGAATTTAGTCAAAAATGAATAAATTGTGACATGTAATTTGTGTAAAGAACAAGATAATAGACAGAATTCACAAAAATTATTTTGGGGTTCAAAATATCTTGGTAAGGTTGATAAAATAGAGCAAAATTGTTTTTTATTAGGAACAAAACTGACTCTTTACAAATATTGATAAAGGAGTATAATCATCTCAAATGAGGAGAAAGTTAACAATTTTTCTATGTGTGCTTTATGCATACATAAATGGAAAAGGAAGGTGAATGTTATGCAACACAGAATCAAATTAAGACCGGATGAAGTGAAGGACTTTGTTAACGCTGCAACAAAATGCATCTTTGACGTAGACATCTCCTACAATAGATTTATAGTAGATGCGAAATCAATCATAGGTGTGTTAGGACTTAATTTTAATCAGATTCTGACCGTTTCCTATAACGGTTATGATGCTGATTTCGAGGAATTTCTCAGAAAATATGCAGTGGCATGTTAATCATATAATCCGGAACAGAGACGACACATTGACTCCCTATTTAAGATAGCGTAATATCTTAGATGGGGAGTTTTTGTGTAGATAAAATGATAGGTGAAGTGACAGGATGTCAGCCTGTTGGTGGATATGATTGAAAAGAAAAGGTTAGAAGGAAAATTATGGAGATTCGTATTTCCGTCAGGAGTCTTGTGGAGTTTATTCTGCGCTCCGGTGATATTGATAATCGAAGGGCGGCTTCGACCGAGAACGCCATGCAGGAGGGAAGCAGAATCCACCGTATGATACAACGGCGTATGGGACCGGAATATCAGGCGGAGGTAGGGCTTAAATATGTTTATGATGCAGGAGAGTACAAGATTGTCGTGGAGGGGCGTGCCGACGGTATTATCACACAGCAGGAGATCATAACAATAGATGAAATTAAGGGTGTTTTCCGGGATGTGAAGAAGATGAAAGATGCCGTACCGGTACATCTGGCGCAGGCGAAATGCTATGCCTACATTTATGCGCAGCAGAACGGTCTGCAGGAAATCCGTGTGCGCATGACTTATTGTCATATTGAAACGGAAGAAATACGATATTTTCACTTTGACTTTACATTTGTGGAACTGCAGGAATGGTTTTTGAGCGTTATGAAGCAGTATCGCAAGTGGGCGGATTATTCTTTTGACTGGCAGAAAATTAGAAAGGAATCTATTAAAATGCTGCAATTTCCTTTTGCCTATAGAGAGGGGCAGAAGGAGCTGGTTACTTATGTGTATCAGACAATTTATCATAAGCGGAAGCTTTTTATTGAAGCGCCTACCGGAGTCGGCAAGACGATCTCTACGGTTTTTCCTGCCGTAAAGGCTATGGGCGAGGGAATGTGCGAGAAGATATTCTATTTGACGGCGAAGACGATTACGCGCACGGTGGCAGACAACACATTTGCCCTGCTGCGGGAACGGGGGCTGAAGCTTAAGAGCGTGATACTGACGGCTAAGGATAAGATATGCTTTATGGAGGAAACGGAGTGCAATCCGGAATATTGCCCGTACGCCAAGGGGCATTACGACAGGATTAACGACGCGATATACGATTTACTCACCCATGAAGACACGTATCGCCGGGATGTGATAGAGGAATATGCCAAGAGGCATAGGGTGTGCCCGTTTGAAATGTGTCTGGATATGAGTCTGTTCTCTGATGCCGTCATATGCGACTATAACTATGTCTTTGACCCACATGTATATTTGAGGAGATTTTTCTCGGAGGGGAGTCGCGGGGAGTATATTTTCCTCATTGACGAAGCGCATAATCTCGTGGAGAGGGGCAGGAGCATGTACAGTGCAACGCTTTGCAAGGAAGACTTTCTGGAATTAAAGAAAACCGTCAGAGCGTATGATGAGCGGATAGTAAAGAATCTTGATAAATGCAATAAAGAGCTGCTTGCACTGAAAAGAGAGTGTGAAAATTATAAAATAGAGGAGTACATCGACCCTTTCGTGCGTGCGCTCACAAGGCTTAGTGCGGCGATTGATGATTATCTGGAAGACCATGAAGACAGTCCGGTGCGCAAAGAAATTCTTGATTTTTATTTTGAAGTATCACATTTTCTGGAAATGTATGAACTCGTGGACGAGAACTATGTGACATATTCGGAACTGGAATCGGACGGCAGCTTTATTTTGAAGCTTTTCTGTGTGAATCCTGCAAAAAATCTGCAGGAATGTATGATGCGGGGAAGAAGTACAATTCTGTTTTCTGCGACCCTTCTTCCAATACAATATTATAAGAAGCTTCTCGGTGGAGAGGCGGACGATTATGAAGTGTATGCGAAGTCTGTCTTTCGTCCGGAGAAGATGGGGTTATATATTGGAAGCGATGTAACCAGCAAGTATACGCGCAGGAGCGATGAGGAATATTACAGGATTGCTTCCTATATTCATGAGACGGTGCAGCAAAGACACGGAAATTATATGCTGTTCTTTCCGTCACATGCTTTTCTTAGAACAACCTATGATATCTATATGCACTATTTTAATGCGGACGGAGCTGTGGAGTGCATCGTGCAGGAAGATTACATGAATGAGCAGGCGAGAGAAGATTTCTTAAGCAGGTTTACCGGAAATGAAGACTGTGATTTAAACGCCATGATTCAGATGGAGATAGAAATCGAGGAAGAAAGGAGTCTGCTTGGTTTTTGCGTGATGGGCGGGATATTCAGCGAAGGAATTGATTTGAAGAATGATAGTCTGATTGGAGCGATTATTATTGGTACGGGCCTTCCGCAGGTGTGCAATGAGAGAGAACTTCTGAAGCAATACTTTGATGGCTGGGGGGAGAGCGGCTTTGATTATGCCTATCGTTATCCCGGTATGAACAAGGTGCTGCAGGCGGCAGGAAGGGTCATCCGTACCGTGGAGGATTTTGGAATCGTGGCGCTTTTGGATGAGCGGTTCCTGACGTCTGCATACCAGAAATTATTTCCGAGAGAGTGGCAACATTATGAAATTGTTACTGTTGACCGTATAGGTCATCGCATAGAACGGTTCTGGGATGAATGGCTGTAGCAGGAAATTGCAACAGCGTAAATCATTCAAGGAGAATGCGAAGCATTCTCTGAATCGTCGCTGCCGGGCGACGATTTTTTTATTGAGGTTGCCGCAACAGCGCAATCTCTTCTTTATAAGGAGCAACCTTCTTGTCTGGTTCAGTCAATGACGGGATATAGGGTGTCTCCAATATTTTAGGAAGGCTGATAAAGTCGGGATGATGGACGATATAGCGCAGTGCATCTGTGCCAATCGTTCCGTCGCCGATGTTGGCATGACGGTCTTTGCCGGCGCCCCGTTCATTTTTGCTGTCGTTGATATGAAACAGCGCAATCTGGTCCTTTCCAATCAATTGATTAAACTGGTCAATTACACCGTCGAAATCATTTACGATATCGTAACCGGCGTCATTTAAGTGGCATGTATCCATGCAAATGCGCAGTTTGTCGCTATGGACAACCTTGTCATAAATGGCGGCAAGCTCCTCGAAATTTCTGCCAATCTCAGAACCTTTCCCAGCCATAGTCTCCAGCGCGATATAGCATTCCTGTTCTTTGGTCAGTACGGCGTTTAGTCCTTGAGCAATCCGGTCAATCCCTGCGCTGGCTCCTGCGCCGACATGTGCGCCGGGGTGCAGAATCAGAATATGCGCACCCATGGCAACCGTGCGTTCAATCTCTAAGGCGAGAAAATCCACGGCGATTTCATAGGTAGCAGGATTGACAGTATTTCCAAGATTGATGATGTATGGGGCATGTACGACGAAATCTTCAATATTGTTGGCGCGCATACATTCCCACGCCGGGGCGATGTTTAATTCGGAAATATCCTTCCGTTTTGTGTTTTGTGGCGCGCCTGTGTATAACATAAATGTGTCAGCACCGTAAGATATGGCTTCTTTTACGGAACCAAGCATCATTTCTTTACCGCTCATGCCGACATGGGAACCTAATTTGGGCTTCATGGCAAACTCCTTTCAGGGTATCAGTCCGTTGCGGACTGATAGTCATTGTGGTACAAAATGTTGATTGACTTACTACGTCAAGCTACAAAATCTATTGACTTACGTGAAAATATTATACAACATTTATTGACAGCTTTCATTAGGAAAAAAAGAAAATTTACAAATAAATGATATAAAAAACCGAAAATGACAATTCTTTTTGTCAAAAAAGGAAAGTGAGTCATCATAATATGACAGAGCTGTCGTTGTGGATAACTATGTGGAAATTGGGGATTTCTTTGACATATTGAATGGATTTTTATAAAATAATGGGTGAAAACATGTGGAAAAGTCGAGAAACGTATTTTAGTTTATCAAAATGGATACTCATCCGGTCAATGGAAACGAGTTTTGCAAATTAATGATAAGAGTGATAAAATGGATGCGTAGATTCATGTGAAAACTGATCATCAAGAAGACAATACATGAGGAAGCAAAAAAAATCCATGAGAAATCATGCGTTAAGAAGAGGAGTACATAGTATGTGGGCATATGAAAGTGTTTTTTATCAGATTTATCCGTTGGGATTCTGCGGGGCGCCGTTTGAGAATGACGGGCAGTTAGAACATCGTATTCTGAAGGTGGAGGAATGGATTCCCCACATGAAGAAATTGGGTATCAATGCGATTTATTTTTCACCTGTCTTTGAATCGGATACGCACGGCTACAATACAAGAGATTATCACACGATTGACTGCAGGCTTGGGACGAACGAAGATTTTAAGGAAGTATGTCAGAAGCTGCATGACAACGGCATCAAAGTAGTGCTGGACGGTGTGTTCAACCATGTGGGCAGAGGGTTCTGGGCATTTCAGGATGTCCTTAAGAATCGTGAGAACTCGCCGTATCTGAGCTGGTTCAATATTAATCTGGGCGGCAATTCCAATTACAATGACGGTCTGTGGTATGAGGGATGGGAGGGCAATTATGATTTGGTAAAGCTCAATCTGCGACATGGAGACGTCATCAACCATATTCTGGACAGTGTTAAGGGCTGGGTGGAAGAGTTTGATATCGACGGACTGCGTCTTGATGTTGCGTACTGTCTGGACCATGATTTTGTCAGAAGGCTTCGCGGCTTTACGGATAGTCTGAAACCGGATTTCTATCTGCTCGGTGAGATGCTGCACGGCGATTATAATCAGATGGTCAATGACCAGATGCTGCATTCCGCAACCAATTATGAATGCTATAAAGGATTGTTTTCCAGTTTTAACAGCATGAATATGTTTGAAATCAATCATTCCCTGATGCGGCAGTTTGGTCCTGAAAACTGGACATTATATAAAGGCAAACATATGCTTTCTTTTGTGGACAACCATGATGTGACGAGGATTGCCAGCAATCTGACGAATGAAAAACATCTGCCGCTCATCTACGCGCTCTGTTTTGGGATGCCGGGTATCCCCTGCGTATATTATGGCAGCGAGTGGGGAGCGAAGGCGCATAAGAGCGAGGGCGATCCCGCATTGCGTGCATGTTTCGAGAAGCCGGAGTGGAACGAGTTATGCGAATGGATTGCGCTGCTTGCCGAGGCGAAGAAGGAGTCGAAGGCGTTAAACTACGGTGATTTCCGTTCCGTAGTGCTGACCAATAAGCAGTGTATCTTTGAGCGCAAGTGTGACGGTGAGAGGGTGCTCGTGGCAATCAATGCGGACAGCGAAAGCTACACGGCGCATTTCGATGCGGGATGCGGCATGGCGCAGGACTTAATCAGCGGCAAGCCCCATGATTTCGGCGGTGGGAGCGAGCTGCCTCCGTACAGTGCGTATTTCTGGAAGATGGAGAGGTAGCCGGAATAAACTGTATTTAACGTACATATAGGGAATGGCGGTTATTATTTTCGTTGCCTATATGTACGTTTTTCAGAGAATTATGGTTATCATAGTATCCTTTTCCCTTTTTCTATCATCTAGTCATAGAACCATCTTTGCAGAAACGCGATTTCAACGGGGATGTCAAGGGAGACTATTACGGTGAAAAAATATTTGTTGATAAGTGCAGCGATAATCATTTCATTTTTAAGCGGTTTGATGCTGGTGTTTTGTATGAAAAATCATAGGGAAATGCGGCTGTATGGAGAAATTCTGGAAGAATGTGAATGGGTTTGGAAAAATGCTGATACATATAAAAAAATCCGTGGACAGGGCATGGACGATAGATATGATGGGATATATGGATATGCAGTAAATGCAATTCAATATGATTATACATTGTGCTATTGCATAAAAGATTTGAATGACAATGGCGTGCCGGAACTGGTAATAGGAGTGAAGTATCCGGTTCGGGATGAATCCTTTTTGGGCAAAAGCAATGAATCAGGCGATGTAGAATATGCTTATCGGATTATGATGTTGTTTTACTATTGCGGCGAAGAAATGAATTCATATATGGTGGATAGATATTTCATGCAGATATATAAAGACGGAATTGTGGAGTGGTGTGGTGGCGCGGGAAAAACGACGGAATACATATATTATCAGCTTGCGGAGAATGGAGAATTGGTAATTTTGGATGAACTTAAGGCGGTGGAGGATAATCCGGCACTGTTTTACCAGATAGCAGGTGAAAATCAAATGGAAATATTGGAAGAAGAGTTTCGGAGTCGAAGAAATGCTTTTACAGGTGGTGGGGAAGAGACATTTATATGGAAGGAAATGGATGGTCTGGGAGAATGGTAACAATCAGAAACTATTATATTTCAATTGGATAAA
The DNA here is from genome assembly GCA_947564735.1 of uncultured Lachnospiraceae bacterium. Classification (GTDB taxonomy): domain Bacteria; phylum Bacillota; class Clostridia; order Lachnospirales; family Lachnospiraceae; genus UBA3282. The sequence continues at coordinate 32,994 of CANOEC010000002.1, read as the reverse complement.
GAACATCTGAGCTGATTGAAGGAGCTTGACAAATCATCTTAAAAGCGGTAATTTATTATCATATCAAATTTATTCTATAGTTACATCATATGTGTGTATCGCACAATCGGCGGTTTCCGCCGGAGATTCCATTTTTTTGCTTGGAGGATTGTGGTTTTTAGCAAAATGGCGAGAAGCATCATGTTATCCACAAGGAGGAAGGTTTATGACAAAAGGACTAAAGGAATATTTTCCCATGATAAGGGAGCGGGAGGAGGGAGCACAGGAAGAGTTCCTGAATGTCTGTACCGGTGTGAAAGGACTGAAATTCTTATATGACGGCTTCTTCAAGGAAATCATGAACCCGGAGTATGTACCGGGACGGTTCAATGATTTCCTCTCAAGCCTGATGGGACAGCGGTGCGCCTGCTATTCGGCGGACCTGCTGCTGCGCCAGTACAAGCGCGTGAGGGGAGAGGGCAGGAAATTCAGCTACCGTGACATACGGGATGTCTATACGATCGTCCTGTTTGAGAGGAGCCCGGAAGCATTCCATGGATATCCGGACACGTATTATCATTATTTCGAGCAGAAATCTGACACGGGACTGGAGATGGAATTTCTGCAGAAATACCTGTTCATCCCACTTGACATCTTCCGGAAAAGGAAGCAGAATGAAGGTATCATGGACAAAAGGGATGCGTGGCTGACGCTGTTTGCAGAGGACAGACCGGAGCGGATAGCAGAGCTGATAGAAGCATATCCGGAATTCCGGGCAGTCTATGAGGAAGGCTATGGAATCTGCAGGAACATAGAAGGAGTGATGGAGATGTTCTCGAAGGAATTGTATGAGCTAGACAGGAACACGGTACAGTACATGATTGACGAGATGCAGGATACGATAGATGCGCAGAGAGACGAGATAGACGCGCAGAAAGGCAAGATAGATGTACAGAAGAATGAAATAGACACGCAGAAAGGGACGATAGACAAACAACAGCAGACCATTGAAAAAATGCATATAGAGCACGAGCGGTTACGACATCAAACGATTGCTGGTGCAGTGAGTCTTTTGCGTAGCCTGAACATGCCGGAACAGGAGATTATTACAAGAGTCTGCGAGCAATATCAGATAGATGAAGCAGAGGTACATAAATGTTTTTAGGAGTTAAGAGGTGACAGGTTTCCAAGGAAAGATTTTAAGGTGAGCCAATGAGTGTAGAATATGTGAGTGGTTCAATGCATAGGAGGCGGAATCTCCCAAGAGGATATATCTGGTCAGGAAGCGCCCTTCAATACATTTGCACGGGAATGTTACGAAGAAATAGGAATTAAAGTAGAAGGTAAGTCAGTTATAGAGCCATACAAATATATTTATATCAGAAATCACATGACAACATTTGGTCTTTGCTATGTAGTGCATCTGGATTTATATAAAGAGGAAGTAATGAATATTTTTAAAGACTTTCAAGGAAAAGATGATGAAATAAGGGAATTGGTATTTGTGAAGAAAGATATTCATGACGTAAATGAATTTATCGTTCGCACCGTCAAGACATATGGCAACGAACACCTTTTCGCCAATCATATAACGGATCCAGTTCCATTCTTTGTTCAAATCCGCCTTATCATGCAGACTTTCATGTACCAAAGATGTTTATCGAAAATAGGTATTTTGTTTTTGTCTCAGAGAAAAGGGCAGTCCGCAGGGCAACAATAAAAAGCAAGCAGAAGCTTTCCAAAAAGTTACAGCGCAGGTATGGGCGTATACTGCATGACGGGGATTTTACGCGCAATGCATCCTTTTGGAAGGTAATCGATATAATCCGGGAAATCCGTAAGCGGAAGTATTTCTGTGAAATAGCTACATTCGTAATCCGGATGGTTGCTTAGATATTCCGCTTCTAAGGTATTTCTTTCACGATAAATCTCTTTTGCAGTCACAATGCGCTTAAAAGTATCCCATGTCTCTTCCTGCGTATCTATTTTGTCTTTGTAACGTTCATCGATCTTAATCCTGTTCCATGCCGTTTTTACCCGGTTTGTTTCTCTGACAAACCACTCAAAATCTGCATCTGTTATTAAGTGGGCGTAATACCCAAGCAGGAAAGAATAGTATTCTTTAGAGTCATAGTCACCACTGTGTTTTACAAAATATTCATAGTACAACTGTTAATTCGGAGGTAATTATGGAACTTAAAAAATTGGACTATGCTATAACTGTCTGTAAAGTTGCATCAGAACTTGACATTGATTTGAATAAGGAGTTTTATTTTGTTGGAAAGACAGATGAAGAATATTCTTTAGTATGTCTTACGGAGGACACACCTATAAACACAATCAAGAGAGATGATGGGTGGAGAGGATTTAGAATACAGGGAGAGTTAGATTTTTCATTGATTGGAATTTTATCTAAACTATCCGGTATTCTTGCTGAACATAAAATTGGCATTTTTGCAGTATCAACTTTTAATACGGATTATATTCTTGTGAAAGAGGAAAATTTTGACAGAGCTTTAAAAATATTGGATTTGGCTGGATATGATATAGTCTGATACGAACCGTTTTACAATCAGCTTTGACCGCTGCCGGGCAGGAGCTGTACTGACCAAGGAAGGCACGGAGTTTTTAGGATATGCAAGGTCTTACATTTTCATTGGCATATGTGTCGGAGTAATAGGTATTATTGGTGTCAGCGTGAATTACCCGATTTACAAAAAGTTTCTGGCAAGCAGAAAAAGCAAATATGCCGGAGACATTATACGGCTTGCGGGCGAAATCACGAAAGAATATGCTCATTCATGCGGTTTACAATATTATCAAAGCATATGCAATGCACTATGCTTTGAGAGAGGGCAGGGGGCGTCATGTTACGATGTTTTATTGTGGCTTACTGGTGGTTGCGGCAAGTGCGGTATATCTGGTTTACTCGGTTTACATTTTTGCTTTCGGTTGTGATTCAACATATCATATGTATGTTGCTATTGGTATCGCAGCTATAACCACATACGAACTTATAGTGGCAGTGCATGGATTAAGAAATGCAAAGAAAAGGAATGATATTTTTCGTGAGACAGTAAAGTATATCAACCTTGCATCTGCTCTCGTCTCTGTTTCACTTACACAAACTGCAATTTTGTCTTTTACGAATGAAACTGATATGTCAGAAGCCTATGCTGTCGGGGTCAGTCTGACCCCTCGCCATCATTTTACCAGCAAAGAACGAAGCAGTTTGCATGCTTCTATCCGGGCGCCGGGCGGATTATCGCCGTGTTCCGGGTCGTGGGAATAGTCTGTCAGGAGCTGGCATGGGAAATTATCGCATATCCCACAAAAAGAGACCTTTTTTTCCATCGCACATGCGGCGACCGGGCATGGTTCTTTTTCGGCATGAAAAGGCATTCCCTTTGTGGCAATGCATCCGCAGCAATGACATGGTTCTTTCCATTCACAAGCGGTACAGTCCAGACCGCAGTAGGTTGTAAGCAGGATTTCCTGTTGCCTCTTTTTACTGAAACCGTGCAGAACCAATTGATAGGACTTATCCATCATGTCCTTCATTAAATCATCCGGTACGCATCCGTCCGGTTTGATGGAATTCCAATGCATCTTATTACAATAGTATCCGGGGACAATATCCTCATACTGCTGTCTGAGGAAGTCCCCCTCCATGGGCTCCAGCTTTAAGGTGATATAATAAGGCTTGTTATCGTTCGCACCGTCAAGGCATATGGCAACGAACATCTTTCCGCCAATCATATAACGGATCCAGTTCCATTCTTTTTTCAAGTCTTTTGTGACACCCGGTTTTTTCAGCAGGTATTCATCAATCCATGAGTATTTCATGTGCTTCCTTCTCCTTTTGTGTATTGTTGTAGTGCGTTTTGTAATGCGGTACAAAGCTCTTTGCGAATCTCCTCCGGTTCGATAAGCAATACTTTGTCCCTGAAGGACATTAGCCAAGTGACAAGATTTTCTTGATTGGTATAATCCGCATGAAACAGCAGCTTTCCGTCCGACTGCTCCACATAGCATCCAGAACCAAATTCTTCCACAAGCCGCCATTTGCATTCCGGCTCGAAGAGCGCCTTTACATGGATTTTTGCGGGGAATACTTTTTCATCCGTAAGCTCTGGCATGACAGCCTGACGTTTGATAAAAAACGTATCTGTCAGTTCCAACTGTTCCAGCCTGTTTAGCTTAAACAACCGGTAATCTTCACGCTTGCGGCACCAGCCCCAGACATACCAGTTAGACCAGCGGAAAACCAGATAGTAAGGTTCTATGGTCCGCTGTGCTTCTCTGCCCGGTGAATAATAATGGAAGGTAATCTCCCGGCAGGTATCAATTGCGGTGCGGATTATCTGTATTTTAGGGGAGAGTGAACTCTTGTACCATGATGAAAGGTCAATCAGTACAGACTGATTCCCGATGAGAAAATCCGATGAGCCGGAGGACAGTTTCTCCATCAACTGTTTATATTGATTTGTTCCGTTTACGCTGTCCAGACTTCTAAGCCCGGCGAGGATGTCCTGCATTTCGGCATTTGTTATCAGGGTTTTGCTGATTTTATAGGTGTCCATAATAGAGATGCCGCCGCCGTTTCCCTGCCGGGTCACAATGGGAATCCCGGCTTTGCAGAGGGTCTCGATATCCCTGTTGATGGTTCGCTTAGAAACCTCAAAATGTGCGGCAAGATAAGGGGCTGTCACCATATCTTTTTGCAGCAGTAAAGATAAAATCCCAATCAATCTGTCAACTTTCATACGCACCCAATCGCTTTCATCGAAAATAGTCTATCATTTCAAACATGTCACCAATATGTCATGTTTAAAAGATGATAGCAAAAAAACAGAATGGATGCAACAGGACCATATTTCAGTTCTACCGGAACATATTAACAGGATGGATTTAAGGCTGAACTGATACTCCCAAAATAAAATTATAATATGACACACTTATGTCATATTATGGATGTTATAGTAATCTTACAGTCAGAGGGAAAACGGAAAACCTGCAGGTCCTTCTTTCTGAAAAAAATAATTTGCTTTGCAATTAACTTAGGAGGATTAGAAAATGGATATGAAGATTTGTCAAAGCTGTGGAATGCCTATGCAGGAGGAACAGTACGGGAGCAATAAGGATGGCAGCAGGAATGACACCTATTGCTGTTACTGTTACAAGGATGGCGAGTTTGCACAAAACTGCACGATGGAGGAAATGGCGGATTTCTGTGCACCCTTTGAGGTGGAAGGCGGACGCAGCAAAACGATTGAGGAGGCGAAGGAGGGATTGATGGCATATTTCCCGACGCTTTTAAGATGGAAAGAAAAGCAGGATGCGTAGATGCTGGGGACGTTTGGCAAACGGCTGAACCAATATTTAACCGAGCAGTTTTGCACAGCGCAAGAAATTCTTTCCTCTTTCTGGCATACACATGATAAACCAAGATGCATACAACATATCTGTCTTTGCATTAAGCTTATCTGTGCAGATTGTTTGGCTTTCAATATTGCCACATAACTAGGGGCAGACGCACTTGACAACGGCGGGTGAAGCCTGTTCATCTCGACCGTTGCCGAGGGCGGTTGACTCTGTCGCTTCGTAAAAATGAGGAGAGTAATGGAAAAATCTATATATGGTCACTATACTATTTCTATACAAAGCAACAAGGTTGTTTTTTTGATTGCATGGAGGGGTTTTTGGTGAATACGTTGGAACAGATTAGTCATGAGATTATGGTATTTATGCGTGGCAAGTACCGCCTTGATGAAATTGGTGACGGAAAAGATGAATTAAAGTTTAAGCAAGGTCAAAAAACGATTCTGACTATCTATATCCATGAGGATAGATTTACGTTTTTAATGATTCTCGGAAAGAAAGAACGGGAGATTTTTGAAGCACAAAAGGATATGTTTTCATCATTTATCTGTGATTATTACAATAGTGCAAAAACATATCATGATGGAAAATGGATGTTTATTGATGTTACAACAAAGGAACAGTTGGATGAAATTAAGAAACTGATACAGATTAAAAAGAAACCCAATCGAAAACCATTCCCAAAGGATAATGCTGTTTATGCACAATGCGGTCAGCGGTGTGATTTGTGCGTTCATTACACGGGTACTTCTGATGAACAGCGATCATTGATGGAACCATATTTGGTTAAAATGTGGGGAATCACAGATTGGAAAATGCGATGCGAGGGTTGTTATAGCGGGAGCTGTTATTGCAAAGATGACCCTTGTAATGCAAAGGGGTGTGCTCCTGCAAAGGGTCTCGCAGAATGTAAAGAATGTGTGGATTTTCCGTGTATGAAGGCAACATCTGCGGATTATCGTTCCATGATACATACAGAGGTGCATTACGCTGACGAGATCACGTGGGGGATATTGCCATATGTTCCATACCAATATGAAAAGACAGAGTAATGTGAAACTTACAGTCTGGCGTGGGTTTGGGATATTCCCAACAAGATTCGGGTGTCAAAAGGTGCGTTGTACAAATGGAAAAGGCAGATTGCACAAATTGCTCTCTTGTGTCTGCTTTGTCGATTGGATTTTCTAACATATTCCGGTAAGATATTGATTGCCGGACGCATCCGCCCTCAATGAGCCATCCGGGCTCGTTTCGGGCTTTTGCGGACATCCATGTCCGCAAAATGCTGGATACTGAGGGGACTATTTTCTTCTGCTTTTCTCAATTGCCTGCATTTTTTGCAGAAAGAGATTTAGGGAAAGGAACGGAATGGGTGGGCAGTTTCCGTCGGAGATTGCGAAGACTATACGATCGTCCTGTTTGAGAGGAGCCCGGAAGTATTCCATGGATATCCGGACACGTATTATCATTATTTTGAGCAGAAATCTGACACGGGACTGGAGATGGAATTTCTGCAGAAATACCTGTTCATCCCACTTGACATCTTCCGGAAAAGGAAGCAGAATGAAGGTATCATGGACAAAAGGGATGCGTGGCTGACGCTGTTTGCAGAGGACAGACCGGAGCGGATAGCAGAGCTGATAGAAGCATATCCGGAATTCCGGACAGTCTATGAGGAAGGCTATGGCATCTGGTGTAAGAAAAAGTAAAGTGGAAAAAGGAAAATTAACAAAAAACTATTGACAAAATTGTAGAATTTGACTATTATTTTTCTAAGTTTCAAAGGTGGGACTTCTTATTATTATATAGAAGTCCCTTTTTTTGAATCTTTCTAGTTATTAAAGGAGGAGAGAATTATGAAGAAAAAAATGTTAAGCCTTGTGCTTGCAGGAGCAATGACAGCCGCTTTACTGACAGGCTGCGGTTCTACAGGCGCAGATTCTGGCAGTGCGGCTGCCGGAACAACGAATGACACAGCGGCAGATGACGCAGCAGCAACGGATGACGCAGCAGCAGACGATGCGGCGACGACGGATGACACAGCAGCAGACGATGCGGCGGCAGATGACGCTGCAGCAGCGGATAATGCGGGTGCAGCAGACGGTGCAGGCGGTACATTAAAGATTGGCGGTATCGGTCCTTTGACCGGTGGTGCAGCGGTGTACGGCATTGCGGCGATGAATGGTTCACAGATTGCAGTTGATGAAATCAACGCGGCAGGCGGTGTCAATGGTATGATGCTTGAGCTGAACTTTCAGGATGACGAGTTGGATTCCGAGAAGTCCGTCAACGCATACAATACCTTGAAGGACTGGGGTGTGCAGGTAATCGACGGCTGTGTAACAAGCGCATGTTCCATCGCGGTATCGGCTAAGACGGCAGAGGATAATATCTTCCAGCTCACACCTTCAGGATCTGCAGTAGAGTGTGTTGCAAACCCGAACTCTTTCCGTGTATGTTTCTCTGACCCGAATCAGGGTGCGGCATCCGCACAGTACATCGGCGAGCATTCCCTTGCAACCAAAGTAGCGGTTATCTACGACAGCTCCGATGTGTATTCTTCCGGTATCTATGAGAAGTTTGCAGGTGAAGCGAAGAACCAGCCTTTTGAAATTGTGACGGCAGGGGCATTCACGGCGGATAACAAGACAGATTTCTCCGTGCAGTTACAGCAGGCGAAAGATGCGGGTGCAGACCTTGTATTCCTGCCTATCTACTATAATGAAGCAGCTTTGATTTTAAAACAGGCTTCCGATATGGGCTTTGATGTGAAATTCTTCGGCTGCGATGGCTTGGACGGTATCTTAGGCGTTGAGAACTTTGATGCTTCTTTAGCAGAAGACGTTATGTTGTTGACACCTTTCGCAGCAGATGCAACAGACGATCTGACAGTGAAGTTTGTTACAACATATAATGAGCAGTTTGGTGAGACACCGAACCAGTTTGCTGCAGACGGTTATGATGCAATCTATATCATCAAAGCAGCGGCAGAGAAAGCAGGCATCACGGCGGATATGTCCAATGAGGAAATCTGCACAGCTTTGTCGGCAGCCATGACAGAGATTCAGGTAGACGGACTGACAGGTCTTGGCATTACATGGGATGCTTCCGGCGAACCGACCAAGGATCCTAAGGCAGTCGTGATTAAGAACGGCGTTTATACAGCTATGTAATAAAACATGAAGTTACACTAGGGCGGCATAATACGCCGCCTGAGTGTAACTAAGTCATGTTTAGAAGAATCGCAGGCGGTTCTTCCAATCGACATGTTTTACATGTTATCAATAACCCGGCTCCGAGAAAAATAATATCTTAAGAATCCCCTCAAAATGCGTCAGCACTTAGCAAGGTTATGAGTTGCAGCACAACTCACCAGATTAGTGTCTGCTGCGCATTTTGTAAAGCGAGAGCGCGGTGACGAAGAAATTATTTTTCTCGGAGCGGACTATTAAAGTACATAAAACAATCATGCAATTAATCTGTAATAGAGAAACCGAGGTGTAATGATGAGTTTTGTAGCCCATTTGATAAACGGAATAAGCTTAGGAAGTGTATACGCGCTGATTGCGCTTGGCTATACGATGGTATACGGAATTGCCAAGATGTTAAATTTCGCACACGGAGATGTCATTATGATTGGCGGATACGTGGTATTCGTGACGGTCAGCGGCATGGGATTAAACCCGCTTGCAGCAATTATTATTTCTATGGCGGCATGTACTTTGCTTGGGGTGACAATTGAACGGGTTGCATACAGACCTCTTAGAGGCGCATCACCTCTTGCCGTGTTGATTACGGCAATCGGCGTCAGCTATTTACTGCAAAATGTGGCGCTTCTTGTGTTTGGTTCGGATACAAAGGCATTTACGAATGTGGTGCCGTTTCCGAATCTGGAACTTTTTGACGGTCAGCTCGTCATCAAGAGCGTGACCATTGTGACCGTTATAGTCAATATTATTATCATGGTTGGTCTTACCCTTTTCGTAAAAAAGACCAAAATCGGGCGTGCAATGACGGCTGTGTCCGAGGACAAAGGAGCTGCACAGCTCATGGGTATCAATGTAAATGGTACGATTGCGGTGACGTTTGCCATTGGTTCTTCTTTGGCGGCGATTGCGGGCGTGCTCTTATGCTCTGCCTATCCGGCGCTTACGCCTTACACGGGTTCCATGCCGGGTATCAAGGCATTTGTGGCGGCGGTATTCGGAGGGATCGGTTCGATTCCCGGCGCATTTATCGGAGGAATCCTGCTGGGCGTGATTGAGAACTTAAGTAAGGCATATATTTCGTCCCAGCTTTCTGACGCAATTGTATTCAGTATTCTGATTATCGTGCTTCTTGTGAAACCTACGGGACTTCTCGGTAAGAAGATTCAAGAGAAGGTTTAGGAGGGCGACAGGATGAAGAAAATAATGATAAATAAAACAACAAAGAATGATATGATTACCTATGCGATGGTAATCCTTGCATATATTGTAGTACAACTTCTGATAGCCACCGGGCACGTGTCCAGTCTGATACAGGGACTGCTTGTACCTTTCTGCACATATGTGATTGTGGCGATCGCATTGAATCTGACGGTAGGGATTCTGGGTGAGCTGAGTCTCGGACATGCGGGATTTATGTGTGTGGGCGCCTTTTCCAGCGCGGTATTTTCCCTCGCATTCAAGGATGCCATACCGGGAGGACTGCGATTTTTGTTGGCGATTCTCATCGGGGCGGCTGCTGCGGCACTGATTGGTTTTCTGGTGGGAATACCGGTACTGCGCCTGCGCGGCGATTATTTGGCGATTGTGACGCTTGCTTTCGGCGAGATTATCAAAAATATTATTAACGCGCTGTATCTTGGCGTGGATGGCAACGGCATTCATTTTACGATGAAAGACGCTTTATCGCTGGATATGGAAGAGGACGGACTGATGCTCATCAAAGGGGCGCAGGGGGTCACAGGAACGCCGAACGATTCTAACTTTACAATCGGTGTGGTACTGATACTGATTACCTTGTTTATCGTGCTGAACTTTATTCATTCCAGAACAGGGCGTGCGGTCATGTCTATTCGTGACAACAGGATTGCTGCGGAGTCAGTGGGAATCAACGTGACGAAATACAAGTTGATTGCATTCACGATTTCAGCGTCCTTGGCGGGTGTTGCCGGCGTGCTCTACGCGCATAATCTTTCCACGCTGAATGCGCTGCCTAAGAATTTCGGATACAATATGTCCATACTGATTCTGGTGTTTGTGGTACTTGGCGGCATCGGTAATATCCGTGGTTCCATTATTGCAGCCGTACTGCTTACGCTGCTTCCGGAGGTGCTGAGAGCCTTAAGTGATTATCGTATGCTGATTTATGCGATTGTCCTAATCGCTATGATGATATTCAACTGGAGTCCGAATGCAATCTTTTTTAGAAAGCGTTTGAAACAGCGTATCACGGCGGGTAGAAAACCCGGAAAGGAGGAGTAAGACATGGCACTTTTAGAGACAAAGAATCTGGGAATCTCCTTCGGTGGTCTGCGTGCGGTCAACGCGTTTGATATTTCGGTGGAAAAGGGACAGCTCTATGGTCTGATTGGACCAAACGGGGCAGGAAAAACGACGATTTTCAATTTGCTGACAGGGGTATATCAGCCGGACGAGGGTGCGATTTTATTAGACGGTGTGAATCTGACGGGCAAAAAGACGATAGATATCTGTAAAGCAGGTATTGCAAGAACCTTCCAGAACATAAGACTGTTTGGTGATATGACGGTTCTTGATAATGTCAAGGTCGGGCTTCATAACCATTATACCTATTCCACATTGGAAGGAATCCTGCGTCTTCCCCGCTACCATAAAGTGGAGAAGGAAATGAATGAAAAGGCGATGGAACTGCTTAAGGTGTTCGGCTTGGAGGAGTACGCAGATTACAAGGCGGAGAACCTTCCTTACGGACAGCAGAGAAAATTAGAGATAGCAAGGGCTATGGCGACAGCGCCGAAGCTGCTTCTCTTGGATGAGCCGGCGGCGGGTATGAATCCCAACGAGACGAAGGAATTAATGGATATGATTGGTTTCGTGAGAGACCATTTTGATATGACGATACTTTTGATTGAGCATGATATGAAGCTGGTATCCGGAATCTGTGAGAAGCTGACGGTGCTAAATTTCGGAGAGGTGCTTGCGCAGGGTGATACGCAGGAAGTGTTGAATAATCCGGAGGTTATTACGGCATATCTTGGGGAATAAGACATGAAGTTATACTAAGCCTGCAAAGTACGCAGTCTAAGTATAACTAAGTCATGTCTGCGAGAATGCGAAGAGCGTGCATTCTCGGAGGATAGGATGTTTTGTGGCAGATACAGGATAGAAGGGAAGGAAAAGCGTATGGCGATGTTGGAAGTGAAAGACCTGCATGTCCATTATGGTGTGATAGAGGCAATCAAGGGAATCAGTTTCGAGGTTGAAAAGGGCGAAGTTATCGCTTTAATCGGTGCTAACGGAGCGGGTAAGACGACGACGCTGCACACGATTACGGGGCTTATTAAGCCGACGAGCGGCAGTATCATTTTTGAGGGGAAGGACATCACGAAGACGCCGGGCTATAAGATTGTGCCTATGGGGATGGCACATGTGCCGGAGGGAAGACGTGTCTTTGCACAGTTATCGGTCTATGATAATCTGATGATGGGAGCTTATACAAGAAAAGACAAGAATGAGATTAAGGAGACGCTTCATATGGTGTATGAGCGTTTTCCGAGACTGGAGGAGCGTAAGACGCAGATGGCGGGAACCTTAAGCGGTGGTGAACAGCAAATGCTTGCCATGGGGCGGGCACTTATGAGCCAGCCGAACATCATCCTGATGGATGAGCCGTCGATGGGACTTTCTCCGATTTTTGTAAACGAGATTTTTGATATCATCAGACAGGTCAGTGAATCTGGAACTACTGTTCTATTGGTAGAACAGAATGCGAAGAAGGCGCTTTCCATCGCCGACAGGGCTTATGTCCTTGAGACAGGAACGATTTCCTTGTCCGGAGATGCAGAGGAACTGATGCATGATGAGGCGGTGAAGAAAGCGTATTTAGGGGAATAAGGTATTCGGCTTATGACACAATCTATCATATAGATATCGTATCATTTAAATAATTAGCTGGCTAAATTAAACAAAATTTAGCCAGCTAATTTGTCTGCATCATATATATATTAATGATTCTCTTTTTAGTATAATAATATAAATAAATGAATCCGGAGGAAAGCATGGCTAAGGAAGTTAGATTGGCAGATATTGCGCAAAAAGTAGGTGTGAGCACTGTGACAGTCTCCAAAGCGCTGGCGGGACAGAAAGGTGTCAGCGAGGAAATGAGGGCAAGAATTAAGCAGGTGGCGGACGATATGGGCTACGTACAGTCTTCTAAAACGAAGCGGGCGGGATTTCGCAGAAGCTATAATATCGGGCTTTTGATTGAGGAAAGTTATCTGGATAAATATGATTCCTTTTATTGGCAGATGTATCAGCAGATTGCAACAAAGGCGATGGCTTGGGGATGTTTCACGCTGATGGAAGTGATAAGCAGTCAGAACGAGCAGTCACAGGAGTTGCCCAAACTGTTGAAAGAGCAGAAAGTGGACGGTGTCATTATACTTGGCAAGATGCCGGAATTTTTTCTGGAGATGCTCAAACATCATTCATCGCTTCCGATGGTGTATATGGATTTTACGGATGAGGGACAGGATGTTGATGCGGTGATTTCGGACAGTTTTTACGGTACTTATCGCCTTACGAATTATCTTTTTGAAATGGGACACGAGAGGATTGCTTATGTGGGTACGCTGCTAGCGACCAGTTCCATTACAGACCGCTATCTGGGCTATGTGAAGGCAATGCTGGAGCACGGTGCCACACTTCGGGATGATTGGCGTATAGATGACAGAGATATTCACAGTGGATATATCGACGAAGAGAAGCTGTTGATACTTCCTAAAGATATGCCGACCGCATTTGTGTGTAACTGTGACCTCTCTGCAGGCAGGCTGATTAATAAACTGCGTCGGAACGGCTACCGCGTGCCGGAAGATGTGTCGGTGGTAGGGTATGATAATTATATTTATCCCGGTATCTGTGATGTGGGCATCACTACTTATGAGGTGGACCTTGGCGAGATGGCGAAGAGAACGGTCAGAGTGCTGCTTAATAAACTGCAGAATCAGCCGGGAGTGCCGAGTACTTATATCGTAGAGGGACATCTGGTAATCAAAGACAGCGTCCGCCGCATTGAAAATAAATAAAAAGAATTAGGAAAAAATTTTGTTGACAATAAAGTTGTACTGGTATAAGCTAACAATAACGTTGCTTAAGCTGTTAAGTTTATGGAAGTAAACAGATATAAATTCAAATATAAATCTAAGAAGCAGCTAAGCAGAAATGTAACATAAGAAATATGTGAAACAGAAATTGAGTAAAGGGGGCAGGCATAATGTTTAAGAGTATCAAAACAAGAAATGATGGACATATGACATATAGAACGACCAAAATATTATGCATAATTACCTCCGCAATACGGACGAGATTGGGATGAAGTGGCTGACTGATTGAGTCAATATATTACATTGTTTATGTAAAGGCTGTGGTAATATTACCGCAGCCTTTTTGCGATGTATTCGGGCAAAATCATGAGCTGGAAAGCATGTGATATAGGTATCTGTGGAGATAACAGAACGGGGGAGAATCGTGATGAAAAAACTATCAAGCTACATATGGGAGTATAAGGTTCCCTATCTGATTGCAATCGTATCGCTTCTGATTGCAGTGACGCTGGACATGATGGCGCCAAGATTGACGGCGAGAGTGGTGGATGACGTGATTGTGGGCGGCAATATCGCAGAATTGAAATATCTGTTGCTCGGTTTTCTGGGCATCGGGCTGGGAAGATGTGTGTTCCAGTATGTGAAGGAATATACCTTTGATAAAAATGGTGTGAAAATATCAGGTGATATGAGACGTGATTTATTCCGTCATATTCAGGGACTCAGCGCGGATTTCTTTGATAAGACAAATACCGGCGAACTGATGGCGCGCGTCAAGGAGGATGTGGACCGTGTCTGGGACGCGATAGGATATGTCAGTATGCTGTTGCTTGAGGTGATTTACCACACGAGCATTATTCTGGTGTGTATGTATATGCTTAACTGGAAACTGGCGCTGCTTCCGACGGCGGCAATGCTCCTGTGCGGTTCTTTTGCAGTGATTATGGAACGCAGGCTGGGCAAGGTTTATGAAGAAATCAGCGAAGAGAATGCAGCGCTCAATACGGTTGCGGAAGAAAATCTGGCGGGTGTGCGCACGGTAAAGGCGTTTGCACGAGAAAGGTATGAAATAAGCAAGTTTCTGTCTCACAACAAGCGGTATTATGACTTGAATATGGAGCAGTCGAAGGTGTTTGTGCGTTATTATCCATGTTTTACCGTAGTGACAAAGGTGCTGCCGCTGTTGACCATACTGATTGGCGGAAAGTTTGTCATAGACGGGGAGATGACGCTGGGACAGATGACGGCATTCGTAGAATATTCCGGTAACATCGTGTGGCCTATGGAGATGCTGGGATGGCTGACAAACAGTTTCTCGGCGGCGGTTGCCTCCAATAAGAAGATTAAGAAAATCTATGAGGTGAAGCCGACAATTACAGAAGTGACCAATACAGTCAAACTTGAAAAGGTAGAAGGGAAGGTATGTTTTGACCATGTGTCCTTCCATAAAGAAGACATGTACGAGATATTGCATGATATTTCTTTTACGGTGGAACCGGGCAGGACGCTTGGCATCATGGGAGCTACCGGTGCGGGTAAGACTTCTATTGTGCAGCTTTTGCAGCGTATGTATGACGCTACGGACGGTGCAATCTACTTAGATGATGTCAATATTAAGGAGCTTACTTTGGAACAGCTGCGCACGAGCGTAAGCTATGTGATGCAGGATGTCTTTCTGTTTTCGGATACAATCAATGACAACATTAAGCTTGGCAAGAAAGACTACATAGACTTTAAGACGGTCAGACGCGCTTCCACACAGGCACAGGCGAGCAGCTTTATAGAGCGCATGGAAGATACCTATGATACGGTGATTGGAGAGCGTGGCGTGGGATTGTCCGGAGGACAGAAGCAGCGCATCAGTATTGCGAGGGCGCTTGCGAAAAAAGACCCGGTTCTTGTGCTGGATGACTCGACTTCAGCACTTGATATGGAGACGGAGCATATGATTCAGCAGACGTTAAAGGAACTGGAAGGCACGACGAAAATCATTATTGCACACAGAATCAGTGCGGTGCGCCATGCAGATGAAATCATCGTGCTGGAGAATGGAGCGATTGCGGAGAGAGGTACGCACGAAGAATTGCTTGCGAAGAATGGGTTATATCATGAGACGTACGAGTCTCAATATGGGCAATTGACTGAATCGGATAACATATATCCGGGAAATATGACGCAGAATATGACAAGAATGTCAGAGCATAATGACAAAAAGGGAGGTGAACCCGCATGGCAGTAAATTCATATAAAGATGACGAATTGAGTGTGGAGCGCAGCAAGGTGCAGACTCTGATGCGGCTCTTTCGATATCTGCTTGCTTATAAATGGCAGATTGTATTAGTGCTGTTCATCATGGGGTATGGTGTATTGATTAGTTTGGTCAATCCGCTGATTATGGAAGCCGCGATTGACGACCATATTGCAGTGGGTGATTTAAAAGGATTGTATGGATTACTTGGTTTTGCGCTGATCATCAATCTTGTGCTGGTGATAACAGTCAAGCTTCGTATGTATATTATGGCGAAAGTGTGTAATGAGATATTACTGACTATCCGGCAGGAACTGTACACACATATTCAGAAATTGGATTTTAAATTCTTTGACAGCAGACCGACAGGTAAGATTCTGTCCCGTATTATCGGAGATATCAATTCGCTTAAGGATGTGTTGTCGAACTGTGTGACGACGTTGATTCCGGACGGTCTGACAGTCGTGGCAGTGGTGGTCATCATGGTCTGGAAGAATCCGAAACTGGCGCTTGCTTCGATGATGACGATTCCGCTTATGGCTGTGGGAACCGTATTTATCCAGATTAAGGCGCATCCCCGCTGGCAGATATTCCGTAAGAAATCGGCGAATCTGAACGCGTTTATCCATGAGGACATGGCGGGCATCAGAATTATCCAGAGTTTTCATGCACAAAAAGAGACACAGGAGACGTTCGACACACTGCTTGCCGAGCACCGGACTTCTTTTTTTGACGCAGTGCGCATGAGCGATGCCTTTGGCTCAGTGATAGACCTTTCGTGGGGGTTAGGCTGCATTCTGCTGTATTATACGGGTATTGTGGTTCTTGGGGTGGATCAGGTTTCGGTAGGTACTTTTATTGCCTTCGGAACCTATTTGAATATGTTCTGGCAGCCGATTCACAATATCAGCAATTTCTATAACCAGCTCGTGACAAACATTGCGGGAGCGGAGCGTATCTTTGAGATTCTGGATACGCCTCCGGCAATCGCGGACAGGGAGGACGTCACGCAGATGCCGGAAATAAAAGGCGAGGTGACTTTTGAGCATGTGAATTTCTCCTATGATGATAAGGTCAAAGTGCTGGACGACGTCAGCTTCCGTATCAAGCCCGGTGAGACGATTGCCCTTGTGGGACCGACCGGAGCCGGCAAGTCTACGATTGTCAATTTGATCAGCCGTTTCTATGATGTGCAGGAAGGCGTCGTGAAAGTTGACGGGCATGATGTGAAGAAGGTTTCTGTCGAGAGCCTGCGCAGGCAGATGGGCATTATGACGCAGGATAATTTCCTGTTTTCGGGAACCATCAAGGATAATATCAGATATGGGAAGCTGGATGCTTCTGACGAGGAAATCATTGCTGCGGCAAAGGCAGTAAATGCCCATGAGTTTATTATGAGGCTGGAGAAAGGCTATGACACGGAGCTGTCAGAGAGGGGCGGCGGTCTGTCCATCGGTCAGAAGCAGCTTCTTGCCTTTGCAAGAACGATGGTTTCCAACCCGAAGATATTAATCTTGGATGAGGCAACTTCCAGTATTGATACGAAGACGGAGCTGTTGGTGCAGGAAGGGATTGAACACCTGCTGGCAGGAAGGACCTCTTTCGTGATTGCCCACAGGCTGTCTACCATCCAGAAAGCGGACCGTATTTTCGTGGTGGACGACGGTAAAATCATAGAAGAAGGCAATGCCCGTGAACTGATGGAGAAAAAGGGCGTGTATTATCAATTGTACATGGCGCAGTTTTCGATATAAGTTTTTCAGATAGAAGCGATTGGGCTTCGTGGAAGGCTGAACTGCTGCCATGGAGAAGCTATTTAGCGCAATTGTGTTGACATTATTCTTTTTTACTTTATAATTTTAAGTAAGATTAAGTAGTTTTAAGTATATAAGTAAGAATTTTAGTATATAAAAAATGAGAAGTCGAGGTCAACATGGCGAAATCAGTGAGAATGGCAGATATTGCCGAGGTGATGGGGGTCAGTACAGTCACGGTGTCAAAAGCTCTGTCCGGTCAAAAGGGCGTCAGCGAGGCGCTTCGGGCCAAAATTAGGGATAAAGCGGAGGAGATGGGGTATCGGATGCCCTCCGTGCGGAATCAGGAGCGGGCGGGAAGAAACGTCAGTTATACGATTGGTGCGATTGTTGCGGATCGATTTTTGGATAAATATGAATCCTTTTACTGGAAGCTGTATCAGGAGGTTGCCACGGCTGCGGTGCAGAGAGGATGCTTTACGATGCTTGAGGTGCTGCAAAGAGAGGACGAGAACCGTATGGTCATGCCCAAGCTTTTGCAGGAGAAGAAGACGGAGGGGCTTGTCATTATCGGGCGGCTTAAGAAGGATTATCTGGATGAATTGATGGAATACGCCGATGTTCCCGTGTTTTTTCTTGATTTTTATGGGCGTAATAGTCAGTGTGATTCTGTTGTATCGAATGGATATTTCGGTATGTATACCATGACAAATTTTTTGTTTGAGATGGGACACAGAGACATTGCCTTCATGGGAAATGTACTTGCGACGGACAGTATAACGGATCGTTATTTTGGTTATGTGAAGTCACTGTACGAGCATGGAATTGAGGTGAATAAGGAGTGGATTGTCAATGACAGGGATCCACAGACAGGCAGGTCGGATGACGGGTTTGAAATAGAGCTGCCAAAGAAGATGCCTACGGCGTTTGTCTGCAATAATGATGCGGCAGCAGCCATGCTTGTACAGACATTGGAGAGGAACGGGTACAGGGTGCCGGAGGATATATCGGTGGTGGGATATGACAATTATCAGCCGCCGGGATTGTGTGATATCGGGATTACCAGCTACGAGGTAGACATGCATGAGATGGCGGAGCGCACTGTGAAGAATATGATCAGTAAGATATCGGGGGATTATTACAAGCAGGGCGTGCATATTGTGAACGGACGCATTATTTATAAAGACAGCGTGCAAAGAAGAATGCCAAAATCACAGTAGAAATTTGAGGTTTGGCAAAGCGGATAGCTTGAAATGAACAGAGAAAAGGCAAGGGTTAAAGTACGGATTTACAGTCGTGCTTTAACCCTTGTTTGCGTCTCTGTAAGCCTGTGGCGTAGTGCCTTTCTCACGTTTGAAGAGATTGATAAAGTGGTTTGTGTTGTCGTAGCCTACTTCCATGGCGATTTCATGGATGTGCTTATCGGTAGTTAAGAGCAGGTGGACAGCCGCATCCAGCCGTCTGGCGTTTAAATATTTCAGCGGAGGGGCGTGGAAAGTCTTTGAAAATTCATGACAGATACGATATTTGCTAATGTGATACCGCGTTTCCAAATCTTCCAGACGAAAAGGCTGCGAAAAGTACATGTCGAGATATTGTTTGATTTCCAGAAGGTATGGTGCACATTTTGGCTTTGTCTGTTCAAGCTGATAAAATTCAATAACTAGGGCGATGGCAATGTCCTGCAAAAGTGCGGCGTCAATTAACTTGTTATACAGATTGGCGGAGAAATCGTTGCAAAGAAGCTGCTCCAGTCCGCTTAAGACGGGTGAATAGTCAGCCAGTGAGTGCAAAAGGAGCGCTTCAAAAGGGACGAGAGAAAATAAATGCGTAAAGAAGCTTCCGTGAATCAAAAAGACGCTGAAGCGCCATGGCGTGTCAGATGTTTCCATCTTATAAGAGAAGGCGCTGCAGTCCATGCAGAGAAGCATCCCCGGTTCTAGCGAGTATGTTTTTGACCGCACCCGCAGAGTGCCTTTCCCACTGCGGGTATAAAGAAGCATATAGCAGTTGAGAGGTTCTAACGAAAGCGTATATGCAGAAGGAAGTTCTACGGTGCCACCGCTTAGGACCGTCGGAAAAAGATTGACGGTGTCGGGAAGAAGTTCGTAGAAATTACCAGCAAAGGAGTGGGCAGGAAATGCCGCAGGCAGAGCCGGTCTGACGGATAAGGACTGCAAATATTGTTCTTTAAATGTCATGGCAGCTTACAACTCCTTTCTGACAGAATCTTATGTGAATAGCGGTTTTACAATTTCTATCATTTCATGACCATCCCACAATGAAAAAGAGACTAATCATTAAATTAACTAAACTTTATAATTTAGCCTTTGAATTGTCAATAATAAGATTGAATATTTCTGTATTGCACAAAAATTAGTCGAGTTAATTGTACAAATTATAAGAAAAATACAAATTGAGCAAAAATAATATACAATTTGCAATAATGGGTGATGATTAAAAAATAAAGTGATATATACTTAAATTAAAGTTACTAATTAACTAGCCAAACTCATAAAAAATAGAGATTTGGTGGAAACAATAAGGAGGATATAGTTATGAAACTGAAGAAAGTGACAGCGCTGACTTTAGCGGCAGCCATGACATTCTCGTTAGCAGGATGTGGCGGCGGGGATGCACCGGCAGAGGCACCTGCCGATACAGCCACGGAAGCATCGGTTGAAGATGACAATACCGATGTTGTGGAAGACACTGCGACGGACAGTGCAGATGATGTAGCAGAGGCGGCAGATGATGGTGCGGCAGCAGGAGGACTTACTTATGCGTCCATCAAACTTGGCGAAGACAACATGGACATTACGACAACAATCAAGTTTATCCATCATAAGACAGATCGTGAAGAGGACGGCACGATGGCTGACTTGATCAGCAAGTTTAATGAGATGTACCCGAACATTACGGTCGAGACGGAAGGCATCACGGACTATGCGGAGGATGCACTGCTTCGTCTTTCTACGGGGGATTGGGGCGACGTAATGTTTATTCCGGCTGTAGATGCAGCGGATCTTCCTACTTATTTCCTGCCTTACGGAACGGTAGATGAAATGAGCGGGCTTGTGAACTTTGCTGACCAGTGGAAAGATGCGGCAGGTAACTGCTACGGTGTCGGTTATATGGGCAATGCGCAGGGTGTTCTTTACAATACCAAGGTATTTGCGGACGCAGGCATCACAGAGCTTCCGAAGACTCCCGACGAGTTCATTGCAGCGCTTCAGGCAATCAAGGACAACACAGACGCAATTCCGTTGTACACCAACTATGCGGCTGGCTGGACCATGGGTGGTCAGTGGGATGCTTTCTTAGGAGCAATCACAACAGGCGATGAGACATGGCTGAACCAGAAATTTGCTCACACGGCAGAGCCGTTCAAGGATAATGGCGATGGCACGGGAGCATATGCACTGTACAAGATTCTCTACGATGCAGTTGCACAGGGGCTGATCGAGGACGACTACACAACAACAGACTGGGAAGGCTGTAAGGCAATGATCAATAACGGTGAAATCGGCACAATGGTACTTGGTTCATGGGCGATTGCACAGATGAAAGAAGCAGGAGACCATCCGGAAGATATCGGATATATGCCTTTCCCGATTACAGTAAACGGACAGCAGTATACAACAGCAGGTCCTGACTACAGCTACGGTATCAATGTAAATTCATCTGATGATAACAAAGCGGCAGCTATGACATTTGTTAAGTTCATGGTTGAAGAATCCGGCTGGTGCGATCTTGAAGGCGGTTACCCGATTTCCAAGACGGCTCCGACGTCCTTCGTATTCGATGGAGTCAATGTTGTAACGAATGTGACAGCTCTTGCTGGTGAAGAGGATGTGATGAATGAGATGAACGCCGAGTCCGAGCTTTCTTTTAATGCCGGTGGTGACGCCAAGGTTCAGGCAATCGTGGAAGCAGCGGCGACAGGTTCTGAGAGCTTTGATGAAATCATGGCTGGCTGGACAGAGAGATGGAACGCGGCGCAGGAAGAACTTGAAATTGAAGTCCAGTACTAATTTCAAGCTGTGAGGGAGAGTAATTACATTATATAGACATAATGATGTAGGTATTAATTTGTGATATTTGAGTCGGGGGAGGAGTTCCCCGGCTCGAATTATCAGAAGATCAAGCAGGAATGGAGGATAGTATATATGGTGGCACAGGCAAATACAGCAGGAACACAGAAAAAAGGCTTCCTACAGTGGGCGAAAAGCAGGAAAGGACAGCAGGCGATTATAATCGTTGCTTTTATGATTATTCCGCTTGCATTATTATTTACTTTTACATACCTCCCGTTCGGTAAGATGGTAGGATACAGTTTTATGAAAATGAAGTATGCCGGCGCGAGAAAATTCGTCGGCTGGAAGAATTACGCCAGCGTGTTCAGCAGAAAAGACTGCTTCAGCGCATTAAAACTTAGTCTGTATTACATGGGTGGTTCTGTTGTCCAACTTGTACTGGCGCTCTATCTGGCGACAGTTCTTAGCTTTAAAGTAAAAGGCGGCAATATCTTTAAAGGTTTCATGTTTTTCCCATACTTGATTAATGGTATCGCAATCGGTTTTATCTTCAAATTCTTCTATACAAGAGGGTTTGTGTTTGACACCGTACTTCAGTGGTGTGGATTTGAACTGGATAATCTTCCGTACTGGCTGAAGGATCAGAGCATCAATAATATATCATTGGTGGGAACTTCAGTATGGCGGTATTTCGGGCAGAATATGGTATTGTTTATCGGTGCCATCATGTCTGTGGATGCTGAACTGTATGAGGCTGCGATGCTTGATGGTGCAGATCGTTTTAAACAGTTTATCTATATCATACTGCCAAGCATCAAGACGATTGTAACGTTGAACGTTATCCTGTCGATTACCGGTTCGCTGAGTGCATTTGAGCCTCCGTATGTTATCACGGACGGCGCGAACGGCACGGCAACTTATTTTATCGTTATGCATGACATTGCACACACTCAGCAAAAGGTTGGACTGGCGTCTGCGATGGCAGTTGTGCTCCTAATCATTATTTTCATAGCGACGATTTTGCAGAAGCTTTTCTTTAAATATGTATTCAAAAATTCGGAGGATGAGGATTTTAATGCAACCAAGCGGCGAGACAGGAAACTTGCAAAATATGCGTCGAGAAAGGCGGGAAAATAAATGACAGCTTTACAGAAAATCGGAAAAATCGTACTTATTGGTCTGAAATATTTTTCACTTGTATTCTTTGCTTTTGTGGCGGTGCTGCCCATCGTATCTTGTGTGATTACAGCATTTAAGACAGAGACGGAGTATGCGCAGACAAATGTTATGGAAATGCCGGAAAGCTGGCTGAATTTCCAGAATTTTACGGATGCCTTTCTCAAAGCAAACATGGGGAAAGCGTTTGTTAATTCATTCATTATATTAGTGAGTGTGCTGACGGTATCGGTTTTGATTGGAACTTCCCTTGCCTATGTATTGAACCGTTTCCAGTTTCCGGGTAACGGTATTATCAGAAGCTTGTTTTTGTTTGCGACGCTGCTTCCGGGTGTGGCAATGCAGATTGCAGTGTATGAGATTATGTTCAAATTGGGACTGATCAATTCACTTGCAGGTTATATTATCCTGATGTGCGGTACGGATGTCATCGCGATTTATATTTATATACAGTTTTTTGAGAATATCAGCGTCTCCTTAGATGAATCGGCGATTATTGACGGCGCTTCCTATTTCAAAATCTACTATAAAATATTGTTGCCGCTGCTTCGTCCGGCAATTGTTACGGCTTGTATCTTAAAAGGCGTGGGAACTTATAACGAGTATTACTGTGCAAATCTTTATTTGCAGAATAAGAAGATCTATCCGACGGTGGCGACTTCGCTCTATACATTCGTGGGGCCTTTGGGAAGTAAGTACAATTTAATCTGTGCGGGCGTGATTATTTCGCTTCTGCCGGCGCTGATTGTGTTTATCCTTTTCCAAAAACAGATTTACAGTGGCATGACGGCAGGTTCCGTCAAAGGTTAAAGGCGGACCGAACGAGACTGGCAGCATCAAAACTCCTTTGTATGGCAGGAAATGTAGTGAAGTTGAACAAAAAAATATTTTAATTTGGGTAAAGGTGACGGTTTTGATAATAGTCTGTTGACAATGTCAAAATTTACTTTATAATTTAGATTAAGTTACTTGAGTTTAAAGTTAATTTTTAGCCTTAAATAAGCTTAAAATAAAGTAAATGATAAAAGTAACAGAAATATCATAATTTAGGTTTAAAAATTAATTTTTATAACAGGCAGGGTAAAGTGGAAAAGGAGGAAGTCAGCAGACAATGATGGTAGAAGAAATAAAAAGTCACCTGACCGACTGTATCATTCCATTCTGGAAGAAGCTTCGGGATGAGGAACACGGCGGTTACTACGGATATATGGATTACGATTTGCAGGTGGATAAAAAGGCTGTGAAGGGTTGTATTCTGAACAGCCGCATCACATGGTTTTTTGCAAACGCATATCTGACCTTGCGGGACGAATCGCTGCTTGAGGAAGCGCGGCACGGATATGAATTTATGCAGAAGTACTGCGTTGACCGGGAGCAGGGAGGCGTATACTGGTCTGTTACCTACGACGGTATGCCGGAAGATACAACGAAGCACACATATAATCAGGCGTTTTCCATCTATGCACTGTCTTCTTATTATGATGCGTCAGGCGATAAAGAGGCGCTTCGTACGGCGATGGAACTGTTTCATATCATAGAGGAGCGGTGCATGGATGAAATCGGTTATAAGGAAGCTTTCGACCGGCAATTCCATGAAGTGGAGAACGATAAGCTGTCAGAAAACGGTGTGATTGCAGAAAAGACGATGAACACGTTGCTGCATGTATTCGAGGCATATACGGAGCTGTACCGTGTGAGCGGGAATGCTGATGTGGCAAAGCGGCTTGGGTGGATACTGGATACGATTGCGGACAAAATCTATAATCCGAAACTGCACAGACAGGAAGTGTTCTTTGACCGTGAGATGAATTCCATTCTGGATCTGCATTCCTATGGACATGATATCGAGACTGCTTGGCTGATTCGCAGGGGAACGGACGTTTTGGGAGATAAGGCATATGAAGAAAAAATGCTTCCCATTATACTTGACTTGACCAGTCAAGTATATGCGGTGGCGTTCGACGGAAATTCCTTTGCAAACGAGTGTGAAAAGGGCGTTGTCGATCAGAATAGAATCTGGTGGGTTCAGGCGGAAGCGGTAGTAGGGTTCCTGAATGCATACAAGCTGGCGCCGGAGCATACGGAATATTTGGACGCGGCGAAAGCGGAATGGAATTTCATCAAGGAACATGTTATTGATAAGAGAGAGGGTTCCGAGTGGTTCTGGGATGTGAATGCGAAAGGCGAGGCAGTGAGCGGCAAGCCGATTGTGGAGCCGTGGAAGTGCCCGTATCATAACGGCAGAATGTGTCTGGAAGTGATAAGGAGGAGCGAAGATGTTGCACGGTAATTATTATGTAGAGTTAGAGAAGTACAATAAGCTGGTAAACAGAAAGAATGTAAAATCAGCGATATATAACGGAATCTATGACAGATACGAATACCCGGTATTGACCAGAGAACATATTCCGCTTTCGTGGAAATATGATTTGAATCCGGAAACAAATCCTTATTTCATGGAACGGCTCGGTGTGAATGCAGTCATGAATTCTGGTGCGATTGAGCTTGACGGTAAATTTTATCTGGTGGCACGTATCGAGGGAAATGACAGAAAATCCTTCTTTGGTGTTGCAGAGAGCGACAATGGTATCGATGGATTTAAGTTCTGGGATTACCCGATTTTACTGCCCGACACATGTCCGGAGGAGACAAATGTGTATGACATGCGCTTAACGAAGCATGAGGATGGTTATATTTACGGCGTATTCTGTTCGGAGAGCAAGGACAAGACAGTAAACGACTTATCGGCGGCGGTTGCGGCGGCTGGCATCGTGAGAACGAAAGATTTGAAGACTTGGGAGAGACTTGACAATCTGACAACGCTTCGTTCCCCGCAGCAGAGGAACGTAGTGCTCCACCCTGAGTTCGTGAACGGCAAGTACGCCTTCTATACAAGACCGATGGATGATTTCATCGAGACAGGCTCCGGCGGCGGCATCGGCTTTGGACTGTGCGACGATATCACGCATGCTGTAGTAGACGAGGAGAAGATGACCTCCCTTCGGAAGTACCATACCATTACCGAGGCGAAGAA
Source organism: uncultured Lachnospiraceae bacterium (assembly GCA_947564735.1). GTDB lineage: Bacteria > Bacillota > Clostridia > Lachnospirales > Lachnospiraceae > UBA3282. Next base: position 7,094 of record CANOEC010000002.1, on the reverse strand, counting down.
CGGTGCGGGCGCAACACCCATCAAGACGGAAAAGGGCTGGATTCATATTGCGCATGGCGTCAGAAATACGGCGGCAGGACTGCGCTATGTCATCTATGCGTTTGCAACCGATTTAAACGATCCGTCCAAAGTGATTGCGGAGCCTTCCGGCATGCTGATCGGACCAAGAGAAGGGGAACGTGTCGGCGATGTGTCCAATGTGGTATTTACAAACGGTGCAATTGCAAGAGATAACGGAGATGTATATATTTACTATGCTTCCAGCGACACGAGGATGCATGTGGCGACCACAACGATTGACAAGCTGATTGATTATGTATTCCATACACCGCAAGATCCGCTGCGTTCCGTAGAGTGTGTAGCACAACGATGTGATTTGATTCAGAAAAATTTAGAGTTTCTATCTAAACAATAAAAAAGAATGCGAAGCTGAAAGGAGCAGAGGAAGTAAGATGAGTGAAGTGAAAATGATTAGTCCAGCAGTCAAGAATGTGCCGTGGCAGGAAAAACCCGCAGGTTTAAAGGGGGCGCCAATCTGGAGATATACCGAGAATCCGATTATCGGAAGAAATCCGGTGGAAGGCGTGGCAAGAATTTTTAACAGTGCGGTAATGCCTTATGGCGACGAGTTTATCGGCGTATTCAGAGGTGAACAGACAAACGGGATACCCTATATTTATCTTGGGCACAGCAAAGATGCAATCCACTGGGAGTTTGAGGAGAATAAGATTCCCTTTAAGGATGAAGACGGAAATGACTTCATGCCGATTTATGCCTATGACCCCCGTCTTGTCAAAGTTGAGGATGCCTATTATATCATCTGGTGTCAGGATTTCTACGGCGCATCCATCGGTATGGCAAAGACGACAGATTTTAAAACATTTACGAGAATTGAGAATCCTTTTATTCCGTTTAACAGAAATGCGGTTTTGTTCCCGCGTAAGATTAACGGTAAATACATGCTCTTAAGCCGCCCGTCGGATTCCGGACATACGCCTTTCGGAGATATTTTCCTGAGTGAGAGTCCGGATATGGTGTACTGGGGCAGACACAGACATGTGATGGGAAGAGGTTCCGAGTGGTGGGAGTCAGTTAAAATCGGCGGCGGCGCAGCTCCGATTGAGACGAGTGAGGGCTGGCTGTTGTTCTACCACGGTGTAAGCGGAACCTGCAATGGGTTTGTGTATTCTATCGGCGGTGCAATTCTCGACATCGACAATCCGTCCAAGGTATTGTACAGATGTGAGAATTTCCTGTTGACGCCGGAAGAGTGGTATGAGGAGAGAGGATTCGTGCCGAACGTATGCTTCCCCTGCGCGACCATTCATGATTCCGAGAGCGGCAAGATTGCATTGTACTATGGCTGTGCAGACAGCTATGTAGGACTTGCGTTTACGAAGCTGGATGAAATCGTGGATTATATCAAGACGCACAGTCATGTGACGGAGGCTGATACGGAAATAGGAATCAGATAATAGATGCTGTCAAAGCTTCGGGGAAGCTGGAAGCAGGCATCGAGAATAAGAAGAAACGGAATGCGCCGGCATGCATATGGAAGAACTGTATGCAGTGCCGGTGTATTTAGCGTGATTCTACAGAGCCGGTTTGGCGTTTGAAATGATACGACAATTGTGGCTGCGAAAGCCGGGTGTGAATGGAGGAATGGGATATGTTGGTGAAACCGGAACATTCGTTATTACAATATTCGGGAAGAATTGACTGGACGGATAAAGAAGCGCCGGTGCTTGTGTATCCGTGCAGTTATATTAAGATGAAGTTTACCGGAAGCAGTGTGGCGGCGGTAGTGGAGAACCATACGTCATATTTTAGCAGTTTCTTGGGTTATTTCATTGACGGAGAACAGAAGTGCGTGAAGCTGGCAGAAAGCGGGAGGGAGACGATCGTGCTGGCGGATGGGATGGCGGATAAGGAACATGAGCTGATGCTTTTTAAAAGGATGGATTCTTGTCATACCTTTGCGTTCTATGGATTTGAGATAGATGAGGGCGCCCGTATTTTGCAGCTTTTAGAGAAACCAAGGCGCAGGATAGAAGTGTATGGGGACAGCGTCTCCGCAGGTGAAGTTTCCGAAGCGGTTGACTATATAGGTCAGCCAGACCCGGTGCATGACGGTGAGTTCTCCAACAGCTATTATTCCTACGCATGGATGACGGCGAGAAAGCTGGGCGCGGAAATCCACGATATTGCGCAGGGCGGTGTGGCACTTCTTGACGGGACTGGCTGGTTTGCCGGACCGGATTTTGTGGGGCTGGAGCGCTTTTATGATAAGATTCAATACTATCCGGAATTGACTAAAATGGTTAATTGGGATTTTCAGTTATATCGTCCGCATGTTGTCCTTGTTGCAATCGGACAGAATGATGCGAATCCGGATAATTATATGGCAAAAGATTATGATGGAGCAAAAGCAGTGCACTGGCGGAAATCTTACCGTGCTTTTGTGGGCAGACTTCGTGAACTATATCCGCAGGCACAAATCATTCTCTCTACGACAATATTGGAGCATCATGCAAACTGGGATAAGGCAATCGGTCAGGTATGCGAGGAGCTGGCGGACGAACATATCCATCATTTCCTGTACCGCAGGAACGGAAGCGGCACGCCGGGACATATCCGTATTCCGGAAGCGGAGGAGATGGCGGAGGAGCTGACTGCCTTTATCGAGTCGCTGGGGGATGATATCTGGGAGTGAGAGAGCGATGATGCAATCTGGTCTGGCATGAAATTTGCTTTTTGTAAGGCGGCAAAGCAGATTTGTGTAAGGTTTGACGAAAACTCGTCGAATATCCCTTGTGAGATGTTGGAAACAATGGTACAATAGATAAAAGTCAGTTAGGCATCTATCGTATCGGTATATGCAGTTGCGTATTGGCAGTAATCATTATTTGGATAAGTCATCCGGGTGACGGAAGAGGGAGAATTCAATGGAGAAGAAGGAATTGACAGAAAATAGCGTGGTAGCAGATGTGAAGGACAAGACGGGAATCGTTGACAACGAGAGCACGGCGGTTCAGACAGTGACCGATACAGGCAATGCGGAAAGTAAGAAAGAGTCGGCACCAGCGTCAAAAGTTGAGCCGGAAGTATTTCTGCAATATAGAGAATATGAGGTGACGATGGAGGCGGTGACTGAGCGGGTCAAAGCACATTATTATGCCAAGGGCTATAAAGAAGGAACCATTGAAGATATACAAATTTATGTGAAACCGGAAGATTTTACGGCTTACTATGTCATTAATGACGGTGTCGTGGGAAAGGTGAATCTGTTTTGACAGTTTATGAAATGCATGAAAAGAATGAAGAACGGCTTGCTTAGGCAGGTCGTTTTTTTTGGAAAAAATATATGTAGAAATTTAAAATGGGATGGGATTTTTTGCTCATGTGGAATATCTAATGTATGCAGGAGGCGGAAGGAAAGTATATTTCAAAACATTCCTGACCAACTGTGTGCACAGGAGGAAGACTTCATGAAGGACCACGAGATTGAGAAACTTGTTAAAAGGGCGAAAAGGCGCGAGCCGGCTGCATTCACAGAACTTATGCAGTTTTGTTTAAATGATATGTACAGGGTTGCACTGGCTATTCTGGCAAACGATGAAGATGCGGCGGATGCCATTCAGGATACGATACTTGTCTGCTGGGAGAAACTTGATACACTTAGACAGATTCGTTATTTTAAAACATGGATGACGAGAATTTTGATTAATAAGTGTTATAAAATCAGGAAGTCAACGGAAAACATAGGCGGGCTGGAGGAATATGAAGAGCCGGCGGTATATGATAAGTACAACCTTGAACTTAAGGAAGCGCTTTCCATTCTGGATGAGAAATACCGCATTGTTATGACATTGTTTTACAGTGAGGGATATCATATTGATGAGATTGCAAAAATATTGAAAATTCCTAAAAGTACAGTACAGACAAGACTGAAAAGAGGTCGTGATAAGTTGGCGAGAGACTATTATGGAATTGAGAGGACGGTGTGAATCGGATGGCGGAAAAAAATATATTTCTCTGTGATGTTGAACTGCCACAAATCGTGCAGGAGAAAGCGGACGAAGCCTTTTCGACAATTATTGAGGAAGGGAAAGAGACAATGACAGCAAAAAGAGACTTAAATAGTAAGAAAAAAATAAGTGAAGAAAAAAGAGGCGAGGGTATTTATAACAGCAGAAAGGTCATTGCGGTCATGGCAGGATTGGCGGCGATGGCGGCATGTGCAATATTGATGGTAAAGGCTGATATTCTGACGAGGGAAGAAAGCAGACCGGATCAGGAGCAGCAGGCATCTTTGGAAACGGAGACGACACAGAACGGGGAGACCAACATTTTTTCGACCCTTGATAAAATGTTTACGCTGCGGGTGAAAGCAGCGGAAGGCAGTGCACAAGGGCAGCAGGGACAGAGGGATGAGGGAACGCAGGATATACAGACAGGCGGAGAATATGTTGCGCTGGAAGTGGGACGACAGATTCCCCTTGTTACCGGAAACAGATCGCAGAATTATGTCCTCGGCGGGGATGATGAAACGGGGCAGGTAGATTACTGCATTAATATTCCCCTTACTTGTGAAGGAGAGAATATTGAGAAGATAACTTACAGCATTCATAAAGGTGCATTTCAGATTGTACAGGCAGAAGGAGCGAGTATTATTCTTGACGGGGAGATTTATGAAGACGATGAAAGAATCAATCATATGAATTGTGGAAGCATCGGAGGAGAATACAGTGAGGAAACGGGACTTCCCGAAGTACCCGTCGAGACGAAATTCTACAAATCTTTTACCGTGGATTACGAAAAGCAGTCAGATGATCATACATGGATTAATGTTGTCGATAATGTACCGGACAGCAGGGAAGCTTTTAACTTGATATGGGGGCAGGAAGCAGATGAACTTGAGGCATTCAACAGCGGGCTGCAGAAATTGCTGGACAATACGGTGATTACCTGTACCGTCTGGTATTCGGATAACACGTCGCAGTCTGTGGATATCAAAGTGAGCAGCCGGATTATGACATATCGTGAGGCAGGGGAACCGGAGGCAGCCAAAAGCGAGAATCCGGATGAGAAAAATGTCTATATTACGTTTGAACTGCAGGAATAGTATATGGGTTATGCCGTGAAGGCAAAATGTAAAGGAGCAAAACCGGACTGTCAGGTCTGGTTTTTTGCTATAATTAATAATATAATTTCGCCAATAAATAGTTGACAGATGATTAATCTGGGATTATGATAAAGACATCAAAGAAATTCTACACAGTGTGCATTTCGCACATTCAGACAGTTTCTGTCAGATTTTCTTAACATGAATTAAATAAGACAGGAACCGGATGGATGTGTACGTATCCGTTTCCTGCCGCATATGGGAGGATGGGATATGATAATGAAAAGAAAAAGAAACAGGCAGCTTGGATGGTTCAGAATGCCATGGCGCTGCGGGAGGCACTAAACGTAGCGATAGATTATTGTATGGAGCATCATATTTTATATGAAATATTGAGAGAATATCGATCGGAGGTGCTGGGGATGTTATTGGAAGAATTTGATGTGGATAAGTACGAAAGAACAATTCGGATGGAAGGAGTGGAACAGGGAATAGAACAGGGGATTCAGCGTGCAAACAGATTGACCCAGCTTCTGCTGGAGCAGAACCGGATTGGGGACTTGAGCCGCTCGTTACAAGACGAGGAGTACCAGAAGGCGCTTTTTGAAGAGTTTCACCTTTAGGAGACCGCATCAGTCTTTACGATGCGAGGGGTGCAGATTCAGCAATATAATTGCGCCAACGATGCACAGGATTCCCATGAAAGATGTGAAGGAAAGATACTCGTGGAATACAATGACGCCGATTAACGTTGCTACCATCGGTTCGATGGTGGCAAGAATCGCCGCGCGGCTGGCTTCTGTCTGTGATAATCCTAATGTATAGAGTAGAAAGGGAATGACGGCGGTGACTAATCCGGTCAATATAATAAAAATGCACAAATACGGTTTGCGTGGGCAAACCGTTATTTTATGCCATAAATCCGGAAGTGAACAAAGGAATAAGGAGCCAACTGATGCAATTGTAAAAGTATAAGTTGTGACTGTATAAGTCGAATAGTGGCGGAGCGCAATTGTTCCGAGAATACTGTAGAGTCCGTATCCCAGCCCGGCGCCAAGTCCAATCAGTATACCGATAAGCGGGATGCTGCTTTGGGATGAACCGATTCCCGAGACAAGAACGCATCCAAGAAAAGAAAAACCAAGAGCCATCAGTTTCTTTCCGGTTATTTTTTCATGAAAGAACAGGAGTGACATCAGCATGACCCAGATAGGTGACGTGTAAAGAAGGATTGCTGCCATGGACAATGTCATGATACGGATTGCGGTGAAGTAGCAGGTGGTAAAAAAGAGCACGCTGCCCAAACCCAACCCTAAGAAGAGGGGGATGTCTTCTCCTTTGATATGAAACCCTTTGGGATTTTTAAACGATAAAATGAGGGTATATGTGACGGCGGCAATGGTCAGCCGCAGGCTGACAATCTGTATGGAGGTAAACTTGGCAAGGTCAGTCAGTCCGCGCACAAAGATACCCATGCTGCCCCAGAAGATGCCGGCAAGTATAATAAGAAGAGTTCCGTTTTGTCTGCGTGTAATGTTTGTCATAGATTTTCATTCCTTTTATAAGGGTACGTTGTAAAAATGATTTTGAAGGTAATAAGGTTTTTCGTACCTGTACGTTAAATAATGAAGAACATTGCCATTCTATATCGTTATATGAACAGAACGGCTTCCTGCCGCGTACAAGTATAGCACTTGCCATGCAAAATGAAAAGTCCCGTGATATTGTAAAACTAGATGATGTTGGAGTCAAAATGAGCTTTTGGTAAATTGAGATGGCAGATTGCACAAATTGCTCTCTTGTGTTGGTTTCGTCGATTGGATTTTCGAACATATTCCGATAAGACATTGACTGACGGACGCATCCGCCCTCAATGAGCCATCCGGGCTCGTTTCGGGCTTTTGCGGACATCCATGCCCGCAAAATGCTGGATACTGAGCGGAATATGAAGAAAATCACAATCTCCTTC
>CANOEC010000001.1 GCA_947564735.1 uncultured Lachnospiraceae bacterium | reverse complement strand
GGGGCTGGTTTTCAGCATGATTTGTGCGAATTATTTTTTCCTTTCAAAGCTGACCCCGGCAGACTCATATAAAATATATCCGCATTTACCGTTTCCCACACATCGGCGTTATATTTGCTCAAAGTTTCCGCCATATTGCGCCTGCGATTGCTCAGCTCAATCTCCTGTCGCAGCCTGTCTGCCGCCGCGTGGCTGTATTCAAATGAAGCTTCGCGCCGTGCAGCCTGTTTTTCCCGCTTTGCTTTATTAATGGCATTCACCTGTGCAACCCGTTCCGGTGAATCACTGCATCCGCATATGTAAGTCACCGTTCCGTCTTTGTGAACTACCACCCCAGCCGGTTCAAAGACCAGCCCCATCGCCGCACAGCGGGCTGTCTCACGCGGAATAATGGTGTCAAAGAAGTAATCTATCTTTTGCTCATAGTAAGCCGCCTTCTCCGGATTACTCGCCATCTCTTCCAAAATATTTGGCGCAATCACGACATCATTCCCACTCATGCTCTTTCCCAGTTTATCGAGGGTTTTCTGGTCTTTCGGCACATCCTTAATTATCACCTTGCCGTATTTTGATTCCAGATATTTCCGATAAGCATCCACACCTGTCGTCCCAGATATACCTGCTGTATTCCGGATATTGCCCTTGTACCATGTGGTCATTTTATTTTGACTTACGCCTAATATATCACCCACCCACTTATCATACTGCATATATCTGTCCCAGCAGCCCATCGTCTTCATGTCTTTCATTAAATCATATGTCATTGACAGATAATCCTTTTTTGTTTCATAGGATGCATTTTTAGCTTTATCCTTCAACACGGACATCGTCAGAAAATTACTGTCAGATTTATTACCAGTATGTGCATTTAACGCCAGTAATTCACGATACGAACAGTGATTGGGATTTACTCTGCTCACATCTACGGTCTGCTCATATTCCTTTCCGTTTTCATCAATGCCTTTCACAAGATATAGCGGTCTTTCCTCCGAATATCCTTCCGCGCGATACACATTCGCACTTTCTCCCGTAGCTGCATGATAAATGGAAAAAAGAGCATCCGGGTCAATCGATACCAGATGTCCGGTTCCCGAAGATACCTGCTCCACTGTTCTGCTAAAATTCGCTCTACTATTATCATTCATACATTTACCAGACACCCGCCCGTTATGTTGAGAATAACTATATGTAATTCCATTGATTTCCATTTTCAGATTCTCCTCGCTTCCTATTCTATCCTGTTAAAGACGTCTTAGAAATTCCTGATAAAACAACTTCTCCTTCATCTGGTTCTCAATCTGCTCCGCCGTCCTGCCACGACCTGCATCTAAAGGATGTTCCAGCGCATATAGCGCCTCCTCTGCCGCCCGTATTGCTGACTGCACGGAATTTCCTAACAAATCGCATACTCCTCCATTGCGATATCCCTTCTCCAGCCGTCGCACCATAAGCTGGGAAATGTGACTGAGCTTCCCCGACCCGGAAATACCCATACCGTCCATCCCTGCTACATCCGCCGCATCTAACCACGCCTGCCTTACCTTCTGCGGCGCATTGGGCGCAATCTGGTCCAAAACCTGCTCGCGGTACTCTCTCGCCGTTTTCTTCGTACTGCCATCCGCCCCTATACCAAACCCCGGTCCTAAGTCTCCTGCCTTGGAAACTGCATCTGCAAACGTTTCTTGCACATCTCTATCCTTGCGTTCATATTCTTTAGGCTTTTCTTTGTAATTCCAATTATCCCATTGTTCCTGCGATAACGCTCCTAATCCCATAAACATTCTCCTCTCTATTCTCTCATTGTCAATTTTATGACCGGTTTTTTATTCCATAAATCCTAGCAGCTTCTTACAATCCAGATACCCTTTCATGTTATGCGCATCATACTGCATCTGCATAAAATCTCTGATAATCTCTACCCAGTCAACTTTTTCAAGCGCACTGTCAGCATGATACTTCTGCTGTGCAGTCTGATTGTGCCCACGCACAGCAGCAAATTTCAGAAAAGCATTCGGACACTGTCCGCTGTTGCTCAAATGCCAAGTGTATGCCGACATATCTATCTCGTCACAATTTCTCAAGTTAATCTTTGAAATATCTACCATCCGTTCCGTCATATTACCGTCTGCATCCCATGTTTTTACATGGTAAACCGGATTTGCCGCGTCAAAATCCTGCGGTTTATAAACTGCCATACTTGCCCCCGTCAGGGCATTTACCGATGAACCCACTATCGTCTCCCCCTCGTCAGCATCATTTTTGCCATGCAGTACAAGCGGCTGTGATGCGCCTGCTGCCTGTTCTGACTGACGAACGCTATCGGCAAAACTCGGCTGGGTTGTATTTTCGCTTGTCTTTTTCGTCCTGCTTCCTAATGCGTCACTTGCTGCCTTCCCTGTGTTATACCATGCCATCTGATTTATCCCTATTCCGTTTACTCCCATCTTTCAATTCCTCCTGTTACCAAATATACATTTTAAAAATTTCAGCTCTCTTCATCAATAATACGAATCAGATTATGAAAAAGTTTCATCCAATTTCCTATAATATAAAAACCCTGCGAAAACAGTTATAGACATGCTGTTTTCGCAGGGTTGCGTTATAAAATATACACGTCATAAAAAAGTACAACATCCGTTTACGGACTCTTCTTCGCTACTTAATTACACGTCTGTCCCGGTACTGCGCATAAATCAACAAAATCCCCGCTATCGCGCCAAAGAAGATAAAGGACTGGATAAAAGGCATGAAATTATATGGTCCTCCTGTCCAGAAATCCGCAAAATCATTGCTGATATAAGTCATTGGCAACGTTGCCGCCACCCTCTGTAATGCCTGCGGAAGCTGCTCCGTAGAAATCCCCATCATGCCTGTCAGTATCATCAGCGTAAAATAGACCGCCATCGTAATCCCAAATGTAATGCCGAACTTCCGAAAAATATTTGCAAGCGAGTGGGCAATCACTAACAATATGATCCCTATCAGATACAACGATACCAGCAGGTAAATAACAGAGGATACCGCCGGCTTTGGCATATCCATTGTAAGTACTTGGAACACTGCATAAATCACAAATGCAACTGTCATAAAAATCATATGTGCAATAATTTTCGCCGTCAAAAGACTCCTCTCATGGAAACCAAACAAACGCATTCTGAGCGGCACTTCACGTTCTACCTCCTGCGAATACAATGCACCATATCCAATAAACATAATGGACATCGGAATTACCAGCGACATACTGAGCATAATGGAAACAATTACCTTATCCCTCGCTGCTTCGGGCACCTGACTGCCTATTGTCCTTGAAAAAATCATGGTCATCATATTGGGAAACACGATACCGAAGAAATGTGTCATAAAATTCCCGTTGATATTGCGAAGTTCATATAACACCATATTCATATTGCATTTTTTCTGTTTCATCTTTTTCCTCCATTCCAAATTAATTCAGTCTTTCCTACACTGCGCCCCTGCATAGAATCGCTCTCTGGCGTTGATAGACATTATCTCAATATCCGAATTGCTCCTCTTGAAGTTCACGTTATTATCCATTAGAATTGCTAACAGCCTTTTCTCCTCTTCCTTGTCACGGCAGGACAATGCAATCAGATGATTCGGCGATTTCAAGGCACGAAAGCCTTTCGTCAGATTACTGTTTATCTGATTATTATCCAGTACAAAAATTGCATCCCCACAATACGTCTTAAACAATTCCCCGGTTCTGCCAAAAGCAACGACCTTTCCTTGGTCTAGCAACAATATCTTATCCGCAAGCTGCTCTAATTCCTCATAATAATGGGACACGATAATCAACGAATCTTCTTTGTCCCGATACCACTCTACCATCTTTTCCATCAGCTTCTGTCTTGTTTCAAAATCCAGTCCCGATGTCACTTCATCATAGAAAGTCAGCTCCGCCTTCTGCATCATAATCATAATAATGGTAAACTTCTGTTTCTGCCCGCCCGAAAGCGCATTGTATCTTTTAGACAGGCACCCCTCAAATTCAAAAAAGGCAATCAGCTCCTGCAGCTCTTTGTTCTCTTTTATCTTCGTATCCAGAATCATCTCCATAATCCGCTTTACCGGCATGGTCGTCACATACGCATTGCTCTGCATATGCGCTGCCATCTGCTCCGGCTGTAAATCGGTTACGATTCTGCCCTCATAGGCCGTCAGTCCTAATATCGCTTTGACAAATGTTGTTTTCCCTGCGCCGTTAGAGCCGATGACTCCGATGCGCTCCCCTTTCTCAAAACTAATTGGACTATCAATCTGCAGGGCGGTCTGTTTCCCATATTTTACCTGTAATTGTTTGATTGTAAGCAACATACTCTCCTCCACTTTTTCCATTTTACCTTTTCCGATTAAATCACCATCTGCTTTTTATTCTTTTTTAAAAGACAAAACTGCCTGCACACCGTTTTCAATATTATCAACCTTCAACGCATACCCCATGAGCCTGCTGTAATAAGCCGCCACATACAGCCCAAGACCTTTTCCCTTTCCACCGCCATCACTGCTGACAAAAGGTTCCAGCACATTTGGAAGCAGCTTTTCCTCTATTATCACGCCGTAGTTTGTAATGCATAACCTTGCGGAATCAATCTCCACCGTGACACATTGATGCGGCGGCGTATAAGCGACTGCGTTAGACAACAGATTGTCAATAATTTTTTTTAAAATCTCCCTGTCTGTGGAAATAATCCCGCTTCCCGCAACCGTTACCTGCAGCGCCTTACTCTCCGTCTGCACCGCATAATTACCCGCAAGCTCCCGAACCAGCATTTCGACCGCCACTTCCTCCTGTCTCAAATTCTCCGCATGATAATTTAAGTACAGAATATCCTCCACGATTTTTCTTATGGATAAAAGCTGCTTTTTTACCTCTGGAAGATACGCTTTCGTGTCCTTATACTTCCCGACCTCATTCATCATCCCTTCCACCAGAAGAAGCGCTGCCGCAATGGGTGTTTTTAACTGATGGGATGAGGCGCGCAGGAATACCTCCTGCCTCTCGTTTTCCTCCTTCAGCAAGTCATTCTTATGCTCCAGCTCCTCATAATTTTCACGCAGCTTACTATACAGCTCATATAGATTGCGTCCCAAGGCGCCAATCTCATCCTTGCTGTCCGACAAAAAAGCAGAGGCATCCGGTTCAAAATGCTCCGCCATTCCCGCACTCTCCGCATGGCTGGCAAGCCGGATAATCGGATTTACAATTTTTCCCGAAAAGAATCCGGAAGAAATCAACACTACCAAAAAAATCACGGCAATAATCATCGGCAGGCTGCTCATAACAATCGGCGTAATTTCTTCCATCTGCGGTGTCATGGCTGGCAAAACCGTGATGATAAGCGCGTCCTGTGTCCGTCCCATGGCAACATATGTGGTATAGCTGTAGTTGCCGTCCGTCACGCCTCCTTCATACACAACGCTGTCGCCTGTTCCGGTATGCAGTTTATAATATTCATCCCGATAAATCTGCCCCTCACTCTGCCCTTTTTGTTCCAACTCGACTTTAATCGGTGCATCCTCCGCAAACAAAGGCTTCTCTGCAAAAATATCTTTGAACTGTTCCTGTAGACGGCTGGCATATTCCATAAAATTTTCCTGTCTGAAGCCGTCTAAAAGCGCCTGCAATTCTTCGTCACAAATCACGGCTTTTACCCTAAAAAACTTTCCTGCCAAATAAATGTCGCTTCCCGTATCCGGAATCTCCACCGTGAAAACTGCAGACGGATTCTTGACCGTCAGATTATCGTAGCTTCTCTCCTCCATGTAGCCCTGCTGAATCTCCATAACGGATTTCAGATTGCTTTCCATTACGTAATCCACATACAGAGACGGCAGCATTAACACGAAATACCCAATGATAAAGACAATCATAACCACTGCCAGTATCATGCTGTATAGAAAAGTCTTTTTTCTAAGTCCCATGCTCACTCCTCCTGAAATTGATATCCCACGCCGATAACTGTCTTAATACAGTCTACCGGTAGTTTTTTGCGCAGATTTTTGACATGCGCATCAATAATTCTGTCATTCCCCACATAATCCTCATTAAAAATTCTTAGAATCAACTGTTCTCTTGTGAAAGCCCGCTTTGGCTCCCGCACTAAAACCTGTAACAGCAAAAACTCACTCAGCGTCAGCTCCAAAGACTTTCCATCATAAAATGCCTGATAGGCGTCATCGTGAATGACAAGCCCCTGTTCCTGCTGCGACGTAGTCCTCTTTACACGGCGCAGGATTGTCTCCATTCTTTTTAATAAAATAATAGGAGATACTGGCTTTATCACGTAATCGTCGGCATATAGGTTAAATGCCTGTACCTGTGTCTTCTCGTCACCCAGCGCTGTGAGCATAATCGTCGCCATGTCCGGATAATGCTCCTTAATATTTCGCAGCACTTCCAAGCCGCTCACCTTCGGCACCATGATATCCAGCACCGCCATATCAAACTGCCGCTGCTTGAGAAGCTCCAGTGCCTGTTCGCCGTCCTCGGCACAAGTGACATTGTAATTCTGCATCTTCATATACTCAGTCAAAACCTCCCGTATCGTCGGCTCATCTTCCAGAAATAAAATGTTCATGTCTCTTTTTCTGCTCCCGTCTGATTGCTGTTCCCTTTTTTGTAAAGTTCTATAGAAAGAATCCGCCATTCCCACGGATTCCATACGCGCGTCGTATTCTTTACATTGTCTATTGTAGCATAGTGGTATGAATTTCGTATGAAGATAATGTGCTTTTGCGAAGATATGATCGATGTTGCCGCCTATACTTTTGGTCATGTAGATTGACACGCTTCTATCTGAATGTTGTTGCTCAAAAAAATCATGCTATAATAGACTCAAAAAGAGATTAGCAGAAAATAAGTTGGAGATAGTTATGATGCAAATCGCAGTTTTTTCTGATATACATGGCAACCATGCAGCATTTGAACAATGTGTTGAATATGCGTTATCGTACAATGTTAATATGTTTATTTTTTTGGGTGATTATTTAGGGGAATTTCCATATCCACAAAAGACAATGGAAATGATATACCGCTTAAAGGAAAAGTACACTTGTTACTTTATTCGAGGAAATAAGGAAGATTATTGGATAAATCGAAGAAATAATAATCATTGTGAATGGAAAAACGGAAATCTGACCGTTGGATCCATGAAGTATTGCTATAATAATCTGACTGAGAAAGATATTCATTTTTTTCAAAGCCTTCCGATTTCTCAAGAGATAAAATTTGAAGGTGCTTCTACAATAATGGCTTGTCACGGTTCGCCAAATAGGAACAACGAAAAAATGCTTCCTGCAAATGATAAAACAAATCAAATTATTAATGAATGTGCGAGCAAGTACATTCTCTGCGGTCATACGCACATACAGGGGGTCATAAATCATGGCAATAAAGTAGTACTAAACCCCGGTGCTGTAGGTGTGTCTTTGCACAGCGGCGGAAAAGCACAATTTATGATTCTTCAGCAAAATATACGGGAATGGACGTACAAATTTATTCACATAGATTATGATAAAGAAAAAATTATAAAGGAAATGCAGAATTCAGGATTAGAAGCGATGGCACCTTATTGGATACAAATAACAAAGCACCTGATGCTTACGGGTGAGGTATCACATGGAACCGTTTTGGCAAGGGCAATGAAGTTATGTGAGGAAGAAATTGGGGCAAGCAATTGGTATAATATTCCTTCAAAATATTGGGAAAAAGCAATTGCAGAATTGCTAACATCATAGTTTGTTAATATTACAAATTATCATTTATAAGGAAACTGAACGTTTTTGTCAAAGTAACAATCAACGAATGGTTGTGTAAATCAAGTACCATTTGATAGTATGCATCCAAAACAGATGGTATCATGTTTTTATCAAATAAGAAAAGGGACATTGCTATGGATGTGCAAAAAATGGGAATGCGGAGAAGCCGTTCCCGATATAGAAATATTAGAACAAATCTCCATTATTTTTCATGTTACGATTGACTCCATCATAAAGGCGCAGGATATAGACCATTTTGTTTTTGAACTTGGCGTTGGTATTCTCCCATACATTGATGTGACAAAACCGGATAATTTGATTCAACAAGTAAGGAAATATCACGATATTGTGGAATTTCCAAAAATCCGCTTTAAGGATAATGTAGAATTAAAAGATATGCAGTATCGTATTATTGTAGATGATGTCATCATGGCAGATAATAATTTGGAGCATGTGGGGGAAAATATGCGGATTGCTGAAATGCTGTCATATATAAAACTATATTTAAATTAAAGTTGGGAACGAAAACTACCAAAAAATACCCTCATAGGCATACGCGTGCGCCCAGCTATAACCAATCGTCGGCTCGCCATCCGGTTCAATCTGTTTTCCCTGCAATATATAGTATCGCCAATCGCGGGCGCCATCGTACATATCTTCATAACCATTCGCAGAATTTACATTTACCTGCAGATTACAGGTATATTCCGTATCCTTCAGTATCTCTTGCATCATTTCAGACACTCTGCTCTGTACTGCCTTTTCATGGACTGCCTTCTCCTCTCCGGACAGTCCTTTATCGTCAATGCTTAAAAAAAATGTCGCTTTCATTGGAAACTGCAAATACACCTCTTCGTAATTTAACTCTGAAAGGCGAAGCATCGTATCCTTATTCTGATATGCCGTCAACAGTTGTTCTTGATATTTTTGACCGCCTGCCGCAATCCTGTCAAATTCCTCCTTCTGGTTCATTGTGTAACTGTAGCCGCCAATGCCCACGGTGACCGTACAATGCGTCAGCTTTGCCGTACCCGTCTCCGTCAGTCCCATAAAAGTCCCTTCTTCAAAATAATCCAATAAATACTTTTTCTCATAATAACGTCCCATATGGTTTTTCAACCACGAGAGCTGTAAAGACTCCAGACTATTACTGTTATCTATCGTCTGCGTAAAAGTCACTCCATCTCTGTCGTGATAGGTAACCGTCCATGTATCATATTGATACCCTGCTGCGCAATAACCGCATTCACATTCTTCGCCTTCTACATAAATGGTTTCTTTCTCTCCGATTTTACAATCCTCTCCAAAAATAATCCGAAGCTCTTCCGAATAGATTTCCGGATAGTTCTCTTGATAATAGATGACTCCGTCTTTCTCATGGGACGCTGGACGTCTTTCTACATACTGTGTCACAACAGACTGCCTACGGTTAATAAAATATATAATACCAGCACCAGATAATACTACCGCCAATAACACAATTACGGCAATAAGCACCCGTCTTTTGTATCTTATATGACACCTCTTCCGGCTTCTTTTTATCCTATGCTTCGTGTCCTTTGCAGTCCGCATGCTGCCTCTCCTATCGCAACTCCTTCAACAAATACAATACCAAATCATCATCATTACAACATGCCGCATAGGGCTTGCAAACCTTATCGCAATACCACACGCCGCTGCCATCGGGAACATACCCACGCTTCACATACATTCTCTGGGCGCTGCCATAACCGCTGTGTAATCCAACACCCAGATATACCTTGTCGCTGTATTTTCCGGCAACCTGCTCCGCCACATCCATTAATTTGCTGCCAATGCCGTGACGGCGATACTTCTCTAAAACACCAAAATCCACAATTTCCGGGTATCCTTTATCCGCATATGCGCCCCACTTAGATTCTGGATACACATTAATATATCCTGCCACATGCTCTTGATACTCCGCCACCATAACGACAGCGCTCTTCTCCTGCCTGTCCCGCAGACGCATCTCGTATTTATCAATACTTGCATCCCACCCCTGTGCAAGCTCCTCCTGTGTGATAATCGCCGCATCCTCCTGCCGCATGTCCCGGACGGTGATTTCATCATCGGTGTAATATAATTTACTGTGCTGTTCTGTCATCTTAATCCTCCCCAGCTTCGATCTAATTTCCATGCCTTTCTCTCAGTCGGCATACTGCCCGCCTTCCAATACATTCTTATTCGCCCGTCAATTCCCGGTACTCGGCAAATTCACAGTTATTCTTAAATATTTTTGTTTAGGTTTCATGTGAAAATACCTTGTTTTTATCTCTATCACACATATTATTCTGGCTTACTGATTTTTTGTTGCCAAAGTGCTACCAATAGTTTGATAATTTTCACAAAAATAAAACCTTAATTTTTAGCAATATCTTCTTTCATATCTTGTACGAGTGTTTTGGATTCCTTTGTCATCAGCTCCTCTAACATTCTATGAATCGCGTTCAAATTAATTCTTAAGTTTGAAAGTGCATCTATATTTCGTGGTGTTGAAGACGTATTACACCATACAATGAGCAAATCATCTCTTTCCAATTCATTATATGCGTCTATTGCAAACTGATTGGCTTGCTGATAAAAGTCATGTGAAACACCTTGTACTGATAAATTTTCAATATAATATTCGTATTTACTTAGCATCACTTTATATTTTTTCAAACTATGCGCATTATCAAATTCTTCAAGTTATTTTGATACATAAACATCTCCTTCAGAATTAGCCCTCATCAAATATTTTCAATCGTTTTGCTATTTCCTTCGGATTGGGCAACAAATCCCTCATGTTTTCTGGCAAATCACTACTCAAACGATATGTTGCAACTCCTATTGGCGCATTGGACTGTTTTAAGGCATATTCAACTACCGTCTTATCTTTACTCTTACAAACAATAATTCCGATAGACGGATTTTCTTCTGGAAGTTTCACTTGTTCATCTAAAGCAGCCAAGTATAGTTGCATTTTCCCTGCATATTCTGCTTCAAATTCACCAATCTTTAATTCCATTGCAATCAGACACCGTAATCGCCTATGGAAAAGCAACAGATCAATATATAAATCCTTTGTACCCACAAGTAAATGATACTGATTTCCCATAAAGGCAAAATCACCGCCCATTTCAATCAAAAAAGCTCTCACATTATTAACAAGCTGCATTTCCAGCTCATGCTCTGAATACTCTGGCGATAATTCCGCGAAATCAAAAGAATATTCATCTTTTACTGCTAATTTAGCTTGTGACCGGCGTTCCTCCGGTAGCGTCATGTCAAAATTTGTTTGATTCAGCAAATATTTTTCATAGGTTTGTGCCTCGATAAAATTTGTAAGAATACGTTTTGTCCATCCATATCTTATTGCCATCTGCAAATAAAATTCTTTTTGCAAATCATCTTTGCACTTTTCCATAATAACGACATTATTGCTCCAGCTAATTTCTCGCACCAGTGGTGCGAGTTTTTCAGAATCCCGATAATTCAAATAAAAATTACGCATTCTCCACAAATTAGCAGCAGAATACCCCTTTGCTCCCGGAAACTCTTTCTGCAATTCTTTTGATAGTACTTGAACAATAGATTTTCCCCAACCCTTTTCCGTCTGCTGATTATAAATTTCTTCACCAATCTCCCAATAGAGATTGATTGTTTCAGCATTCATAACTTTTAAAACTTGATACTGTTTTTTATGTATCAAATCCTTTACATCATTAACAAAAGGCTCATAACCAATAATTTCCACATCCGTCATTTATCACCTCACTTCTCGCACCAGTGGTGCGAGTATGTCCGATTTATATTCACATGTCCATGTCTGCTCTTAAATATTTATATTTTATATAAACCGCTCTATTTCTATCTCTATTACACTTATTATTATTTTTGCTTACTGATTTTTTGTTCAAAAATTTTTAGCAGCTAAATCAAATAGTTTATATTTTTTCTTTAAAACATTCTAATCTATGGTCATAAATACCCCCATTCATTCGTATTTATTTTCAGCAGTTTATTTTGAATATGATGCACTGAAATTCTTGTTAATCACATCGCGTCCAAAATTGAAGTAAGCTTTCCTACTTCTTTTCAACCTTGGATATACTCATACTACTAATGCCAACCTTTTCTACCGCACTACCGATATTTGTAAATCGACTAACATAATTTCCCTGCAAATCATACTGTACAATATAATATTTAACAGTAATTTCTTTACTTTTTCCATTGATTTCTCTTTTTATCTCGGTTGATTATTTCTTGCACTGTTTTACAAGCATTATCTATGGATAATTCATTTTCTACCAAAAAATTGACGAACATTTTCAATCTTTACCTTAAGATCATTTAAATCAGAAAAAATAGATTCCTTGCTGACTCCTGTAATTCCCGTCATAATTGCACATTCCAGATAAGGGTTAGTTTTAAATGTAGTATTAAACAAGCTTTTGGTAAAAGCAACAATATCTGACCAAAATCCATTAACATAGGTTCCCTATATTTTCCATCTTCCCAGATTTTAAGTCCTTGAAATAAATCTCCTCTGTCTTTATACGCCACAGAAAAAAACTTCTCTAACATGCTCATATTCAACGTTTTTCCAAAACGCCTCGGTCTGGTAATCAGCGTTACACCATCACCGCTCTCCCACCATTGGCGTATAAAATCCGTTTTATCAATATAGAAATACCCTTCACGTCTGACGGTCTCGAAATCCTGATTGCCAATACCTACCGTTCTTGCCATACTCCAAGCTCCCTTTTTTCCATAAATTTAGAATAGTGTAAAAAATAAGGATAAAATAAATATATTTTATTTTATCCTAAGTGATTTGCTACCGTCAATATATCTATGTTTTCTAATTTATACGTTTTCCCATCACACTTTCTACTTTACGCATGCTCCGGTTTGGCTTTACCCGCGCCTCCAGCGCTTTTACGCATCCACATATACGCAGTCAAAGCTACCACCATGTATCCTGCTATCGCAATCACAGACGACTCAATTCCAAACTCCCCGCCTGTAACCACAAAAGATTTTGTTTTTAATATATAAGAAAAGGCAGAATGTTCATTCATTTCTACACCTATAGAAAGTACCCCTCCCAATATGATGATATTCCACATTCCATGCACCACCGCACTGTTCCAGACAGAGTGCTGCTCCAATGTAATAAGTGAAAACATAACTCCGACAAATGTACCGGCTAATAGCACTTGCAGACAACTTAAGGGGCTGAAATCCATCCCGATAATATGTAACAATCCAAAAAGAAGCGAGGGAACAAGCACTGCTGCCGTTCTTCCAATTTTAGAATCAAGCAGACTCATGATAAACCCCCGAAAAACCATTTCTTCCACAATACCAGCCGCAATTCCCGTAAAAAATATTCCTGCACAAATAACCGACGCCGCCTCCATTCTCCCCAGCGCTGCTTTCCCACCCTTGATTTGTTTCATCCCTAAACCTATGCCTCCTTTTTGGCTTACCATACTTTCCATCTTTTCTTCTATCTTCGCCACCGCCTCAATCTATATCAATAAATTAATCATCGTTCCTTACAATCTCAACGCTTCCCACATGCGCCTTAACATAAAAGCTCACCGTATACATTCCCTCTTTATCAAGCTCAACTGTATATACACCTTCAGGGTTTGTCTCATCAAAATACACACTCTCCCCCAAGTCTCCCGATATATTTTTTCTGACAATTTTTAACTTAAGTTCTCCTTCTTGCGTTGTACAAGAAACCGACAATGTGATTGGTTCATCCACTTGAAATTCCGTGCTCATAGGATTCGCATAAACGCCATCACCATGATATAGGATGCTTTCATTTTCAGACCAGTTATTTGTTATCTCCTTTAACATAAATCCGGTATCCTCTATGCCTTCCACGCTGCCGCTTTCCATGATACCGGTAAATGTCACACCCGCTTCGGCTTCCACTGCAATCCGGAACACACACTCGGCGCTTTCTCCGTTTCCGGCAAACGCAATGCTTCCCTCACCTTCCGCCACATCTAACTGTATATCAATCTTTTTATCAGTATCTTCCGCAAGCAGAGTCTGCGTACCGTCCGGCGCCGTATATATAAGCTGCAGGCTGCCTCCCGAACAGTCCATACTGCCCGTGATGTTGATGCGACCGCCTCCTTCCGGCACTGTTATTCCGGTAATGACAGTCCTATCATCGCCTGCTGCCTGATACAGCTTTCCTTTCACTTCACAAGTCGTTTCATCCCTCTCCATGCTGTACCGATTAAAATAGCTTGCATGGTCATTGGAAATCCCTATTGACCACTCCTTCTCCGTCTCTTCACGTGCCTTTGTAACCGTCACTACATGGCAGCCTGTCAAAATCATACATATGGTAATCAGTAAAAAAACAATCCTTTTCATTCCTCTCCCATCCCTTCCCGTTATTTTCAGCATTCTTTTTCATATCATATCTACTATAACGAAATGGATTAAGAAAAGTCTTCAAAGGATGTTGGAGTCAAATACTACTGTGCCATCCAATTTTCCAGATCACATATCAACTGCTTCGTGCGTAAATCAGCTCCCGCATTGGTAAGATGATATTCCGTATCATAGAAATAATCATAGGCAAAAAAATAATCCCGATAATCAGAAATGACCGGACAGTCCACTGCTTCCTGCAGCTGCGTCTGAAACCGCACATATTCTTCTTCCGGCGGCGTGAACTCCCCATCGGCAATCGGATATGCGGCAATCACCAAGGATGCGCCATGATCTGTCACGTATCTGTTCAGCTCATTGAGACGTTCAGTGCATATTTCATTTACCCTTGGCACGAAAACCGAGTTTTCCGTAAAAGTATATCTGCTCGACTGCCGTTCAAAGCTTACATCGCCATATTCATTAAATGCAAACCGGCTGTAAACCGTCCCCATATCCTGTTCATTTCCTTCCTTAGACGCCCAAAGTGTAAGCGCACGCTTTGCATAAGTCGGAAATGCAAAATACATATCCGGAATGTCTTTTAGGCGAATAAGACGCCACAGCTGCGGATGATTTTCCACCGCCAGCCATGTCGTGACCGGATCCCTGATTTCATCCTCATCCGCATACTCCGTATGCGCCACCACGATAATATCTCCCTCACGCACATTGACCTTTGCCATCTCTTCATGAAAGACGTTTCCCATGCTGCCGTGCAGTCCCATATTGACCACCGGCATATGAAATGCTTCCTCCAGCATCTTTGAATTTATCCCAAAGGCAAGATTGGAATCTCCAATCAATACGATCTTCGCATCCTCAATCGATACAAGCCGCTCCATCTTATCGCACAAGGATGCGGTATAAACGTAACTGTATTGCGGCATAACAATCACAGCCATAAAAACAATCAGCATCATCGCAACGCCAACCAATTTCATGACAAAGACAGCCGCCTCCCGTCTACGGGACTTTTTAGAATTGAAAATAAATAAATTGTGTCTGTTCATAGGTATCTCCATAGGCTCCGTAGAAAACAATGATAAGCAATAGCGCTATACTAATCAGCCAGCGGAAAGCCGAGCTCTGCTGAAAAAACAAATCTGTAAAAGACTGTTTTTTCTGATAAATGACGGTATCTATCCCGAACAGAAACAGTAGCGCGAATGCGATGACCGCAAACGTTCCGATATCCGGAAAGATATTGAGAAAACCAAGATTAAATATCTCCCGGATACCGGGCTGTGTAAGAGCATGATAAATCATGCCGAAGGCGGAGCGCAAATCCGGCATACAGAAAAACAGCCATGCAAAATCAACACAGACAAAGGTAATCAGCCTGCGGCGCAGACGCGTACTGAAGCGGTTTTCGCCAGACTCACTTCTCCCCTTGTTTTTGAAAAAAGATTCCACGACCACATACATTCCGTTCAGACCGCCCCAAACCACAAAAGACCAGTCTGCACCATGCCACAATCCGCTGAGAAGAAAAACAATCATCAGATTACCATACTTGCGCAGTGTGCCTTTGCGGTTACCGCCAAGCGGGATATACAAATAATCCCTCAGCCATGTATTCAGCGTCATATGCCATCTTGTCCAAAATTCAGACACGCTTTTTGCATGATAGGGCGCTGTAAAATTGTCACTCAGCCGGAAACCCAATATCCTTGCACTCCCGATGGCTATATAAGAATAGCCGCCAAAATCTCCATAAATCTGAAAAGCAAACAAAATAACGGCAAGTGCAATCTGCAGCCCGGAGTAGTCCTGCCACGCTGCAAAAACAGGATTGATTACATTCGCAATCCGATCCGAGAGCACCAGCTTCAAGAACAGCCCCATAAGAATCAGACTAAGCCCTTCCTTTAAATCAGACAACCGCACCTGCGCCGGTGTCTTTAACTGCTTTAAGATTGTTCCGGCGCGTTCAATAGGTCCGGATACAAGCTTTGGGAAAAAAGCCAGATAGAAAGCAACCTTTAATAGATTTTTTTCCGCAGGAATCGTCTGCCTGTATACGTCTGCCACATAGCTGACCGCCTGAAAAAGAATGAACGAAATCCCCAGCGGCTGTAGAATATTCCGGGCTGCCGCAAGCGTATCCGCGCGGAACACTCCCGCAATCTGACCTAAATTATTCAAAAGAAAACCTGTATATTTGAAATAACAGAGCGTACTTAAATCAAGAACAACCGTACCTATCAGCACCGCCTTCGTCCATCCGGCTTTTCTGCGGCATCGCGCCCATTCCATCCCGACGCCGCTCGCCCATGACAACAGCGTTAATGCAGGCAGCAGCCAGACATTGCGTGCGTCCACACTGTAATAAAAGAAATAGCTTGCAAGCAGCAGCCACATATACCGCATTCTTTTCGGTAACACAATATATATGATATAAACAATCGGGAAAAACAAAAGATATTGAAAAGAATGAAACGGCATACACAATCTCCAATTTATTTTTTTATCTATATTCTATCAGATTTGCTTAAAATAACAAGACACACGACCCATACCTTCAAAATCCCTTCAAAACCACCCTTCTCAAAAACGGTCAACGGGATTATCATAAAATTAACCCTAACATTTCATGCAAAGGAGTCCTATGAACGATAAATTTTTTGCCTTGCCAAAGTCCAGACAGGAAGCCATTATCAACGCCGGTTTCCATGTTTTTTCGCAAAATTCTTACAAAAAGAGCCCTATGGGTGAAATTGCGGACGCAGCAGGAATCAGTAAGTCTTTACTCTTCCACTATTTTCATAACAAACGGGAATTCTATCTTTTCCTCTGGGACAGATGTATGGAAATTACTTCCAAGTCCCTTGAGAAAAACCTTTCCTTTGTCCCAGACGATTTGTTTGAGATGATGTTTGAAGGATTAAAGGTAAAAGCGGATATTATGCGTCAATATCCCGACTTAGGCGCCTTCGTTGTCAATTCCTACTATGAGAAGGATCCTGAAGTCTGCGAAGACATCCAGAAATTAATTATAAAATATACTGATTTTAAGGCAAGCCCTATTCTTGCCTCGTTAGACCCCGAACAATTTATTCCGGGACTCGACCTGCAGATGATGTATCAGACAATGTACTGGGCAAGCGAAGGCTATCTGTGGGAAAAGGTTCAAATAGGCAGCTTAAGCGCCGACGAAATGGAAGAGGACTTTATGAAAATCATCGACTTCTGGAAAAAAACTTATACAAGACGAAAGGATTAACATGAATGCAATTCAAACTGTAAACTTAACCAAAAATTATAAAAAATCAAGAGGAATCATTGACCTTAACCTGTCCGTGGAAAAGGGTGAATTTTTCGGCTTTATCGGTCCAAACGGCGCGGGCAAATCGACGACCATCCGTACACTGTTGGGACTCATTGCACCCAGTTCCGGCTCGGCACAGGTTCTTGGAATGGATATCCGCACGGACCGGGAAAATATCTTATCACGGACAGGTTATCTCCCCTCGGAGGCAATCTTTTATTCCGGCACGAAAGTCCGCGATATCCTGAAACTATCCGCTGATTTACACAAGAAAGACTGTCGTGAAGATGCCGCTTTATTATGTGACAGGCTGCAGCTTAGTTTAACCCGCAAGGTATCTGAACTTTCCTTTGGCAACCGCAAGAAAGTGGCAATCGTCTGCGCCCTGCAGCATAGTCCGGAACTGTTGATTCTGGACGAGCCTACCAGCGGACTTGACCCGCTGATGCAGCGGGAATTTTTCTCCATTCTGAAAGAAAGAAATAGCGCAGGAACAACCGTATTTCTCTCAAGCCACATTCTCTCAGAAATTCAGCACAACTGCACGCGTGCCGCCATCATACGGGAAGGACGTATCATTGCCTGCGACAGCGTGGACGCATTATCGAAAGCAAATGCAAAGCGGGTCAATGTTCGCGGTAGTGTACATTTACAAGAAGGAGATTCCATTCGTAATCTGAAAAAATCAGACGATACGGTAAGTTTCCTCTATAACGGAGATATCAGACTGCTGCTCAAAATGCTCAGCGAACAGAATATCACCGACCTATCCATTTCGGAGCCCGACTTAGAAGAAATCTTTATGCACTATTATGAAAATCAAAAAAGGAGCGTACCGCAATTATGACTCTGCTAAAACATGAATTAAGACAGGGATGGAAATCCCTTATAATCTGGACAGTCTCTATCGGATTTTTCATGGCAATCTGTGTATTTATGTATCCGGAAATGGAAAATCAAATGGATGGGGTAAATGATATGTTCTCTTCCATGGGCTCTTTTACCACAGCCTTCGGAATGGACCGTCTCAATTTCGGAACCTTAATCGGCTTCTATGCCATAGAATGCGGCAATATTTTAGGCATCGGCGGAGCCTTCTTTGCCGCCCTTCTCGGAATCAGCGCTCTTGCCAAAGAGGAACAGGAACGCACTGCGGAATTTCTGCTGACCCACCCGGTAAGCAGAGTGCGGATTATCACGGGAAAACTGGCTGCCGTGATACTTCAGATTCACATGATGGACATCTTTATTTTCCTGTTGTCCGTCTCATCCATCGCCGCCATCAAAGAAGAGATCCCACTGCATGAATTATGTCTGCTGCATTTATCCTATTTTTTTGTGCAGATTGAACTTGCCTCCCTCTGCTACGGAATCTCCGCATTTCTTAGACACAGTGGGATGGGTATCGGTCTTGGAATTGCTATTGTCATGTATTTCCTGAACATTGTCGCCAATATTTCGGAACACGCAGAGTTTTTAAAATATATTACGCCCTTCGGTTACGCCGAGGGCGCGGATATCCTTGTAAATACCAGTCTGGATATGGGAAAGCTTCTGCCCGGTATCATTTTCAGCATCATCGGAATTGCCTTGGCATATTGGAAATATACCCGTAAAGACATCCAATAAGTTTATTCTGCGCTGCATCGCATCCCCAAGCATAATAAAAAAGGGAATAGACCCGGTTTAGGGTATATTCCCTTTTTTATAGTTTAAGAAATTTTGTTCTATTACTACATGAATTGTAAGAAATTTTTCATCATATGGTCTTCATAACGCAGGATGATTGCCGAGGTTGCCGGAAGCGTCACCGATACTTTACCCGCCACCACCGGATATTCTTTCTCTTCCGTCGTATAGCCTTCCGCCGTAGTGAGCATAAGCTGCTTCATCGTACACTCTTTCGGGACTCCCAGATACCACACAGACATCTCCTTGGTAATCTCATGGTCGTTGTTATTGACTAAAATTACCGATTGACCCTGTCTCGTAAATCTGCCATATCCGATTACATTGTAATCGCTTTCGATATATTTCAGCGAGCCCGTCAGAAACTCCTTATGTTCCTTGTGAATCTTAATAATCGCTTTATGGAAATCAATCAGCTGCGTATCTTCGTGTCCCCACGGATAAGTACGTCTGTTATCCGGGTCAGTAAACCCGCACACACCCGCCTCGTCGCCGTAATAAATCGTCGGCGCTCCGGGCCAAGTCATTTGGATAACTACCGCCTCACGCAATACCGCTTTATTAATCCCTGTATTCGCCGCCTCAGGGCCGAGTGTACTCGTTCTGCCAACCCTCCTGTTTGTTCTTGTCAGAAAACGGGAATGATCATGGTTTGACAACTCATTCATTGCCACCTGCAAGGACGGCGTCGTGAAACTGGCTCCGTGATGCATCATGGCGCCCCAGAAGCTGTCGGCATTTCCCCTTAAATCCTCTCTGTAATCATCGCTGTGCTTCTGCATGCCTGTTAAAAACCATGTCACCGGCTCCATAAAGGCATCATAGTTCATGACAGTATCCCACTCGTCTCCCTGCAGCCAGTCCTTGGGGCTGCCATAGTGCTCCGCCAGTATAATCGCATCCGGATTCACCATCTTGACAGTCTTGCGGAATTCTTTCCAGAAGTTATGGTTAAACTCCGGCGAATGTCCTAAATCCGCCGCCACGTCCAGCCTCCAGCCGTCCACATTATATGGCGGGGAAAGCCATTTCCTCGCAATATATAAAACATAGTCCGTCAAATGTCTGGAATTCTCAAAATTGAGTTTCGGAAGCGTATCATGCCCCCACCAGCCGTCATAGGAATCATTGTAAGGCCATTTATGGTCATCGCGAAATTGAAAATAGTCATGGTACACACTGTCCCGCGCAATATAGGCGCCTTTCTCATATCCCGGCGCATTTTCATAAATACGCTCTCTATCCATCCATTTATTGAATGATCCGCAATGATTGAACACTCCATCCAGAATAACCTTCATGCCTCTTAAATGAGCTTCCTTAACTACCTCGGCAAATAGAGCGTTGCTTGCTTCCAGATTATCCTTATTAGAAATACGGTCAATATATCTTGTTGCAAAACGGTTCTCATGCTGGTCTGGCCGGAGCAGCTCACCCTCATCATGGACGATTCTGCCGAAATGCGGGTCAATATAATCATAGTCCTGAATATCATATTTATGGTTGGACGGAGACACAAACAGCGGATTAAAATAAATGACATCCACGCCCAATTCCTGTAAATAATCCATTTTATCCAGAACGCCTTGTAAATCCCCGCCGTAAAACTCTCTGACGCCCATCGTCGCCGGATATTTATTCCAGTCATCTACTTTAACCGTCTTGTCACCAATATATTGGTACTCATTTGTCAACACATCATTGGTCGGATCACCATTATAAAAACGATCCACATATATCTGATAAAATACCGCACCCTTCGCCCATTCCGGTGTCTTAAAACCCGGAATCAGACGAAAATGATAATATTCGTTAATATCCTTGCTGACGCCTCTTGTATCATAGTAACAGGTAATCTTTCCGACCTGCACCTCAAAATAATAAATCAGCGTTTCGTTCTCTAATTGTATGGAATGAGAATAATAATCAAAATTATCATCTGATTCTGTTTTGAGCATAAGATGCTTCTCATTCTTGCAGACTAAAAATACACGGTCGATATTGTTCATCGCAGAACGAAAATGAATGTTTACTTCACCATACGCACTTGGTTCCGGTGGATATACATAATCTTCCGTCATATCGGAAAATAAAGCTTTCCTGTTAAATACCGGGCGCATGGATGCAAAATACTGCTGATTCTTCTCTGCCTTCTGAAATTGACTCAAGTCCATGTTGCTTCGCCTTTCTCTAAAAAACTGCTTATATGCTATTTTATACTATATATTGTGGATATTCAAGGATTTTAGGCAACTTCCAGCCAAAAGTAAAAAAGACAGCTTTTACAAACTGTCTTTTTTAGAGAAGGTATTTCTTTCTTATGGGGTATAGCAAAAAACTATATAATGTATTGGGGGTTACAAGTAGTATAATAGCATACCCCCTATCTGTCTACAATACCAAGGATTCACAAATATTACAATTTCTTATATCTGTTTTTGTGCACTTTTTACAATCCTATTGCATTGTCATTGTTGCATCCTCCGGCTGAGGATATTTCACATCAAACAGCTCCTCAAATTCCGTGCGGTTAATCTTCTCTTTTTCCAACAAAAGATTAGCACACTTATGCAGCACATCCTCATGCTTCATAATAATTTCTTTTGCTTTCTGATAGCAGTCGTCAATAATCGCCTTCACTTCTTTGTCAATCTCACCGGAAACTGCCTCGCTGTGACCCTTTGCGTGCGCAAGGTCTCTTCCGATAAATACCTCGTCATCATCATCGTCGTAATTAATGACCCCGATATTCTCTGACATTCCGTAACGCATGACCATCCTGCGGGCAACCTTCGTCGCCTTCTTGATATCGCTTGACGCCCCCGTCGTGATGTCGTCAAAAATAATCTCCTCCGCAATACGCCCGCCAAGGGAAACCATGATATCCTCTATCATCTTGCCTTTGGTCAGGAACATCTCGTCCTTCTCCGGAAGCGGCATCGTATATCCTGCTGCCCCAAGTCCCGTAGGAATAATGGACACGGTATATACCGGTCCCACATCCGGAAGCACATGGAACAGGATGGCGTGCCCCGCCTCGTGATACGCCGTAATCTTCTTTTCCTTATCGGAAATCAGCCGGCTCTTCTTCTCCGTACCGATACCAACCTTGACAAAGGCTCTCTTAATATCATCCTGCTTTACAAAAACCCGCTTATCCATCGCCGCATTGATTGCCGCCTCATTCAGAAGATTCTCCAAATCCGCTCCGGTAAATCCTGCCGTTGTCTGCGCAATCTGTGACAAATCTACGTCATCGCCCAGCGGTTTGTTCTGGGCGTGTACCCTTAGGATATCTTCCCTGCCCCTTACATCAGGCGGCGCCACCGTAATCTTACGGTCAAAACGACCCGGTCTCAAAATGGCAGGATCCAATATGTCCACACGGTTCGTTGCCGCCATCACAATAATTCCTTCATTCACGCCGAAGCCGTCCATCTCAACAAGGAGCTGGTTCAGCGTCTGTTCACGCTCGTCGTGACCGCCGCCCATACCGGTTCCACGGCGTCTTGCCACAGCGTCAATCTCATCAATAAAGATGATACACGGCGCATGTCTTTTCGCCTCTGCAAACATATCACGTACACGGGATGCACCCACACCAACAAACATCTCAACAAAATCGGAACCCGATATACTAAAGAAAGGTACATTCGCTTCCCCGGCAATCGCCTTGGCAAGCAGTGTCTTACCCGTACCCGGCGCACCCTCCAACAGCACGCCTTTTGGAATCCGTGCGCCCACCTTCGTAAACTTGCCGGGGTCTTTTAGGAACTCCACAATCTCCTGCAGTTCCTCTTTCTCTTCCTTCAGTCCGGCTACACCGTCTAACTTAATCTTATTCTCTCCGCCCATTGTCAGCTTCGCGCGGCTTCTGCCGAAATTCATCATCTTGCCGCCACCGCCGGCGTTGGCATTCTGCGCATTCATCATCACAAAGAAGAAAACGCATACAACCACGACAATCAGAATCGGGAATACACTGTTTAAAAACCAGCTTTCCTCCGGTACATTCTCCACTGTGGGGTCAAGTCCGTAGCTTCTGACTAACGTCTCCATCTCCGTTACGTCGGTCACATATAGAATACATTCCTGCCCGCTCTTTAAAGTGACTTCCAGCGAGCCTGTCGGCGTATCCTTATTCGGACAGATATTGACAATTGCAACCTCGTTATTCTCAAGCTGGTTTACAAACTCACCTTTCGTATAACTGTTGTTCGGCACTTTTAACGTACCAATCCATACGGTAAACAATAACAAACCAATAATAATAATAAAATATACGTAAAAACTTCTGCTATTCCTACTCAAAGCAAACCTCTTTCATCAATCAAATTTTACTACGCCGATATAAGGCAGATTGCGGTACTTCTGGTCATAATCCAGTCCGTAACCCACAACAAACTCATCCGGAATCTGAAAACCTGTATAATCCACATTGACATCCACCACTCTTCTATCCGGTTTATCAAGCAGTGTACAAAGCTTCACATCCACCGGTCCCCTGTCTTTTAACATTTCCAGAAGATAGCTCAATGTTCTTCCTGAGTCTACGATGTCCTCTACCACCAGCACATGCTTACCGCCTATGGATTCATCCAAATCCTTTACAATTCTGACAACACCGCTGGATTTCGTATCTCCGCCGTAGCTTGATACAGACATGAAATCCAAAGATACCGGCACAGTGATTCTCTTTGCCAGTTCGCACATAAAGAAACTGCCGCCTTTGAGTACACAGACCAGATGTACCTGTTTGCCGGCGTAATCTTTTGAAATCTGATCGCCGATTTCCTGAATTCTCTTGTCCACTTCTTCCTCAGACAATAACACTTCAATTCGTTCTGCCATGACGTCCTCCTCTTAGCCGTACCTGTAAGATACGCTTTGTACTTTCCTCCACCTTGCAGCGCTCGCTGATGCGATATCCGGGAATCCACAGAACATGTGACCCGTCAGCCAGCAGATAAATACTGTCACGCTCAAATTTTGGAATTTTTTCATTAATCATGTATTGCTTGACAGACTTTGTATGGAGCGCGCTGTCAATCGTAAGATAATCTCCCGGCTGTCTTGTACGCAACACAACCGTAGATATTTTATCATAATCAAACCGTTTCGTATATCTATTTTCCCGAATATTTTGCCATTCTTCGCTGTTTTGCGCATTATTTTCCAGCAATGTAAACTTAAAAATTCCTCCGCCGGGCACTATAATCTCTGTCGGCGGCTCAATTGTATACACTTTGGACGCCGCTCCGCCCGAAAGGGTATGATTGTCATTTCGTCCGCTATTTCTGTCCAATATGAGCATGCCATACTCTTTATATGCCTTGATGCCATAGGGCAGTGATAATTCCTTGCTGCCGCCCCCTGCCATGAATTTCACGATATCCGCTATATGCTGCCCTGTGATGTCCTTTCTGTGGGGCGTAAGCCTTTCCATACACATGAGCAGGACTCTCTGATACATAACGGCGTCCTGCTTTAACAGTTCCGTTCCTTGTACCCGCAGGCGTTCTGGCTGCTGCCCGCATTTGATTTCCTCCAAAAAACTTTTCGCACAGTCCTGCTTGTCAAAACCAGCTTCTTCCGACGCCACTTCCTCTACATATGTCTCATACAGTCTCCCTGCTTGTGCGCTCAGATACCGCTCCGTCTCGGAAAGCATATCCGCCAGTTCGCTCATATGCGCCACTGCGCCCACGCATATCTCCTGCCTTGCATAAGCTATGATATGATGACGTATTTTATTGCGGGTATACGCATCTGTCTCATTTGTGGCATCCAGACAATACTCCAGCCCCTGTGCGGCAAGGTATGCCTCAATCTCCGCCCTCTCCAGACACAACACCGGGCGGATGATATGATCCCTTACCGGCTTGATGGAAGCAAGCCCTTTCATCCCGGTTCCCCTAAAAAGATGAAAAAGCATCGTTTCCGCCCTGTCCTCTGCATTATGCGCAACTGCAATCTTGCCGGTCAGCTGTTTTTGCTGACCTTGCAGTTCCTGCTGTGCTCGCCACTGCCGCTCCATCACCTCTTCAAAAGCCCGGTAGCGGAGCTGTCGCCCCGCCTCCTCAGAAGAAAGCTTATGGGCGGCTGCATATCCAATCATATCTACCTCATAGAGCACAAAGGGCACTCCCAGACGCTCACATAACTCTCTGGTGTACGCCGCATCCGCCGACGCCTCTGCACGGACGCCGTGGTTGACGTGCACCGCCACCAGACTATAGGAAGTCTCTTTCGAGAATCTATGCAGAAGATGCAGCAGACAGACCGAATCCGCCCCGCCGGAAACTCCGACGACCACCAAATCTCCCGTCTCTATCATGTGATGCTCTTCTATAAATTTTTTAACTTTTTTATAAATAGTATCTTTCATGACAATCTCCGGTTTCATCATCACAATTATGTGTCCGGAACCTTTCTCTTTCGCCGCCTTACATCAATCGCAATGGTCTGCCTGATTCCAGACCCCCGTTACCAGTACAGTCATATCATCCCTGATTTGTCCGTTGCTCTGTTTGAGACAGTAGGTTAATATCTGATTCGCAATCTCATTCGGATTGCTGTACTCCATCTTGCCGATAATCTCTGGCAGCACTTCCTCGCCAATCCCTTGGGACAACGCATCCAGCACGCCGTCAGAAAGCATGATGATATAATCGCCGCTCTGCAGTGTC
The DNA here is from genome assembly GCA_947564735.1 of uncultured Lachnospiraceae bacterium. Taxonomy (GTDB): domain Bacteria; phylum Bacillota; class Clostridia; order Lachnospirales; family Lachnospiraceae; genus UBA3282. Next base: position 284,913 of record CANOEC010000001.1, on the reverse strand, counting down.
CGATACAGCACTTCCAAATCAACCTGTCTGAAAACACCCAGCGGAAAATTCTGTGTCGAAAGCCTGTCCACCAGCCTTCCACGCTTAATGTAAGTACACGCGGCGCCCACTTTGATAAACTCACATTCCCCCGTATACAGATTCATCTCACACATGTCCAACGTAGACATATTATCTTCTTTTCCCGATGCTGTCAAAGCACCGTTAATCATCTGGATTGCCGGCTCCTTGCGAAATCCCGATTCCAACAGCCGCTCCATCATTTCAATCACGCGCGCGGAATCGCTGCATGCCTTTTCACCGGAACCCATCCCGTCCGAAAGAATAACCGTCATTTTGCCATCATCCGTCTCATAGAACGAATAATTATCCCCGGAAATCTTTTCAGTCTCCTTCACCGCCTTCGCTACTCCCGTCAGCAGATGATACGCCGGCTCTTCCAGAAAATAATAGGTGCTCCATTCCGGGGTAAGGTACATGGGACCATTTTTCGCTGCACACAGCTTATTTCCCATGGCGCCGGAAATATAATCCGCCACATCTTCTACGGAAATATGTTCTCTTTCCCCCAGCCTGATTTTCTTATCGGACGCAGTCCGCATCGTCAAGCTGATTTCCATATGTCCGTCTTCATGCTCCAGCTCAAAAAAATTCCTAAGCTGGATACCCGACTCCTTCAACAGCTTGGACATCTGTCGGTATCTACGCTCCCCCATGGGATGATAGCGGCATGTTTCCTTTGCAACCTCCGCCATAATATGCGCCATCTCTTTTAAATGTTCCGCCAGAAGCTCCTGATTCTCCTGAAATTTACGCTGCCACAAATAATCGAGGCGGTCATCAGTCTCACACGCTTCCCGCCCGTCCGGATACTCCTCGCCGCACTCAAACAAATCCGCTAAATCCCTGAACGACTCCGCATAACCTAACAGTCTCTGTCTTCCGTACTCCGGTATGATCGTGATTCTATTGTCGTCTTTGACCTCTGCCTGTTTCTTCATGACATGCCTCCCTCATTTTCAATCATTATCCAGCCCATCTTTGCCGAACAATTATTTTTAGTCAATACTCAATATATGAGGAGGTTGTCCGAATTATTCAATATTTTTCTATTACATAAAAAGCAGATTCCGGAACATCATCCAAAACCTGCTTAATTTCCATCTTTAAAAATAATCTCTCCTTCATACACAAGCCCAAGCTTCTCCTTTGCAATCTCTTCCACGTACTTCTTGGTCTGTGTATATTTCTCATATTCCGCAATTTCTTCCGCTCTTGCCTGCTCCGCTTCTATCTCCTGCATCAGAGCTTCTTCTCTCACCGCATAAGCCGCGCGTTTCTCTTGAAGTTCTACACTTTTGACTGTGACCACAATCAGCATCATCAAAACAACTGTGGTAACTAAAAGCATGCCCATCTTGTTGTGGCGCCTCTTACGATATGCTGCTTTTCTCGCCATGTTGTTAATGATACCCCTCTTTCACCCCAGTTCTTACTGTTTACATAAAACCATTCTAAGTGTTTTTATGAAAACCGTCAACCGCTTTTTAATAAATTCTTTTACTTTTTTAAATTTTTTATCAAGGAATCGAACACACCTTCGAGCGGCATAAAATAGGCATTTTAGCGGTTTTAATACAACTTGTATGACGCGAAAAACAAACCACATTATCTTGTGTATATACGTTGACATAATACTTATAAACCGATTTTTGATGATTAATTTGTACATCAGCATTCCTACCGTGGCACCCACAACGGCAAACCATCTCAAAACGCCATTATTCTCCCTGTACAACATATAAAATACACTAATCCCACATACAAACCAATAAACAAAATCTTCCAAAGACGTCAGGAACTTCCCATGTCTGAACAGCTTCCTGAATATCAGTATCCAGTCATAGGCAAACGTAATGATAACTCCCATAAAAATAGAATGAAGAAAAAAAGTAACTTCCTGCACAATGCCTTGACTCATATTCTGCTACTTCCCCCAAGCGTTACTTGAACAATCTTGCTATCAGCGATTCGCCTTTCGCACCGTACCCTGCACCTTCCGAATAAGTAAAACTGTCAATCCGTCCGTCTATGTCCACTTCGCCTTTATCAAGCGACAACCGGCTGACATGCAGCTCGCTGCCCTTGATCATCAGCATCCCTTGTTCCGTCTCCAACAGAATCTCATTGACGTCAAACGACAGTACATCATTGACGCCATTCATGGTACATGTCCTTCTATCGGTAAGCATCAGTTTGTGGGGTCTTTTATTTCCATGATTCAAATCTTCCATACATACCTCCCCAAAACCGTAAGACATAATGTGCCTGTCAGTTTTGCTACTTGTTAAATGTATGCCGGATTTTCCTCAAATATGACTGTTTGTTGTTATGATGTCAGATATCGGAATAATTCTTTGGCTTCCTCCTTGCGCACCGTCTCCTGCACGTCCAAAACTTCTACCTTAACCTCTTTATTACCAAACTGAATGGTAATCACGTCCCCGACTTTGACGTTCGCGGACGCCTTTGCCGGCTTATCATTAATCAATACCCTGCCGGCGTCGCACGCCTCGTTTGCCACCGTGCGGCGCTTAATCAAGCGGGATACCTTTAAATACTTGTCTAGTCTCATCTTTATAACCATGCTCCTTTCTCAGCCTGCGATGTTTGGGACTGATGCCAACGGCGTCAGCACAAACTCGCGGTTGAAAGAATGTAATTCTTTCAACCTTCCCTCCTTATGGAAGCGCTCTCGCTTCGCAGCTGCATTTGTAATTATGAGATACAAAATAAAAGCCCATATGCTATGCATACAGGCTCTTACCACTTCATGTCATTCTATTATGCGTTAAGCATGTCCTTCAGCGCTTTGCCAGCTTTGAACTTAGGTGCCTTGGAAGCAGCAATCTTCATAACAGCGCCGCTCTGAGGATTTCTGCCCTCTCTTGCAGCTCTCTTGGATACTTCAAAAGTACCAAAACCAACCAACTGTACTTTGCCGTCCTTCTTCAGCTCTTCAGCAACAACGTCTGTAAATGCTTTTAAAGCCTTCTCTGCATCTTTTTTGGATAATCCCGCCTGATCAGCCATGGCTGCAACTAACTCTGTTTTGTTCATCTTAAACTCCTCCTCTTAAATGAGCCTTCTAATTATTTACCAGATGTTTCTCTTTTGAAACGCCTACATACATTTATAAACGCTTTCCCCTCTGTTGTCAAGCAAAAAAATGGCATTTTTACGGCATTTTTCGGTATTTTAATAATTCGTTCTGTAACGCCGTGTTATGTAAATTGTATTGGACTGTATATATAGTTATATATCTGTCATTATGATGACACCACTTCGTATTTTTCGATAAAATCCTCAATTCTGTCTGTGAGAATCTGCTCTGGTGAAAGTTTATATAATCTGGCAATATCCGAAATCCGCATGAGCATATCCCCTATGATCTCCTCCAATTCTTTACCATACGTCTCTGTCCTGCAGGTACGCAGTGCATCTACCGCCTTCCCGAGCGCATCAACATCCTGCTCATACGTATTTCCTTTCTCATAATACTTGTCCGCCTTCTTTAACACCTTGGCAGCTCTTGTGAGCGACGGCAGTTCTCTCGGTATTTCAAGCAAAGGAGAAACTATCCACTCTTTGTCTTTCTTTTCTTCTTTCTTAATTTCCTCCCAATTTGTCAGCACCTCTTCCGGTGTATCCGCGCTGCCCGCGCCGAACACGTGGGGATGCCTGCGCACCATCTTACGGCTGACCCCATCCACTACATCCGCCATCGTAAAAAGTCCCTCTTCCGAGGCAATCTGGGCATGCATCACAACCTGCAAAAGCACATCCCCCAGCTCTTCACGCATATTCTCGGCATTGCCAGTCTGGTCAAAAATACGGATGGAGGCAAGCAGTTCTGCCGCCTCCTCCATCATACAGGGCTTAAGGCTTTCGTGGGTCTGTACTTTATCCCACGGGCAGCCGTTCTCACCCCTAAGCGTTTTAATGATTTCCAGTAGTTCTTCGTATGTATATTTTTTGTCTGTGTTATTCATTGATTCTCCGTTTTGCTGCTACTCAATGGTGTTCCCGCTAGTTTGCTGTTGTTCTTCTCCGCATATCGTACATTTACCATTTTCATAATTATGACTATGGACAGGATTTATTTCCCCACATACCGTACACTTACTATTTTCATCATAATTATGCCGATTTGGATCCGGTTCAATTTCCTCTGAGTTTTTGTATCCACAGGTTTTACAAGTATATGTTTTTTCACCCGGCTGTGTGCAGGTAGGCTCAGTGCTAACGGTTCCTTCATCATAGTCATGTTCCTGATGCGCTTCCCCACATATTGTACAAACGCCGTTCTCATAGCTATGCTCATGTTCCGGGGCTATCTTCCCACACATCGTACACTTACCATCATCACCATACTCATGCGGAATGGTATTCATTCCTATTGAGTAAGTCTCTTTGCAAAGCACACAAGTATATGTCTTCTCACCCAGCTCTGTACAGGTTGGATCCTTAATTTCTTCTCTATATTGATGATTACACTTACCATTCGTCGTGTTATCACTTACAGACGTTCCCTGCTCCTTCTCCAAATCAGTGAAGGAGTAGGTGATATCTTCTTTGTCATTGTACAGATAAATCGTGTAACTCTTCGTCTTGTAGCCGCTCTTTCGCAAAGTAATCGTATGTCTGCCGGCTTCTTTCTTGAATCTGACCGGTGAGACTCCCATATAAACGCTGTCCAGATATACTTCCACACCCTTTGGCGAGTCGATATACACTTTATTGCCGTTGGAAGCGCTTACTGTGTTCTGGCTGACAGATGATACACTGTTGGAAGAAACACTGTCACGTTCATTCGCTTTCGGTTTGTCTTCCTCCGTCAGTACATCCGGTTCTTCTTCTACATCATTCTGGCTGATGGTCGGATATTTGCTGTCCTCCTCTTTCTGCTTCTCCAACTCGAAGGATATCTTCGCATACTCCGAACCAACCTGAATATATTTCGTCAAAGAGTCATATCCTGTCGCTTCCAGATGCACCTGATGGATTCCATACGGCAGCTCAACCGCTCTGCTGATATCGACCTCTTCATGGTCTATCGTTACTTTTGCCTCCGAGGGGGTAACAGAGAACAGGATTCTGCCTGTCTTATTCTCCGGAATTTCAAGATCCCCGACGTCAAGCACGATTTCCTTATCGCGCTCTATTATCACGCTTTTTGTACAGCTTGCACCATTATTTGAAAGAAGAACCTGATACTCTCCCTCAGGCACTACCAAAAGCATGTCCTCCGTAATTTCCCGAATGACCGAGTTTCCTACTTCTATCCAGCCGCCAATTAACGGCTGGTCATTCTTAAGCCGCAGATACCCATGCCCTCTCTCAACATTAATGCTGTATATTTCATGGTCAATCCCCTGAATCGATACGACGTCCTGCATGACAATATCCATCACTTCCACACGTTCGCCCTCTGAAAGCACTACGACATCATCCGGCAGGGAATAAGTCGTCGAACCAATGCTCGCCGTCTTATTGACGCCTCCCAAGTCATAATTTTCTACATTATCATAAACCCACGCCGCAGGTGACAACTGCATACTGGCAATCTGCCTTCTCCCCTTCAGAAAGTTTACATCCACCACGTCACCTTGCCGAATCTGCGAAATCGTCATTGGACTGCCGTATTTATCTTTAATATAAGTTGTTCCGTCATAATATAAGGTATACTGCTTCCCGGTATCCATATTCATGAAGGTCACACTTTTATTCTGCTGATCCGAAAACATCACTACCGCCGTATCCGCCGAATCATAGCTGCCCACCGCGGCAGCCGTAAAACCGGTATCCGCCGCTCCGCCTTCTCTGTCTTTCGCCATGCCGATATTGCTCGCCTGTGACGTACAGCCGGTAATCAATAATGCAAACATAACAATCACTGCCGCTGCCTGTGAAATTCTTCTGTGCATCCTGAATCGTATCCTTTCTTCATCACCATAAACCTGCTCATTGCGCCAATGTCTAAAGCTTCAACCGTTTCCGCCTGTTTACAGCTTAAATATACTTTCCAAAAAGAGCTGTTTCTCCCTTTCCTGAGCAAACAGTTTTTCTATTTTCTCCATATTTCTTCCGGGTATCCATGCTTTACCGCTGTTATAATAAAAGTTCACAATCTTCCAGAACTTCTCCGGATACGCCAATCGATAATACAACTGCTTATAATCCCTCTCCGTCAGAATCCTCTCTTTATTATAACTCTCCAACAGCATATCACCAAGAGTTTGCGACCAGTTATTTTTTTCCAGAAGCTTGCGCAGGAATAAATATAAATCCCTCACCGGATAATCTCTCACGCATTTCTCAAAATTGAGCAAAACGCTCCCTGCATCGGTCCGCATAATATTATGATACTGATAATCACCGTGACATACAACAGAAAATTCATAAGAATCTTCCCCATAGGCATAATAACGCAATTCATCAGTAATTTGCAAGGCATTATTCATGAAATAATCATAATGTTTCATTAAATATATTTCAAAATCCGTTTTCTGGCTCTTTTCAAGCAGAAACTTTCTGACCTTCTTCAACTCCCGATTATGCTTTTCATATTCCTTATCAACCCGGTAAACCGGCTGCTGCTGCAGTATCTCACAGCCCGATAAGTCACAGACATTATGAAGCTTTGCAAGCGTGGACACCGCCTCGCAACATTCTTCTTCGTCTCTATGATTACACTCCCTGCCGTCAAAGTACGTCTTAACAATATAGGCAACTCTGTCCTGATCGTATACGATAAGTTCATCCTCTTTCGTCCGCAGGATAGATTCCGCCCGTACAACACCGCTCTCGCTGATATGCTTTAACAAAAAATCCTGAAATTCTACTTTGTCGGCAGGTCCGCAATACTCCTTTAAGATAAACAGCCCCCTGTTCGAGTCGCACAAAATGGCTCCTCTTCCTTTCCATGTCCGGTTTACCTCTATCTCATATTGCTCTAATAAGCTGACTGCTCTGTCATTCACACAAATACCCCCCGCTTTGTCGTCTATCCTATCTTATGAGAAGCGGTTGAAAAGTATGAAAAAAACATCACGTCTTCTATAATTTACAGTCCTTTATCTTTTCTGTAGAAATTCGCAGCAACTCCTCCCGGGTATTCCGCTCCGGATTCTCTAATACCATATCAAGCAGTTCATGAAGAAGTATTCCAATCTCTCTGCCGGGATCCATACCAAGCGCAATCAAATCACTGCCGGACACTGCCAGATTTTTCAAGCTGACGCATTCCTGCCGCCTACAAATCTCGTCATACAATTCTTTTAGCCGTGCCAGCTTATTTTGTTTTTCTTCCCTCATGTAATCGCTCTGCGCCTGTATATCCGCGCGCCTCACGGCAAAAAGCATCGGAAATGTCTCTTCGCCGATACGGTTCATGGCGCGTCTGACACCGCTTTCGGTCAGTCCGATCTCTTGGTCATGATAACGCACAATCTTTGCGACTTTCTCCAAAGTATCGTTGTCAAATTTCAAACGATGCAGAATGTCCCTTGTCATTCTCTCTCCCACATCGGCGTGTCCTTTATTATGCGTAATTCCTTCTTCGTCTATTGTCAGCGTCTGCGGTTTGCCGATATCATGGAACAGCATTCCCAGCCGCAAAACCTTCTGTGCTTCTATCTCCTGCATGGAATGCAGAATATGTTCACCAACGCTGTAACAATGATGGGGATTATTCTGCGCCGTCTCCATACAAAGGTCAAACTCCGGCAATATCTGCCTTGTAATATTTGTCTCATATGCCACACGCAGATAATCGGGATGCGGTGAAGTCACAAGCTTAATTAATTCCGCCTGAATCCGTTCTGCACTGATTAATTTCAGATTCGACGCCATCATACGGATTGCCGCTTTCGTGCCCTCCTCAATCCGATAGCCAAGCTGTGCCGAAAATCGCACCGCACGGAGCATACGCAGCGCATCTTCCGTAAAACGTTCCTGTGCATCACCCACACATTTCACAACGTTTCGTCGGATATCTTCCATGCCGCCAAAAATGTCAACCAGACCTGCCTTATTGTTATATGCCATTGCATTGATGGTAAAATCCCTGCGTTTTAAATCTTCTTCCAGACAGGCTGTAAACGTAACCTCTTTGGGATGTCTTCCATCCTCATAGTCACCGTCTATTCGATATGTAGTAACCTCGAAACCTTCTTTATCCAGCATGACCGTCACTGTACCGTGCTTGATTCCGGTATCAATCGTCCTTGGAAAAAGTTGTTTTACTTCTGCCGGCTTTGCTGACGTGGTAATATCCCAGTCATTGGGCGCTCTCCCCAATATGGAATCCCTGACGCAGCCTCCTACCGCATAGGCTTCATACCCTGCCACCGTTAGTTTGTCAATAATCTCACTTACTTTATTCGGCAACTGTATCTGCATATTAATCCTCATTTCTGTGCTAGGGCACATCCCCGGCTCCGACACAAATCTCAAATTTGCTTCCGCCGCATGTTGCTTTCGCTTTGAAACCGCTTTCATATATCGCACCGCGAAAAAAGGATAAGACAGAAGTTGCACTAAGCAATGTAGCAGCTTAGTGCAATCACGTAAGCGGACCTGTCCGCTTTCCTATCCGATACTGGGTCCTTTAAAGATATTATTTACATCTTCCAGATGTACATCCGGCTTCTCTTCATCTATTGTCAATGAGTTTACCAGCTTCTCCATCTCACTCTTTGACATCACACTCTGGCTTCGCTCAATAAACTGTTCCTTCTCAGCATCCGTCATATCTACGAAACGATCCATCGCCTCACGGTTCGTTGTGATTGCCAGCCCTAAACTCAAGGGTAAATCATTATAATCCATTTTGTTCCCATCCTTCCTATACCTGCCCGTTTACTATGTTTCTTTTTTAGCATGTACAGGACATCCGGGAAATATACATAATATCTTATACGAGCGTTACAATGCCCCGCAGGCGGATATCTTCGCAGGATGCGCCAACCAGAATCTCATAATCTCCCGGATCAGCAATAAACTCGTGTAAATGCTCATCAAAATAGGCAAAATCGGATTGTTTTAAAATGAAATCTACCTTTCTCGATTTGCCCGACGCCAGCTCAACCTTGGCGAATGCTTTCAATTCCTTGTCCGGTCGGTCAACCTTCGATGCAATAGGCGCCACATAAATCTGTACAATCTCCGAACCCATCTTCTTCCCCGTATTCTTAACTGTAAAGGTCAGCTTGACATCCCTGCCCTTCTCTGTCTTCAGCGTCAGACCGCTATAAGAGAATTCCGTATAAGACAATCCGTGTCCGAAGCAGAATGCCGGCGCAATATGCTGTCTGTCAAAATAACGATAGCCGACGTACATTCCTTCTTCTAACTTAATCCTGCCCCATACACCGAACTGTTCGTTCTTAGCAGTAACGCAGTCCTCATATTTGGCGGGAAATGTCTCCGCAAGTTTTCCGGAAGGATTGACCTCTCCGAAAATAACTTTCGCAAAGGCATTCCCTGTCTCCATCCCTGCATAATAGCTCCACAATATCGTTGATACTTTGTTTCTCCAAGGCATCTCCACCGGTGAACCGCCGACCAACGTAACAATCAAGTCTTTTCTCACATCCAAAAGCGCGTCGATAAGCTGATCCTGTTCATAAGGCAGCTTCATATCAGCCCGGTCAAATCCTTCACTGTCGATATCATGGTTCAGACCGCCCACAAAAATAACTGCATCGGCATCTCTTGCCGCCCCGACTGCCTGCGCAAAAAGCGCCTTATTCTTCTCATGGATTTCTTCTTTTTCTTTCTCTAGCTGCGCCAGCCGCTCCTCTTCTCCCTTGCGGTGCATCTCGTTTTCGTTTGCCTCATCCCTGACCGCCATTCCAATATCTGTATCCTTCAGATCATCCAGACTGTCCGCCTGCCAGTTATGGTCAAAGGTCTTTGGTTTCTCCGGCACATAATATCCCTTCAGATATTGAACTTCCGCATTGCCGCCCAGATACATCTTAAGCCCCATCAACGGACAGATTTCATACAGCGCTTTGATTTCTGCGCTGCCGCCTCCATCCGAATGAATTTTCGCTGCATTCTGACCGATTACTACAAGCTTCTTAATCTTTCCTGCGTCAAGCGGCAGTATGTGATTTTCATTCTTCAGCAGAATCATAGACTCTTCTGCGGTGCGCAGAGCCATTTCCCTATGGTCCGGTGTATTGTAGGAACCTTTCTTGCGCTCCTCTTTCTGCTTGCCAATCATCTTAAGCCTAAACATCATCCGTAGGATATTGCGCACCTTGGCATTTACCGTCTCTTCTGATATCTCACCCTTCTCGATGGCTTCTTTTAACGGATTTGCCAGCTTATATTCATCAAAATCCGGGAAGACCGACATTTCGATATCCAGTGAACATTCTGCCGCTTCCTTCGTTTTATGCACGCCGCCCCAGTCACTGATTACGGTTCCGTCAAATCCCCACTCACCACGCAGTACCAAATCTAACAGGTTCTTGTTTTCACAACAATGGTACCCGTTAATTTTGTTGTACGCTCCCATGACAGAGTACGCATTTCCCTCCTGCACTGCCGCCTTAAATGCCGGGAAATAAATTTCATATAATGTCCTGACATCAATTTCTTCATCGACCATTAAACGGTCTGTCTCTTGAACATTCGCCGCAAAATGTTTCACACACGCCGCCACGTCATTTTCCTGAACGCCCTTGACAAACGGCACTACAAGCGCCGACGTAAGCTTCGGATCCTCGCTCATATATTCAAAATTCCTGCCACACAGAGGGCTTCTCTTGATATTAATGCCCGGCGCCAATATCACATCCTTGCCGCGCCCCCTTGCCTCAGCGCCCAGAACATGTCCCATCTCATAGGCTCTGTAAGGGTTCCATGTGGATGCCAGCGCACTATTGCTTGGCAGATATGATACATTGTCATCGTTGTTTCCCGCCGGAATCCATCTGTCACGCATAAACTCGGCTCTCACGCCCATCGGTCCGTCGGAAGTCATCACACCCGGAATCCCCAGACGTTCCACCCCGCCGGATTGAAAAAGCGATGCTCCATGAAGCATGGAAATCTTTTCATCCAGCGTCATTTTACTTAAAAGCTTCTCGATATCTTTCTCTACTTTCTTGCCATTCTTTTTTGCATCCGCCTTCATAAACACAATTCCTTTCCGATATTCTGATTCCATTTTAGGGAAGCAAAAACAGGCTCTTTCCTGCTGTTTTACGCTTCCCTAAACAAACATTTTGAATACTTACAGTATATCGGGAATTATCATGATATACAATCAATTTTTCAAGTAAATACTAAAAATCTCTCCTCTTTATCTCTTCTCCGGAATCCATACCCGCATCTGGTTTAACCCACGGTTTCCCCAAGTATAATAGGGTACCAGCGTAATCGTGCATTCTTCTTCTCCGGGCGCTTCATAGCTATATAGCTCCTCGTTTACTATCTCCCTGTATCCTTCCGCGTATATCTCCTGTATGCCGTATAACTTATCCGGAAGATATTCGCTGACAGTCATTTTGCCGCCCTTTTTCAAAGAAAGCGAGAGAACATCGTTCTCATTATCAGCTCCCTCTGCACAGTACACTAATGGACCACGCTCAACAGCCGCTTTTCCGGTATTCGCGGAAACTTTGTTGCTTGTATAAATCTTCCGAACCGGCATGTCAAATTCTACCGTCAGTACATCCCCTGCCCTGAAATCTTTATGGATATGCGCATATCCTTCTTTCAATTCGTACTCAGCCGGCTTTCCGTTGATACTGATGATCGTCTTCCCGCTCCATGCCGGAATACGGATTACCAGCGGCACCGTCATTGTCCCGTCATTAGGAAGAAAATGATACTCAATCCTGTTGTCATAGGGATATGCTGTCTCCAACGTAATTTTGCCGCCGAATGTATCACTTAAATCAAGGGTTCCTCCTATAAATAAGTTAGAGAACAACTTGCCCGGAATCACATGCCATGCATACTCCGCCAAGGATGACAATAGTCTCGCCACATTGGGAGGACAGCAGGCGCAGGCAAACCATTTCGGTCTGACAGGCAGCGCATGTTTGTGCGTCTGTGCTTCGCCGGATATCCCCGGAAGCGCTTCCAACGGATTGACATAGAAGAACTTCGTACCGTCAAGCTGCATTCCTGCCAGCACACAATTATATAAAGCGCGTTCCATCACATCCGCATATTTCCCGTCTCTGTCCAGATAAAGCATCTTGTTGGCAAAGAAAATCAACCCGATTGCCGCGCATGTCTCCGCGTATGCCGTATCATTCGGCAGATGATAATCTTTCGTAAAAGCTTCGCCCTCATATGCGGAGCCGATTGCTCCCGTCACATACATCCTGCTCTGCGTAATATTACCCCAAAGCGTCTTACAAGCCTCCGTCAGAGTCACATCTCCGGTTTCCATTGCCGCATCCGCCATTCCGGTATATAAATATACGGCGCGCACTGCATGTCCCACCGCTTTATTCTGCATTCTTACCGGCGCTATGTTCTGCGCGTATTCCTTGTCAACAGGACTGTTTTCCCATACCGACCAATTGCTGCGCTCTTTTTCTTTCATAAAATAATCGCTGTCAACGCCCCGTACATTAATAAAGTGAAGCGCAAGTTCTTTGTACTTCTCCTCTTTCGTACAGCGGAAGAGCCTCATAAGCGCTAATTCTATCTCCGGATGTCCCGGATATCCTTCTGCACCCTCCTCGATAAAATGTTTATAAATATGGTCAGCCATACCGCACATAATTTCCAGAAGTCTTGATTTACCGACACATTCCGCATAAGCAACCGCCGCTTCAATCATGTGCCCCGCGCAGTACAACTCATGCGCCTCCCGAAGATTTGTCCATCTTTTATAGGGCTCTTTCACCGTAAAATAGGTGTTCAGATACCCGTCCTCGTGCTGTGCCTCCCCGATTAACTCGATAATTTCATCACATCTTTTCTCAAGCTCCGCATCCGGATGCTGCGCTAAGGAATATGCCGCACCTTCCAGCCATTTTGCCACATCACTGTCCTGAAAGACCATGCCGTAGAACTCACCGTCACATTTGCCCGTGCGCAGTTTTTCTGCTGCCATACGGAAATTCTCGATACAATGGCTCTTTTCCGCGCCCTCAATCCGGTCGTTTAATGCATTTTCCTGATAAGGAAGCACAACTTCCTTGACCAGCTTCTCGTATCTGCCCCAAAACCCGTCCGTCACATCAAATTTTTTTACTAATTTTAAATCACCCATTTTGCTCTCCCTCCATTTTTGCTTACGCAATTGTAAGTTTGCCTTGTAATATGTATTATAATCCTATCATATATCATATAAAATGGATATTATTCTGTATTTTTTGTATTATTTTCTGATTTATATTCTTGGAATATACTCTTTACGATACTCCCTCGGTGTACAGCCTTTCTCCCGGTGAAATATCTTACTGAAATAAAAAACATCCGCAAATCCCGACAATCCGGCAATCTCCGTAATCGACTTATCCGTCTCTTCAAGGAGCTGCTCCGCTTTTCTCAAGCGCAGCATACACTGATATTCCCTTATAGTCTGTCCGGTCGCGCTCTTAAACAGCGTTCCGGCATACTTATATGACAATCCGCATATTTTTTCTATCTCCTGTGACGTAAATCCCGCAATATAATGGCTTTTAATATATTCTTGTATCTGCCGCACATAAATGCTTTCTACGGCATCCGTCTGTATATTCCACGCGCTTTCCATACAAATCTGCCAAAGCATGACTGACGCTAACGGAATATTCCCGTGCGTATGCGCTTCTACCAGCTTTTCAAAAAAGCGTCTGACACGGTCTGTCTCAGTACAGTCCGTCAGCTTCGGAACCGTAACATATTTCTCACTGGCGGACCAATCAAGACAAACCCTCGTATCATAATAAATGTTTCTCGGAAGCTCCGTCATCTGCTCTCCCGGCTCTTCGCAGTAATAATGGACATAGTACCATGCAGAACCCTGTTCAAATGGCTTCACACCCCAATGGTGGACGCCGCTTTTTAAGAAAAATAGCTGATGGGGCATAATCCTATAGACAATATCATCCTCTATAATCTCCATAGAACCCTGTAATAAATAGATTGCCACATGAAAGGGCGCAACCCTGTCCGCATGAACCATCGATCCTAATGTAATGCTGTAATCCGCCTCGCAGATGAAAGGCATAACATTGCAAGGCATTCTGACTAAGTGTTTGTCCATTGTTCACTCCATTTCTGGGCTTTTCTCCCCGTATATCAAATTTATTAAAACTTTTCGCATCAGAATCATTGACAACTGTCCCTAAAATGTTGTATTATCTTGTAGGTACTTATGAAATCGAAGCGTGGCTCAGTTTGGTAGAGCGCTGCGTTCGGGACGCAGAGGTCGCAGGTTCAAATCCTGTCGCTTCGACTAAGATAAACGGAGACAAGATAATGTCTCCGTTTTTTTATAATACCTTCTTCAGTTCCGCTTCCAACTCTTCCTTCGCTACTGCACCCACAATCGTTGCCGCTACCTCACCCTTCACAAAGATTTTCATTGTAGGAATCGACATTACCCGGTACATTCTGGCAAGCCCGTCTTCCTCGTCAATATTGCATTTTCCTACTTTGACTCTGCCGTCATACTCCTCGGCAAGCTGCGCTATAATAGGCGCCATCATCTTACAGGGTCCGCACCAGTCCGCATAGAAATCTACGAGCACCGGCGTCTGTGCTTCAAGAACCTCCTTGTCAAAATTTGCAGTTGTAAATTTGTGTTCCATAATGTCTCCTTTCCGTGTCGCTTGTACACTACCTTGAAATGATATATTTATAAATCGGATTGCCTATTGAAGAAAATCTCTCCTCATATTCCGTCATCACATTATCCTGCATCATCTCCTCATTGTGATGCAAATCCTCTGTCATCTGGTCTAAGTGCCATCCGGCAGGATCCAATTCTTCCAGTGCAAATTGAAATAAATCATGGTTATCCGTTTTAAATTCTATCACACCGTCTTTTGCTAGTATCTCATCATAGCGGTGCAAAAATTCGCGGGACGGCAATCTTCTTTTCGCATGTCTGTCCTTCGGCCATGGATCGGAAAAATTTAAATAAATCCTGTCCACCTCCGCATGTCCAAACACCTGCGTGATTTCTTCGGCGTCCATACGAATAAAATACAGATTCGGCAAAGGCTCCTGCTCCATCTTCTGAAGCCCTCGAAGCAATACGCTGGAATACTTTTCAATCCCTACATAATTAATATCCGGATGCATTCTTGCCAAATCCATGATAAATCTACCCTTACCCATGCCAATCTCTATACGGATAGGATGATTATTTCCAAAAAGTTCATTCCATTTTCCTTTATAGTCATTCGGTTCATGCACTACATAATCGCTTGCGGCAATCACTTCTCTGGAACCGGTTATGTTTCGCAGTCTCATCTGAATCATGTCCTTTCAATTATCGTGAATTTCCAGCATTATTTAGTCTTTCTTAATCCAACAAATATCCTTCTTTATACGAACACTCTAAATAGCTTGGGTTCTGATAATAGACGTCTGACTTAAAATCAGATATCCTATCACTGATAAAAGACATAAAAATGTTAATCAGCTCACTGATTTCTTTTCCCGGCTCTGCACAATCCTCAATCATAATGCAATATAATTTTCCAATATCCATATAGCTTGGTATCGAATATTTGCAATTAGTAATGGTATCAAAATTTCCTTCCGGAATATTATAATGCTCTATTACCTCATCACTAACCTGCTCGAAAGAAAGGCAGTGGTTTACTTCCGCATCATGTAATTGCTTTTCTATTCCTCTCTCACCTAATGCCCTTACAACTGTCCCCCGCTTATTTTTTGTCTGCCGTGCAATATACTCAATCAATGAACAGACATAAAAGAAATCATTCTTTTGTTTTTCAGTCATAAACGATTTCACTCCTCTCATAAGTCAGACAATCCAATGCTGACAAGGTATGAAAGCTGATTTTACTTCTGCATTCTGCGATAAAATCAAGCCATTCATCTGTCATAGAACCAAAGCTCTGAATTGCTAATGCATTATTTTGCTCATAAGAAAAATAGTTAATGATTGGTTCGCCTTCCCCACGGTTCGCCCAACGCACTGCCTGATCGAAATTATTTGTACAATAAAATCCCCATGAAAAATCTTTGGTATACTTAGCTTTTCTGATTTCCGGAAATTGAACAATTTCTTTACTTACATGATATAAAATCATATATGCTTACCTCAAGTTTTCCTCTCTCTTCCTAGACTGTCCCTATTGTACCACGCTTTTTTGTTTCCGGATAGATTGAAAAATACGCCTTTCATCCTTCTCATCTTACCACATAAAACCTATATTTTGTATTTTTTGTGAAATTACTACAGTTTTTTGACAAAATAGTGTATGATGGTAAATGATAACAATACAACAAGAAAATCGCTTCGCGATTATCTTGGGAAGAACCTTCTGTTCTTCCACTCTTTGGCGGAATTTTCTAATCACATAAAATACGGCTTTTTGACATATACTTCTCTATCATGGAAAGGTTAAACAATTATGTTGTTTTCTAATATACGAACTCGGAAACCCGAAAGATATACGGCAGTTTGTGCGCTTCTCGCACTCTCTGTCTTTTTAGGCGTTCTTTTTGGCTGTCCTATGACTGTTCATGCCACTTTGGAAGAACTGGAGGCGGAAGCCGAAGCAAGAAGAGCCCTTCCAATTCAGACAAATGATATCGATAACTGGCCCGTCGGTCCGGCTGTCAGCGCGGAATCCGCTATTCTGATGGACGTCAACACCGGCATTATTTTGTATGCCAAAAACATCCATGAAAAATTATACCCCGCAAGTACTACCAAACTCCTTACCTGCCTGCTGGCAATGGAACGGGGTAATCTTGACGATATGGTTACCTTTTCACACGAGGCGGTTTTTACCGTTCCCGGAGACGGCTCCAATATGGGCATGGACGAGGGAGAGGCAATCACATTGGAAGAAGCCCTCTATGGCGTTATGGTTGGTTCTGCAAACGAGGTGGCAAACGCAGTCGGAGAACACATCTCCGGTTCCATTGAAAATTTTGTAGCTGATATGAATGAACGCGCAACACAGCTTGGCTGCACAGACAGTCATTTTATGAATACAAACGGTCTGCACGATGAAGAGCACTATACTTCCGCCTATGACCTTGCATTGATTTCCTGTAAATTTTTTCAGAATGAAATGCTCTGTAAAATCGGCAACACCGCACGTTATCACTTTGAGCCGACTGCCACACAGCCCGATGATTTTATCAAAAACAATAAGCATCGGATTATCAATGGAGAAATTCCCTATGAAGGCGTCCTTGGCGGCAAAACCGGTTATACTGACCAAGCGAGGCAGACTCTGGTAACCTGTGCGGAACAAAACGGAATGAGATTAGTCTGCGTCGTGTTCAAGGAAGAGTCGCCCAATCAATTTACTGATACAATCGAATTGTTTGACTATGGGTTTCACAATTTCCAAGTAATGAACATTTCCGAAAATGAGGACAAATACCAGATGGAAGTCTCCGGTTTTCTTCAGACAGGCAATGATATTTTCGGAAACTCAAAGCCGATTCTTTCCATTGATTCTGACAGTTATGTCATAATACCAAATACCATCGACTTTGAAGACATGGATTCTACGATTGATTATAATGTGTCCAATGATAATTGTATTGCCAAAATTGAGTACACCTACCATGATACCTATGTCGGGAGCGCATATCTTAAGCTGGCAACAGACAATACATCAACTTATGATTTTGACACGAATATGGAAACTACCGATGTGAGTGTCGAAAAAATAGAAACAGAACCTTCCCACGATAATACAATTTTTATCAACGTGAAAAAGGTTCTGATTGGTATTCTTATATTTGCAGTTACGGCTATTTTACTGTTTGTCATCCGGGCGCTTATTATGAACAATCACAACGCACAACGCAGAAAAAACCGGGTAAAGCGTAAACAAAAGAGACGGGAACGCATACGCTCTAGCTTTGATGATTTCGATTTTTAGAAGCATGTTTTTCTTTCTTCTGCTTCTTGCTTTTTTCCTGTTTATTACGGATACCTTCCACTTCCGTCTCCGTAATAAACTTTTCTGTTTTTACCACATATACCCTGCCGTCTTCCGTCTTGCGGATACGAATCTTGGATTTCATATACCCATGCTTATCACAGTAGGATACATTATAGTAGTGCTTTCCGTTGGTCGTAAACCAACGGATTTTTTTGCGGAGATTCTTGTTACATAAATAACATTTCGTTCCGATTACGGTCTTATCTTCCATCGCCTGTACCTTGTCATCAAAGGCACGTGAAATATATTTGGCATAATTATCAAAAATGACATGGATTTCCGACTCTTTATTCTGCGGAAGGTGAAATACGTCAAAGGAATAATTCCCAAGTACTTTGATCTCCATGCAGGCAAGTATTTTCGCCGTATAATAGGCATCACTGAAGGCGCGGTGAAACGGTATATCTTTCTCAATGGACAGATAATCTATGGCATACTCCAATGCCCTTCTGGACTTCCTGTCTTCATACGCGATACTGAACAGCTTCTGCACATCCAGAAATTTCATCGGTCCGTCTCCGAGCGGCTCCAATCCATAATATCTGATATTTCTCTGCAGCTCTGTCAAATCCAAGGGTCCCCATGTACAGAAAATATAATCATCACCGCACCACTTTCTAAACTGCTCCATTACTTCTGGAAAAAGACGACCTTTCTCAAGCTGTTCCATCTGTAAATGAATCAACCTTCTGGTGATGCGGTGCATTTCATGATATACCTGCGGTTTCACAAGTTCACTAAATTCACTGACCATATTCCGCTCATTATTCAGTTTGATGGCGCCAATCTCCACAATCTCAAAGGGGAGTATCTTGACTGCCCCTTCCAGACCTGTGCTGCTCTGATTCCATTCTAAATCTAAAACAATATAGTTCATGATTGTTTCATCATAGCACAAATCACATCCTGCTACAAGCCACCAAGCTAACACATCCTTTAGGGCGCCAATACCGCCTATTATTTACCCACAAGATACAAATCCTTTCCTTGTGAAAATCATTTCTTCGCTCTCTCCTCGCGGCGCCTTGCAACTTCTTCGCGCATGGCAGGAAGCTTCTCTTCAATATCAAACTTTGTAAATACCAAGAACATGATAACGTTAATTACTAACGGCAGATAATTGCCAAATCCGTAAATCGCCCAGCGCATGGAAGTGGTTGCCTCCGTCAGTGTCGGATCGTAATGACCCAGCACCAAGAATGCGGATAAAATCACACTGCCCAGACCCGAACCAACTTTATTTCCAAAACCGATTGCCCCGGAAGATACCGCAACCAGCTTCTTATCATACTTCCACTCGTTATAGTCAACTGCCATGGCAAGCAGCACGCCATAGAGACACATGAGCGGAATTTGCACAAAACTGCCTAGCAGTCCCATTACAAAATATAACTTCAGATTGGTGGGAGCAATACAGCGTATCCCTGCAACAATTGCCGCTCCTAGAACACCAAAATACACGGTTCTCTTCACACCCAGCTTGGCAATAATCGGTTTCGATACGATAAAGCCTACTAGCGTTGCCACCATACCAAGTGCGCCGATGATACCCACCAGATTATCATTTCCAAAAATCCATTTGCAATAATAGGTGCCCGCAGCACCGGCTATCGCATTGGTAACGCTTGTAATCAAGTTAAATAACAGAACGATAACCCAATATTTATTATGGAACAACATGGACACGGCATCCATAAGCGGAACTGCTTCTTCCTCTTCAACAACTTCACCTGCGGCACTTCTCTCAATATCAGCAGCGAACTTCGCTTTCCGTCCGTTATTCCAGCAGATTAACAGGCAGAGCAGAATAATGAGCGCCATAATTGCGCCATACTTAATCCAAGCGCTCTGGGTTCCGCCCAGCATATTGGTCACAGGAATCGTAATGATGGCAACTACCATACCAGCCCCGTAATTAGCTGCCGCACGTAACACACCCATAGAACTTCGTTCAGACTGGCTGTTGGTTCTGACAACCATGACGGCAGAAAAGGGCGTTCCAATTAATGTGCCAACTACTGCGGTAAGCAATACGTTGGTAACCAGAACATAGGCAAGTCCCAAAGTGCCCGTACTTGGTACCGTGAACATCAAAAATACAATTAATGCCGCAGGAATTGTCATACGAATCATCCACTTGAAGTACTTCTGGTTGCCACCCTTGGAGTGATCGACAATATTGCCCATCCAGATATCCGTCAGTGCATCAATCACCTTTGCAATTGCCATCATGACGCCTACCGCGCCCACAGCCAAACCCACCTTATCGGTGTAGAAATAGGTCATCTGACCTACAATATTTCCCATGATGCCAAGCCCAAGCTGTCCAGAAAAATCTGCGGCGTAGTCTCCTTTTCGCATCATTTTCTGAAAACCGTCCGCATCTTTCCCTAATGGTTTCTTTTCTGACATAAACTTATTCCTCCTACCTTCTTCATTTATATCATAACCGTTTCCTTCTATTAATCCAAAACGGTTATCATTCACAACAGCAATTCTTCTTTTTGTAAAGGCGTGTATACATTCACTGTAGATTATTTCACCCCTGAATCACCAGCCTATACTGCACACTGGGAATGCCTCCGTCCAAATCAAATCTCACACCGTCCGCCGTCTTTACACCTTCAAGCGTTGCAAGAACCTCTCCCACGGGACTTAGCAGTTCCAGCTTAGCCGCCCCGGCTTTTACGGACAAGCTTCCTTCCAGTGTGTCCGCATAGAGCTTGCCTTTCAAAGTCATGACTTTTAAAGAAAACCCCGGAAATAGCTCCGGACCCGGCTCGTAGGTTGTTTCATCCATACCGGTACTGCCCATTGCGGTAATCACATATTCCTTTGCACCCTCCAGACTATCCTGTCCCACCGGCAGCAGGGAAATGGATATCCGTTCATTTTTTGATACTGCGCTGATAGTGTCGGATAAGACAATCCTATCCTCCGGCGCGCCGCTGAAATAACCACATCCGGCAGATTTAATCGTAAATCTCGCGTGATCCGGATCAAAAACAAGCTCTCCTGTGTCCGAAATCAGCTTGCCATCCACATATCCGGTATCCTTCGGCAGAATACCCCACTCCTTTAGTGCTGCATCCATGACAGCGGCAAACTTCTGATAATCACCGGTACCCGAAACTGCATTGATATCGTCAAAGACCAATGACTGTTTTCCAAGGTGGATCCCCGGCTCCTTTTCGTCGGTATTCTTTGCTGCTTCGATAAGTCTTATTTCATCCTTCGCACGTCTATAGGCGTCCCGATAAGGCGACCAAGCATAATACACGCTATGATTTGCATCCCGCAAATCCGCGCCATTTAAGAATCCGGCATTCACAGCCACATCCGCGTCTGACTGATAGTTGTCGCCGCCATCTAAGAAAACATTACGCATGTTCATGACATACGGCAGAAAACAGTTCGGCATCGCATGCCATTTCGACAGAGTCCGCAAATCATTCTGGGTAAAGACAATATCCGCCCTATGGGAAGAAACCTTCACCAATCCCTTGTAAAATACCGAAGCCATAAATCCCCACTGGCAAATCACTGCCGGGTCGTTGTAACAGTCAAATACATTTAAGATTTCATCCGCTGGCTGGTCATCAAGCTTCTCAGAAGTATGGTGGTTATAGAGAATCAGTCCATCCCAGTCATTTAAGCAGGCATAGGCTACTGTGTGAACGAATGTGGTGGAACGGAAGGGATGCAGACCATAATCATTCCATTCGCTGAACATATAGGGTTTTCCCTGTATGACGGCAGTCCCGCCCAGCGTCTGCATATTCGTGGCAAGAGAACCCAGCCCTCTCTGAAGGGTCAGAGGATTGGTAGATACGTATTCACTTGGTCCCGCTGCAGTAAATACATGTTCGTCCTGAAAAGGCGGAACCGGATGATTGAAGTAGCTGTTGTTCTCCATCAAGTCGCCGTCCGAATGTCCGTAGACGTCTGCAGCCCCGCCCAAAAGGTTGGAACATACGATGGGAACCTTACATCCCAGTGAATGGACAAAATCCTTCATCCGCTGATAATACTTCCGATTCATCTGAATGCCAAACTCCATGTAATCGGCATACCGGGCAGGGCTGACCGGACCATCCCACGCACCCATCGGGTCATTTACCGGCTGTACAAAATCACCTTGTACCACCGCCACCGTATTTGTCGCCGGATCTTCCTCGTCTCCCAATGCACAGACGCCCTCATACGTCCATGCTTCCTTCAGGCGCTCTCTGGTGTGGTATTTCGTCAGCAGAAAATAATTGAAACGCGCCTGCCTCTCATCGCGGTACGGCTGAAGATGTGGAATATCATTGGTATCGCCGGTACCTTTGATAAAAGACTCCTCATTAGTCAGCTGAATCGTCATAACTGCAGGGTCGTCAATGATTGCCAGACCGGTATACGGATTCACATGGCAAAGAAGATTCCGCGCATACTCCTGCTCCAGTTCAATGAGTCTCTCATTCATTGTAGGATAACACTTGGCGCCCACCGGAATTTCACCGGGATAATCCGGATTATCTCCGTCCTGAAACGCACGTGCTACCAACAAATCTATATGTATATAAATCCCTTTCTCTTTCAATTTGGCAAAAAAATAGTCAAAGCAGTCTAATCCCTCTTTGGTAAAGTGACGCGAACTGCCGCTTTCATAATCTAACAGGGGCGTCTCCCTGCAGCTTGCCCATGTGCGCGGTTTATCCCGGATTGGCGCATCAGCGGCATGAAGCCGAATAACATTGACTCCCAAGCTCGCAAACCTCTCCGCTATTTTTTCCGCAGTTTCATGGTCGGGCGTATTGGAACGCGCCGCCACATTAAAGCCCAGAAAACGTGCACGTACACCGTCTTCAAAATAGAAGTGCCCCTTAGACGCCCTGACAAAACCATGTTTCCCGGCAGGTGCATCCAACAGATAGGAAAAATCAAGAACGCCCTTATTTGCCTCAGCTTTGTGAATCCGAATCCTTTGTTTCATAACCTTTCTCCTTTTTTCCTTTTCAAATCATCATATATTTCAGCAAAACTTACTCCGCTTGTTAAATGACTGCCTAACACGGAATCTATTCAGCCTTGCCCTTTGTTTCGCATTTATCAATGTGTTGGTTGAAGTATAGCATGAAAAAATTTATATTTATTTCAATATATTGCAAAATATTATAAATTATGGTCTTGCTTTTTCTATATTTTCCGAATACACTATTTCTTATAATCATAAGCAATACATTCGCAATTCTGTGACTCTCTTCTCCGGAAAGGAACGATAAATCCATGGACTATATTAATTTCTGTAAAAATTATTTTGCCGTTACCAATATGCCAATCGACCTGATGGAAAACAACAAACCGGTCTATTCCACAATCAGCACTCTTCTTACCTATCAGCCGGAAAAAACCTATCAGGTCTTCTGGACTCTTTCCCCGACGGAACAAAATCCCTGCTTCTGCCGTTATTCACCGGACCTTGAATACGGATGTGTCCATATAGAAGGAACGGATTACTATGTAATTATTGGTCCGTCTTTCAGCGTTCCTGTATCGGATGCCCTTATACATGAATATATACGGGAAAACGCTATTCCTGCAGAATATCGGGAAGCAGTTGCAGAACTCCTCTGCTCCATTCCCATTTTAAGCCATCAGCAATTTTCAAATCATCTTGCCCTGCTCCATATGAGTCTGAACGGTAAAGTAATGGATACTTCCGCGTTGTTCAAGCACCCGGAACAAGATGTACAGGAATTGAAGAAACAACAGGCACAAAAAATAGCAGCTAATATGGAAAACAATCTTCTCCATAATACCTACCATTTTGAAAAGCAGCTCTGGAGTCATATCCAGAGCGGAAACATTAAAAACCTAGAGGATTTTCTCGCTGCCTCCTCTTCGACTCTTACAGAGGGAAAATTGGCAAATACGCCGCTCAGACAGGCGAAAAACCTATTTATCATAACAGTCGTGAAAACCGGTATGCTGGGCGCCATCCCCGGCGGCGTTGATGTAGAAAAAACTTACCAGCTGATTGATTTATATATTCAGGAATGCGAACAGCTTCAGACAATCGAAGCCGTGAAGGAACTACAGTATTCCATGCTGATTGATTTCTGTGGACGGACAGCCGAGACCCATATCCCGGAAGGTGTTTCCACAGAAATCAATCAGCATGGAATACTGTAGTTCCTTCACGGCTTCGATTGTCTGAAGCTGTTCGCATTCCTGAATATATAAATCAATCAGCTGGTAAGTTTTTTCTATACTCTGCGGCATTTTAAAAACGAATTAGGTATCAATATGGGCGCCTTTATCATGCGCTGTAAGCTGGAAGAAGCAAAGAGCCTTTTGACCTATACCGATAAAAGTCTGGCGGAAATCAGCAATTATCTCTGTTTTAGCAATCAGTCCTATTTCCAGCAAGTGTTCAAAAAGCAATATCATATTACTCCTTTGCAATACAGAAAACAGAATCAGTAGCATTCGTAAAGAATGCTGCTGTTCATGCTATTCAGTGAAGTCTTAAACTAACAGAACCCCTATCTCATGCATATTCCCGTCCCCAAAAGCCGGAACAACATTTCCATCCAGTTTTCTGCCGTCAACCCAAATGACTGCTGCCGCATTTGCCAGATACTGCGGATTTTCTATGGTAATATGATATTTTGCTCCCCGAAACTCTCTCGTCATTTCCGCTTTATCCCAATGTGACGGAAAACAGGGCGCAATCTTTAATCCGTCGTAATCTCTCTTTACTCCAAGCATCCCTTCACATAATCCCCGCATCGCCCACGCGGATGTACCGGTCGTCCACGACTGGTAAGATTTGCCGTAATATTTCGGATGTGCCGAATAACAATTTGTAAACACATAGGGTTCCGCCCCGGAATTAGTGGACGGATTTAAATCACTGTCCGGCATGATTTTTTTAAGTGTCCTGACAGCCTCATCCCCTCTGCCAATCTCACAGTCCATCAAAATCTTAAAACTTGTGGCATGGCAGTAGACACCGCCGTTTTCAAATAATCCCGGAAGCATCCCCGCCATACGTCCCACATTGGGCGAATATTCCGTATAGGGCGGCATATTCAAAGGATAGCCGAAGTCATGTTCCATGGAGTCAATCGCCTCAATTACCTTTGGAAGTTTTTCTTCATCAGGCACTCCGGCAAGAACTGCCCATGTCTGTGCATTTAAGTATATTTTACTGCCAGTGCTGTCTTTGGAGCCGATATTCTCGACATCACTTAACGCGCGCATATACCATTCGCCATCCCACGCCTTATCGTTGATGCTTTCCCTTAACGTTTCATATTCCCTGTCAAGAAAAGCGGCGTAATCCTCATCTCCAATTTTTCTCATTAACACACTCAATTCTCTTAAGGCAAGGCAGAATTGATGGGAGAGCATGACAGACTCTGCCTCCGGGTCTGTGGTAATGTTCAAGGCATCGTTCCAGTCTGCAAAATAGATTTTTACCAGTCCGTTTTTCCCTTTATCAGCAATCAGCCTGTTCACAGCCGCCTTCACATGTGCAAGCATTGTGTCTTCCCCGCCGTCCTGATATTCGATTACCTGCTCAAGCAACGTATAATCCCCTGTCTCCTTAATCAGTTCACAGACTGCCCAGATAATCCAGAAGGGCTGGTCAGAATATCTGGTATCATCGTAGGGATACCATGTGAGTACCGTATGCCCGTCGCAAAACTGATGGCGCAGACATTCGATAATCTCCTCCTTTGCCTTCTGCTGCCTGTAATTTAACAGCGCAACGGCAATCTGTAAGTTATCCCGCACACCTTTTTTCCCAACAATACAACAGTCAATCTGCTTTCTGACCCAGTTATTCATGACATTGTTTATTTTTTCATCCGGCGTATGAACGCTTAAGGAACTGTATTTGTCGTGGTTATACTCTACCGTCCGCTTAAACTCCTTCTCCAGCGTTTTCGCATCCGCATACTTTGCGGAGACTTCTCTTGCCTCCTCTAAGGACTCGCTCACGCCAAAAACATAACTGATTACTTTCTCTTCACCCGGCGCTAGAACGATTTTGTTCTGCAATGCCCCTCCAACAATCAAAAGTGCGGACAGAGAGTTCGTGCAATCCATTCCTTTCACAACCACATCCGGTCTCTGGAACAGGGCAAAGGCGCTGGCGTCCAATCGCGTAATAGCACTAGCCGCTCCACAGAATTTCGCCATATCCCCATCGTAAGCATACACCTTTTCCGAACATGCCAGATAACCGTTATACCTCTTATGCGGCGCAAACGGATGGGAAGACTGACAGTAAATTCCATTCAGCTTTTCATCATAAAATGTCTCAAGGCAGCGGTACATTTCATAATACCGGGGATATTGGAATCCTTCCAGCTCAAAAGTAACCGCCGAAAATATACTCAGTCGCCTTTCTCTGTCACTATCGTTCCTAATTGTCAGCTTCCACACTTCATTATATCCGTCCTGAGGAACAAAAAGTTTTAAAGATGCATGGATTCCCGCCCTGTCCGAGCTTAACTCGGAATAAGCAATGCTGTGCTCGCATCTGTAATTTTCCACTGATTCATTCAAAGGTCCCTCGCCAATATTCCAGCAGGACATATCTTCTTCATCACGAAAATAAAGATATCTTGCATCATTGTTATTGATCATGCACATATCCGCTTTCTCGTTCAGATAGTAGCTTCTTCCGTGCCCAATCTGGGAAACCTGCGCTAGAAAACCGTTCTCATTCCAAAGATAGTTATACCAGTATCTTGGCGGCTTGGAATCTTTAATCACACAGGAGTTTCCATCATTTATAAATTCATGGATTTTCTTTGACATATCGGCACCCTTTCTCAACAATGACTCTTTTTAGCATCTGTTTGTTTGCTGTTGCTTCCTAAAATTGTGCAAAAATTTAGTAACAGTCCTTTCTGCCCGATTGAACTGTTACTAAATTATATCAAGACTCTTCCATGCCGTATTGCAAAATATTGTATAATATTATAAATTATGGTTTTATCCTGCCGCTATTCTTATTAATTTACACAAAAGCGCTGTCGGCTCTTTCTTAATCCGAATAGAAAATTCATCTCCATTCAATCGTCTTCCGGGATGCCAGATATCGTTCTCATAATGCCCTTCCGTGATAGAAGCAATCTTTACATAGCTTCTGTCGTCGCTTTTCGGGCAAGGTTCTATACGGATATTCAGCCCGCACACCAGAAATTCATCATTGCCAAGTTCAATCATGAGTCCTCCGCCTTTCGGTGATTCTACACCGCCATCCTCATAAAATACTTTAAAATCATACTGGCGAAACCGCACAATCGTTCCTTCATTTGCAAACTGTGTAAATCCCTTCATATGCTCCGTACAGCGGTATTTCTCTACTATGCCCGTCATGCCGCTAAGCAGCTTATAGCTTTTTGCCAAATATTCTCCCGCCCTATAATGGTTGAAAGCATCCTCCATGATACTAAGTTTTGCCAAAGCTTCCTTATCTGGCGGAGTCCCTTCTTTGCCCACTTCCTCAATCGCAAATGGCGAAAATCCCAAGGCTCCGTATTGTCCGAAGGCTGCAAATACATTCGATGCAGAATCCATAGAGGGTCTTGCCTCCGGTATAAAAAGCTGATTGCCACAGTCTGTATACTCTCTGCAGACTGCCTCAAAATCCGGCAGATAGATATCCGGGGAAAGAAAAGCCAGCGAGGGAGCAAATGCTTTCCAGATATCCAAGCGCCTTGCGGTAGGTCCTCCGCTCGGATAACCGACCGGATATTGTTCCAGCCATGCATTGGCATACATAGAAAGCGGATAAACCGCCTTTCCTGCCGACGCAATAGATTCCGTCGCTTTTGCATACCAATATGTCATAAACAGTTCTGCTGCCTCTTCCCCAAAAGCCTGCTTCCATGTTCCGCTTGTATGGTAAAGCTCTGCTATCCCGGCGGGAATCTCAGAAGCGTAGCATTTTTCTGCCAAAGGACTATAATCCCGGCTATCCTCCAACAGCCCCATCTCATTTTCCACTTGAATCATAATCACCGTTCGATTCTGGTCAAATTCCCGTAAATGCTCCATCAATGCCGTAAAAGCTGCCGCATCCCTTCTGACTGCAGCATCACATAGAGGAGAAACAGCATTCACATGTTTTCCGTATCTGGTCTGCATATAAAAATATGTTTCCGGATTCTCCTTGACCCAATGGGGCACATAAGTGCTCTCACCATTCTTCCATAATCCAAACCATAGAAATATCAGCTTAATGCCCTCTGTTTCCGCCTGTTGGATTAGTCCATCGGGCAGCGTAAAATCAAAAGTATCCGGTTCCGGCTCCAATAGTTCCCACGAAACCGGGACAAGCAGCGTATTTAAATGCAGATGCCGGATATGTGGCAAAACATTTTCTTCCATATAAGCAAGACTCGACGGGCTGGAATTACACGCCTCGCCGCCTAAAATAAGATATGGTTTACCATCCAGCATCAGAGTGCCTTTTTTGTCTTTTATTATAAATTCCGAATATTTTTTCATTTTATTCCTAATCCTTCCTTAACATATCTAACAGATGTCCCACCGCTTTTTCCAATTGCGCACGGTCTAAACGTCCTTCCTTAAATCCCGCCAGAATCTGCTTAATCACAGGCGGACCGCCCGGCATAACAATATCATTTCCTGCAGCGACGGCATCCGCACCGTCCACCACCGTATCCATATCTCCCCAGTCTGTCACCACCGCACCGTCAAATCCCCATTCGTCACGAAGAAGGCTTGTACACAACTGCTCATTACCAGCGGCAAATACCCCATTTATCTTGTTAAAAGAAGTCATGATACAATGAACATTTCCCTCACGTACTAACATTTCAAAGGGAAGCAGATACAGCTCCCGCAGGGTGCGTTCTTCAATGACGGAATCCGCCGCATCCACATGCAGTCTCGTACTGCCACGCCGGAAGGTCTCCTGCTCATTTACGACAAAATGTTTCGGACAGACCAAAACATGGTGCTTCTCCTGAACACCGCGCACAATCGAACAGGCGAGACGACCAGTGAGAACCGGATCTTCCGAGAAATACTCAAAGGCTCTTCCACACAAAGGATGTCTGTGCAGATTGACCGCCGGGGCAAGCCATATATCCACGCCCTGCGCTTCACATTCACCACCCACCGCATCGCCAAATCGTTCACACAATCCTTCATCAAATGAGCAGGCAATCAACATCTCAGAGGGCCACGCAATATCGCCGATTCCCGCAGGTCCATCCTTATAACTGACGGAATGAATCCCCTTCTTTGGCATTGCAGGCGAGACATAGCCATGCATTCCCGACGGATGATCATTTTTGGTAAGAGGCTTTCCATCCCTGTCATAAATCGTGCAAGGCTCCTCTTTATCTCCAAAGGCGGAAAAGGGTGTGCCCGGACCATATCCGACGCACAAAGCAGCAAGTTCTTCCACAGAAAAATCTGATAAATCCATTGTGTGCCGCTTCTCTTGTACCTTAACTTTGTCCTGCCGGAAGCTGAACGCATTACCTTCCTTTTGCAGCACAAAATCTGTCCCAACGTTTTCCTTACACTGCATGTAATCTGCTTCAAAGTCCTCTTTGCACCGCACATAATCTGCTCCGGCGTCGTCCCCATACTGCAGATTTTCGTACCTCAGAAAATCCAGTTTCCCTTGATTCGCCGGATGAAGCCCAAGCAAATTACAGTTCTGCTCCACCAATATCTCTTCCGGGACGCTGACTTTTGCAATCTGATGCAAATGGGTGGCATCTTCTCCAAGACATATCTCATAATCCCCTTGAGGAATAACCCACGCCGCATCTTTCTCCCGATACCTTGCAAAACCGCGCCATGGTATGAATACATGTGCCGTTTCCGTACTGCCGGGCATAAGCGTCCCGGTCTTGGCAAAACCCTGTAGCGTGTGTGCCGGCGCATCACCGCAAACCTGCCGAGTGCCGATATAAACCTGCACTACTTCACGTCCGGCGCATCCGCCTGTATTCGTAACGGATACTTTTAATTCCATGCCTTGTTTTGTACTGCAAATTTCAGTCTGACCGTAAGCAAAACTCGTATAAGACAGTCCAAATCCGAACGGATACATTGCTTTTATCTGAAAAGTATCAAAAAAACGGTATCCGTTGTATAACCCTTCATGATATACGGTCACAGGACTAAGTTCAAAGCCTTTGCTGCCATTTTCTCGTGCGTCCAGACCATAATCCGCATAAGTCTTTATACTGGAAAGATTGTCTTTATCCCACGAAAAATGTTCTGCACAGGGAAAATCACTGTACTGAAAAGGAACAGTTACTGCCATTTTTCCCGACGGTGAAACCGCACCGACAAGAATACGCGCAAGCGCCTCCGCCCCCGCCTCTCCGGGCACGCCCAGAAACAATACGCTCCGGATTTCCGGATAATCTAAAAGCCAGCCTAAATCAACTAATCCATTGATATTCAGCACCAGCACAACCTTTGGAAATGCTTTGCAGATTTGTTCGATGAATGCTTTCTCCACATCGGAAAGATAATAATCATTTTCCAGATGACGGTCACATTCCTCACCACCTGCACAACGCCCCAGCACATAAACCGCCGCATCTGTCTGACCTGCTGCCTGCATAATCAATTCATCCGGCACTACTGACTCTTCCGGCACAGGACGGTACTTCCCAAAGTATTCATAAATTGCACCGCTGTGCACAAGCTTCGCCATGGCAGCCATATCTTCCCAGTTGGGCGCATCCACTTCCGCCGGCTTCTCCAGATTCCTATAAAATACTGCAAGCTCCTCCACAGGCATGATACCGGCTTTTGTACACGCTTCAAGGATATTCGGCACTCCCTCGGTACTGACTGCCCCGCTTCCGTTACCGCTGTAAATCGTTTCCGTCTGTGTCCTTCCAAAGATCGCCACACGCTGATTTTTCTTGAAGGGAAGCAGATTACCCTCATTTTTTAAAAGCACAATCGAGCTCTCTACCATTTCACGGGCTAAATTATAACAGTCCATTGTTCTAATCTTCCTTTCCAAGATATGGGCGTTTCATACCAACTTTTATAATTCCACCTCGCTCCAAAAAGCACGTTCACGTCCTTCTATATAAGCGTCACCTGTGATTTGGTACTCACCCGACAACCGGATATCCTCCGACGATGCCCCAATCTCCACCAATATTCTTCCATGCTCCACCTTCCAACGCATATCCTTGTCAAGAAATGCCGTCTGACCAGCCTCCACACGAAATGTCACCCGTCTGCTCTCACCGGCACATAGATTAACACGGACAAATCCTGCCAGCTCTTTCACCGGACGAACCATAGAGGCGTATTCATCTTTCAGGTACATCTGCACAATCTCGCAACCGTCCGCCTGTCCTGTATTTTTCACCGTGAAGCTGACTTCTACAGCTTCTGTCGGCGCAATCTTAGCTCCCGCCTCCTCGGATACGTCTTTATGTCCAAGTCCGTCTATTTCTGCGGATTCGGCATGCCTGATAACGAGATTGCTATACTCAAAACTCGTATAGCTAAGTCCATACCCGAAATAATAACGTGGAGCGTGGGGCAAATCTACATAATTGGCAAACCCAATGCTGCCGCTCTGATGCCATGACGAGCCATTGGGATGATTATAAATCACCGGCAGCTGACCCGCATTCCGGGCAACCGTAACCGGCAGCTTTCCACTCGGATTGACCTTTCCGGTCAGAATTTCCACGACTGCCTGCGCACCCATCTCCGCAGGACTCCATGCTTCCAGAATAACATTTAAACAATCATCCGCCACATCGGAAGAAATCGGTCGTCCGTCAAAATGGACGCCTGCCAGCGGTTTCTGTAATGCACTGACCTTACGGATAAAAGCGTCCTGACAGGGCGGCAGATTGATATTGCTTGCATCCACGCCCTCCCCCATAGTGGCTAAGGAACAAGTGCCATGCTTGCCTCCAAGTGTGAGTATCACTAAATCAGACTCTTGCGCAACTGCCAGCGCCTCCTCAAATCCAGACTCGTCACTGCCTGCCACCGGATATCCATAGGCATAGGTTATTTCCACATCCGGAAGCGCCCTTTCAAGCGCCGTTACCAAACTGATACAATCAGGTTTCTGGCGTTCCAATATTGCATCCAGTTCGGGTGTTTCATCCGACTGGATATTTGTCCCCGGCACTGTTTTTATCGTTTCTTTGGAACTATTCTCACTGCCCGCTACACCGGCAATGGAATTTGCCACCGCAAAAGTAGATTCCATCATACAAAGATGCGTATAGCCGCCAAACATTTTGCGCGGATGGTCGGCATGAGGACCAATAACCGCAATCCGTCTCACATTATTTCGGATTGGCAAAACACCGTCATTTTTTAAAAGCACCATGGACTCCCTTGCAGCCTGCAAAGAAACCTTCTGGTCTTCCTTTTGCAGGAAAAATGTCTGCAATTCTTCTCCCATAAGCGCCATGGGATGCTCAAACAGTCCCTGCCGGAACTTTGATTCCAATATGCGCAGCACCGCTCTGTCGAGAATGGCAATATCAGCGCGTCCGTCTAAAAACATAGCCTTAAGCTCATCACTAAAACCACACGGGTCAGGCGTTTCTAAATCCATACCTGCCTTCATACAACGATACCCGGCATCTCCCATGGACTCCTCCATATGGAGCGTACTGTGGGTCTGCCCCACCGCACCGTAATCTCCAAAACAGATGCCTTCAAAGCCCATCTCATCTCGAAGGAGACCTTGCAGCATCGTCCGGGAAGCCGAAGGCGACTCTCCATTTATCGGATCATAGCAAGGCATAATGCCTTTCAGCTTCGCCTTTTTTATTGCCGCCTGAAAGGGTTTTCCATATACTTCCCGCAAAGTACGGTCTGTCACCGTCTCATAGGTTCCGTGAATACCTCCCGCACTGGTATGAAATCCCAGAAAATGCTTGGCGATACTCTCCGCTCTACGCCCTGCTTGTTCCGACTGCTGAATCCCCTCTGTATAAGCCGTTCCCATAGCTGCACAAAGCGTCGGATCTTCCCCATAACTCTCCCCGAATCTTCCCATGCGGGGATCATATGCCACATCCAGCACCGGCGCCAGAATCTGCGTCGCACCAAATGCCAATTCCTGCCTGCTGACAATCTTCGCAATTTCCTTTTCCAATTCCGGATCAAAGCCGGCTCCACGACCAATACCCGCAGGAAAGCTGACCGCATCCTGAATAAACGCACCACACAACCCTTCCATATGGAAAGCTGCAGGAATATGATGAGGGTTGTTATCCATCACAATCTGCTGTACACGTCTCTGCCACGCCGCCGCTTCTTCCAAGGTTTCTATCCGGCGCACTTCCAAAGTGGAAACTGTCCCAATCCCGTATTTTGTGCGCGAACAGATTGCTTCAAAATCCTGCGCATCTTTATCAAAAGGAAATACGCCCGTCACCTGAGCCATTTTTTCATCCAATGACAATTGTTTTAATAAAATTTCTGCCCTCTCTAACGGTGTAAGGGTAGTATCCATATAATTTTGCTCCATACCGCTCCATCGCTCCTGTCTGTTTTATTAATAATATCATAATCAACAATCTCCCTGCCCGCAAGAGCCAAATACCTCTTCCTTCACTGCCCTCCAAACTTTAACTATTCACCATTCAGCGCATGAAGCACCGCCTCATATGCACCCCGAATTTCAGGCGCAGAACTGATTCCTTCTGCCAGCGTCATCTTCTTTGCATATTCAATCATCGGACTTGCCACCAGTTCCGGTACCATTTCTTGAAGCATCTGCATACCGAGAGGCTGCTCCATAATTTCACCAAGCGTATTGTCCAAGGTAAAGCGAAGCTCCTTTAAGCTTGTTTCCGTATCATATTCATACACATAGACGCCGGAACCAACTTCCAAAGCCTCATCCTTTTCCGGCAGATAAAGGACTGCGGTTGTGTTTGCCGGCACATTTACTTCCACATGTATTTTTTTATCCCGGCAGCTCCACAGCGAAGTAATTTTACCGTAGGGCGTTTCCAGTTCTGTCCTTGCTTCTTCAATCCCCCTTACAAACATGGGCTTTATATAAAACCGGTGATATCCCGCTTCTAATTGATTAATGCCGCCGATTTTCCGATACATCCAATCCCCGATAGAACCATTGGCATAGTGATTGAATGAGTTTAATCCCGGATGGGGCATCGTACCATCCGGTCTGATACCATCCCAGCGTTCCCAGATTGTAGTCGCCCCCATTTTTACAGCATAGAGCCATGACGGATAATCGTCCCTCATAAAAAGCTGCGCCGCCATCTCATGTGCACCGCTGTCAGAAAGAGCATGGCACAAATACGGCGTACCTACAAATCCTGTCGTCAGATGATTTTGATGGTCTTCAATATTGGTAAGAAGCGCTTTTAGAACTGTACCCTTGTCCTTTTCCTTTGCCAATCCAAAATGAAGAGAGAGCACACAGCCTGTCTGTGTCTCGCTTACAATCCTTCCCCTTGGGGTATAATACTCTTCCCGGAAAGAGGCAAGTGTCTTTTCGTATAAAGCATGATACTGCTCTGCTTCTTTTTCTTTTCCAAGAATCTCCGCAGTCTGCGCTACCAGCTTCGTCACATATAAGTAGCATGCATTTGCAACGAAATAAACGTCCGTAGCCCCGACAACTTTGTCTCCCTGCTCCCTGTCAAGTGCCAGCCAGTCACCAAACTGGTAATTGGTTTTCCACAAATCGTTTTCATTTACCTTATCTTGAATATAATCCACCCATTCGTGCATACACTGCCAGTTTTCTTCCAGAATCCGCACATCACCGTAAGTCTGATAAACAACCCATGGAATAATGACAGCCGCATCACTCCACGCCGCAGAACTGTAAGACCCTTGAATATCCGGAACCACATGGGGAACACCCTTTTCCAGAGATGAAGCTGCCGCCACATCTCTCATCCATTTCGTAAAAAACAATGCAGCCTGATTGTTAAATGCCGCCGTCCATGAAATTACTTGGGCATCTCCCATCCAGCCAAGCCGCTCATCCCTTTGAGGACAGTCTGTAGGAATATCAAAAAAATTATCCCGGATACTCCACGCGATATTACTCTGAAGCCTGTTGACCGCCTCATTGGAACAGTGGAATGTTCCTGTCTTTTTCATATCCGTATGCATTGCACACGCCGTAAACATACCCGTCGTTATATCTTCTATTCCCTCCACCGCAATATAACGGAACCCATGGAATGTAAAATGAGGCATTAATATCTGCTCTTCCCCATTCAAAATATAAGTATCCAAAGACTTTGCCGTACGGAGCGTATCGGGATAAAAAACACCGTCCCTATCCAAGACTTCCGCATGTCTTATGGAAATTTTCTGCCCTTTTTTCCCCTTAATCTTCACCTCAACAAGCCCTGTAAGGTTCTGCCCGAAATCCACCAGCCTGTTTCCTTTCGGGTCTGTAAAAATTCTCTTTGGCAGAATCCTCTCTACCACCCGTACCGGTTCACTCTCCTGCGGAACAAGAACTGCGCAGTCAAATGCTGTTTTTGACACGGTTCCTTCCATCTGCTCCGGCGCATCTGTGTCAATGGTCTCTCCCATGTAAATCTCACTGTAACGGATTTCTCCGGTCCGTACCTTCCAATCGGAACCGGTAGCTACTACTTCCCTGCTGCCATCCTCATACAAAATATGAAGCTCCGC
Organism: uncultured Lachnospiraceae bacterium; assembly: GCA_947564735.1. Lineage (GTDB taxonomy): Bacteria > Bacillota > Clostridia > Lachnospirales > Lachnospiraceae > UBA3282. The sequence continues at coordinate 249,025 of CANOEC010000001.1, read as the reverse complement.
AAAAACCTCCACCCTGTCTCCATAACGATTTGGTTTGCAGTCATAGCTTAATATCCCCTTATACCAGCCATTCCCCACTGTTATTTCCAATAGATTTTCGGCATTTATGCTCTCTGTGACATCATAGGACTGATACTGCAGACGTTTGTGGTATTCTGTCCAGCCGGGCGCCATATAATCATTTCCAATCCGTCTGCCATTCATCCTCGCCTCGTAGACGCCATGTGCCGTGACATATAGACATGCCCTTTTAATAGATTTTGCAATGGAAAATTCCGTATAAAAAATGGGACATGCCCTTTCTTCCTCACCAAAATCATGCGTAATCATTTTTGCCTGAAAATGTGTGCCATCAAAAATGCCTGTAAAAAACGATGTACCACTTTCTGCCTGATGTCGATGATTATCTTCCACATACAACGAAACCTGATATTCCTTTTCCTCTTCCAATGCTTTTCCTGCATAGGGAATCAGCACTGACTGGTCACTGTCAACCCTTCCGCTGTCCCAGACGGTTTCTCCCTCACACATTACTTGTAATTGGTATACAGTCTGGACTACATTTTGCCCTTCACTTTCCAGTTTCCACGAAAATCTTGGTTTTCTCACGGAAAGCCCGAATGGCTTTTCTCTGTATTCTATGCAAAAATCATATAGCTTCATTTTGTTGCCCTCCCTTTCCTTCGTTACCCGTCCCTTTTTGGCAGTTTTCTTACTACATCGCCGTCATTGCAGTTATCTTTTTTTTCTTTAAAAAATCTACTATTTTATCTAAATGCTACCATACCCTGAATGAGACGTATTTCAATATATTGTAAAATATTACAATTTATAGTTTTCTTTTTTTAATGATTAATATGGGTTTATAAGTTAAAGAAAGAGAATATGAATTAAGATTTAGATGTTATATCGTATTTGCCACTCTATTGACCAAAATTGCGGACTGACGTAAATAAGTTACAAATTATGAATCTTCCACAATAAAAAAGATTGTAAGTCCAAGAATCCTTGAATTTACAACCTTTTTCAACGTTCCCTGCGAGAATCGAACTCACAACTGGGGCTTAGGAGGCTCCTGTTATATCCATTTAACTAAGGGAACTGATACTGCCTGTATCCTATTATAAAGAACTTTGCGCTGAATGTCAAAACATTATATCGAAGGATAATTAATATATCCCTGCATCCATACAACGCCTTTAAATCTTCTTCCCACCAACGGTTCTCCGTATAAATCCTGCTTATTGATGCATATGTCAAACTGCAGATCATTACAACTTAGCCGCATCACGTAAATCTCCTCTTCGGTAATTCTATTTACACGAAGAGAGATATCCATGATTTCTCCCATAATAGAATACTGATCACATTCTACACCATACGGCATAAAGTATGTGTCCACCAGACTAAATACATCTTCGGTCAGAATTTTCTTAGAGATGGATGTATATGTGTCCATGTCTTCTAACGTTAGTGTCTCAATAGCGTCCTCGTCGCCTTTTCTTGCCGCGTCAATCAGTTGGTTTCTATTCATGGACGCTTTTTGTATCTTTTGCCTCTGTTTTTCATTCTTACTGATTGGCAGCAGGATACTTCCCTTTAACGACAAACCGGACAATGTCAGTGTCGTTCCTTTAATCGGCAGGGTATTTTCATACTGTGCTTTGACATAGGGTACCATATTTTGCAGATAAAAAATCAGACTTACACCTACTTTGATATCATCGCACACTCCGGCATAAGATTCCTTGTCTGCATGGCGTTCCACGGAAACATCTTCAGTCGAACTGATTCCGGTTCCACGCAGATAAGGATAATAATAATCATAAGTAAATTTATCGTTTTCATCAAACTCGCCACAAACGGCGATACCCATATCCTTGGCAAAATCTTCACAAAATTCTGCAAGTATGGTTTCTTTACTATTAGATGTATAAGAACGGCGCGATGCATTCAGAATCACATCCGTGATCAATTTTTGCTGTTCCTGTCTGTCAGTTAATTGACTAAAACCGATAGCTCGCATAAATTTATGCAAAAATTCCACCTCCTTCTCAAAATTGTATCAGACAAATCTATCGAATCTCCGTTATGCCTCCCATGTATGGACGAAGCACTTCCGGAATACGAATAGAACCATCAGCCTGCAAATTATTCTCTAAGAATGCAATCAACATTCTGGGCGGCGCAACCACTGTGTTATTAAGTGTATGCGCAAAATATTTTCCATCTTTTCCATTTACACGAATACGAAGTCTTCTTGCCTGTGCGTCTCCCAAATTAGAACAGCTTCCAACTTCAAAATATTTCTTCTGTCTGGGAGACCATGCTTCCACGTCATAAGACTTGACTTTCAAATCCGCCAAGTCACCGGAACAACACTCAATTGTTCTCACCGGAATATCCATAGAACGGAAAAGGTCTACTGTATTCTGCCACAGCTTATCAAACCACATCGCTGATTCTTCCGGTTTACATACCACAATCATTTCCTGCTTTTCAAATTGATGAATACGATATACTCCTCTCTCCTCGATGCCATGCGCACCTTTTTCTTTGCGGAAGCAAGGAGAGTAACTGGTTAATGTATGAGGAAGCTCTTCTTCCGGAATAATTGTGTCGATAAACTTACCAATCATGGAGTGCTCAGAAGTTCCAATTAAATATAAATCTTCTCCTTCAATTTTGTACATCATCGCATCCATCTCAGCAAAACTCATCACACCATCCACAACGGCGCTTCTAATCATAAAAGGTGGTACACAATAAGTAAAGCCTCTGCCAATCATGAAATCTCTGGCATATGCAAGTACAGCGGAATGCAGTCTTGCAATATCACCCATCAGATAATAAAATCCATTGCCTGCTACGCGCCCGGCGGCATCCATATCAATACCGTTAAATTTCTCCATAATCTCCGTATGATAAGGAATTTCAAAATCCGGTACAACAGGTTCTCCATATTTCTTGATTTCAACATTTTCCGAATCATCTTTTCCAATCGGCACGGAAGGATCGATAATGTTCGGAATCGTCATCATATCTTTTTTTATCTTCTCACGAAGTTCATTTTCTTTTGCTTCCAATTCAGTAAGACGTACAGCATTCGCAGCAACCTCTGCTTTTTTCGCTTCGGCTTCTTCTTTTTTCCCCTGTCCCATAAGCATACCGATTTCTTTTGAAATCTTATTCCTGTTGGCACGAATTTCATCCGCTTCCTGCTGTACCTTACGGACCTGTGCATCCAGTTCAATCACTTCATCTACCAAGACAAGCTTATTGTCTTGGAATTTTTTCTTGATATTTTCTTTTACAATGTCCGGATTCTCCCTTAAAAATTTGATGTCTATCATAATCATCCTCCTCTTCTTGTCATGCTAGTCAATAACTTCTTTTATATATATATGATTCACTTCAATCAAATCCTTGACCTCGTCTACACTATTACCATCTTTGTCTTTAATAATACGCAAAACCGGTCTGTCCGGAAACTCTTTATTCTGATACAAAACAACACCAATCTCTTTTTCATTTGTGCGAACAACAGTTCCCGCAGGGTATACTGCTGTAAATTCCAAAAAGATATCGACTATTTCACCGTCAAACTTAATATCTTTGTAGATTTTCAGATATTCTATCGCCTCAAATACTTTTACGCGCTTACATCCGATTCCGCATATCAATTCATCAAATGCATCACAGACTTGTATGATCCTGCATTCTTTGGAAATATCTGTTGCTTTCAACGGATAACCGGAACCGTCCAAACGTTCATGGTGATATAATATCATATTTTTACTTGCATTGGAAATCCAATTTTCACCGCGCAAAGCAGTGTATCCATAAATCGGATGTTTTTTATATTCTGCATATTCTGATTCCGGACACTCTTTAAAATCAACATCGGTATAATCAACCGTCAGATAACGGAGTCCTAAATCATGCAAAAGACAACCAACTCCTATGTCGTGTATTTTGTGTTTAGGCATATTCATTTTCAATGCCACAACCGTCGCAAGACTGCATATGCTGATAGAATGTTCGTAGATGTCTGAGCTTCGCGCTTTGATGTCATATATCTGCTCTACTACCTGTTCTTCTTCCAAAATATTGGTAATGATACGATCCGCCGTATGACATAATTCTGCCAGCTCTTCATTATGACTGTAAGTATGTTTTTCCAGAATGTTCTTTACCTTATGCTTAAATGTTTCCTCAACTTCTTCTTTCAGAATCAATACCCTTTTAGCATGTGGTTCACTTTCCTCAATCCATACTTCTTTCACATTTAGTTCTATTAATTTTTCAATGTATTCTTTTTTTAATTTTGTACCCATAGATAGGAGTATCTGATATTCAGGCGTAAAAATATCTTTTGCCAAAACCTCTTCTCCTACTAATTCCTCAATACTGCATACCTTCATATTTATACCCATCTGCCTACTTCAGCAGGCTCCCCTAGTTAATAGTTGAAAATGTTTTTTCAACCTATCTTTCTATACCCTCATATAACCCTATTTTTTGTTTTTAATCATTTATTACCATATCCATTGCAATATCCAACGCCTGTTTTTCTTCTTCACCTAAAGATATCTCGCATAAACCATTCTTGATTTCCTTTGTGTACGAATAGCAGCCTTCTGCGCTGTGAACAGAATTTAGCACGAATCCATTATCATTTTCATCAAGAAGGGCAAGTGAAAAACTGAGTTGCCCTCCCACCTGGTTATAGGCATCATATTTTACAATACCTACTTTCTGAAAAGCGCTCTCGAATTTTCTATACAATGACTGTATATCCTTACGATTTTTTTCTGTGGACGTTTTGATAAACTTATTATCTTCATAAATACCTTCAATATCCTTTTCCAGACTCTTAGCATTTTTACCCGACATAAACTTCTTATATCTTTTTGACAATTTATTGAGTTTCACCGTCTGAACAATTGTTACAATCATCAGGATAAGAATCAAAACATATGATGCGATAAATAAATATGTTAAATCGAAATTGCCTATTCCCATTTGTTCAAGTAAATTATAATTCATCGATCCTGTACCTTTCTGTTTACTTCTTATCGTCCGTATACTAGACTGTTTCTATTTGGACAGCAATTCAATAATTCTGTCTAAATCATCGTGATTATAAAATTCTATTTCAATCTTCCCTGAACCGTTTCCCTTGGATGAAATTTCTACCTTTGTACCAAGCGACTGTTTAAGCTTTTCTTCTACATCTTGATAGATAATTTCCAGACTTTTATCTTCTATCACATCTTTCTTTGGTTTTTCCGGCTTGTTCAAATTTTTAACAAGCTTTTCAACATCACGAACACTTAACTTCTCATCAAATATTTTCTGTGCAATGATATACTGTTGTTCGGGATCCTCGATTGAAATCAAAGCTCTTGCATGACCGGTAGATAACATATCATCAATAATCATTTGCTGCACTTCATCACACAATTTCAAAAGTCGCATAGAATTAGTAACTGCCGTTCTGCTTTTAGAAACCCTCTCCGCCACTTCATCCTGCTTCAAATGAAATTCTGTCAAAAGCTTCTTATATGCCTGCGCTTCTTCTATGGGATTTAAGTCTTCCCTCTGAATATTTTCTATCAGAGAAATTTCTACAATTTCTTGTTCCGTATAATCACGGATAATAACAGGAACCTCTTTTAATCCAGCCAGCTTGGCAGCACGCCATCGACGTTCACCTGCAATAATTTCGTAGTGCGTTTTTCTATCCTGAACCAAAATAGGCTGTAATAATCCAAACTGCTTAATAGAATCAGCCAATTCCTGTAAAGCATCTTCATCAAAATTTTTTCTAGGCTGTTCTCTGTTTGGCTCTACCTGTGTTATCTTTACAACTGTTTCTGGTCCCTTCTCCTCTGTCTTATCCGCTACTTTTTCCGGCGATGGACTACTTTCCGGAACAGGAATCATTGAATCCAGTCCCTTGCCTAAACCTCTCTTTACTTTTGCCGCCATACCCTATGCATCCTTTCTATTGATTACTTCATCCGCCAGTAACATATACGCCTCCGCACCTGAAGATTTAGGGTCATACATACTAATCGGCATTCCATAACTGGGAGCTTCGGCTAATCTGATATTTCTAGGTATTACAGTATTATATACATTTTGCTTGAAATGATTTTTTACATTATCTACTACCTGCATGGATAAATTTGTTCTGGAGTCGTACATAGTAAAAACGACGCCTTCCATATCTAAATCAGGATTCAATCTTTCTTTTACCAGATTTACTGTATGGATAAGCTGACTTAACCCTTCCAGAGCATAATACTCGCATTGAATCGGAACAAGTACAGAATCCGCCGTCGTCATGGAATTGATTGTAAGTAAATTCAATGAAGGCGGACAATCAATAATAATAAAATCATACTTATCTTTAATCCAATCAACTTCTGACTTCAATATGTATTCTTTCTTATCAACTCCGATTAATTCAATTTCCGCAGCCGCTAGATTCACGTTAGAAGGAATAACCGATACACCCGGAATTACATCAGAGAGAATACATTCATTAATAGAACATTCTCCTAAAATCAATTCATAAATTGTATTTTCTAAATCATTCTTCTCAACTCCAAAACCACTGGTGGTATTTCCCTGAGGATCCGTATCAATTACTAATACTTTTTTTCCTTTCTCTGCCAATGATGCAGATAAATTAATAGAAGTTGTCGTCTTACCAACTCCGCCCTTCTGATTTGCAATTGCAATCGTTCTTCCCATACTTATTTTTTCCTCTACCTTTCGTTTTGTATTTCGACAAAACGTTTCTCTTCAAAATATTTCTTTTTTATGTCCGTTTACGATTATATCACTAAATCATTGGATAATCTATAGGAATTTATTACAGTAAAAAAAAAGATGGAACAGTTTAGTCTTTCCGTGTCAGTTTATTCATCAAGACGCATCTGTCAGACGCTGTATCATGGTATAGCTTGCTTGGAAGGATAAACTGGAATGAAAGATTGAATTGTTACAAAAGATGATAAGTATGTTTTAAATGTTTCACGCATCATTTTTTGTTTCAATAAAAATGTTTCACGCATTCATTCACAATATCTTGGGTGAATTTGTTTCACGTGAAACATTATCTTGTGTCCATAATCCAAATTAAGGCAAAAAATTTAAAATGTTTCACGTGAAACATATTCTATCATATTAAAAATAACACATTTTAACCTTTAAAATTAAAAATATTAATGTGAACATCATTTTTAAAATAGCTTAATAATATTATTTTTAATTGCAAAAACCGCTGCCTGTGTTCTATCAGAAACATCTATTTTTTTAAAGATATTTGAAATATGATTTTTAACGGTCCTCTCACTAATATTTAAATTAGTAGCAATCTCCTTATTAAACATTCCATTTGCCACCTGTATCAATACTTCTAATTCCCTACTTGTCAATAATTCAATCTTATCTTTATCAATATCTCTATTTGCCAGACGATTATTCAAAGCCGGAATTAAACTCGCCTGAATATAGTTTTCTCCAGATAACACTGCATGAATTGCTTTTTTTAATTCAACCAATTCGGCATCTTTTAAAATATACCCATCTACACCAATATCAACAGCTTTCAATAAATATTCCAACTCATTATGTACTGTCAAAATCAAAACTTTGACTTCACTATTTTTCTTTTTAATTTCCGTCAAAACATCCAATCCATTTTTTCCCGGCATATTAATATCCAAAAGCAAAACATCCGGGGTAACAGTTTGTAAAATATCAAGACACTCAACCCCATTGGAAGCTTCAGCAATCACTTCAATACTTCCATCAAATTCTAGTAATTGCTTAATTCCTTCTCTTATTAAACTGTGATCATCTGCAATCATAACTTTTATCTTCATTAAAACATTCCCCCTGTCTAACAAATACCCATTTCTACTTTCGGAACTTTTATCTCTATAGACGTTCCATTACTCGAATCAATATTAATTATTCCACCAAGAAACAAAACTCTTTCTTTAATAACAGACAAACCAAAATGTTTTTCTTTCTTGGTTGCCTCATCCATATCAAATCCTATACCATTATCTTTCACCAAAATTTGATATACATTATCTACATCCTTTAACTTCACAATAATTTCATTTCCTTTAGAATGTTTGATAGAATTTTGTACACACTCTTGTATAATGCGATAAATTGATATAAATAAAATTCGCAAATAAGAATCCGAATACATTCTACCAATTTGATCAATATCTGCAATAATATGAAACTGTTTATCCTGATTCAAAACAATCAGTAATTTTTCTATTGTTTCTTTCAAACCAAGATCATCGACAGTCATTGGACGTAAATCAAAGATACTATTTCTAATATCATCTATTACTTTTCGGATTCCATTTTCCACTGTTGCTAATTCTAGCTTAGCCTTGATAGGATCTTGGTCTATATAAAGTGAACTTAATTCTACTTTATGAACAAGATGTGTCAAATTTTGAAGAGAAGTATCATGTAAATCCCTTGCAATCCTCTGGCGCTCCTTCTCTTGAACATCCAACATTGAAAGTTGTTTCACGTGTAACATGGAAGATTTACTAGAAATAATTTTTTCAAGCTGGTCAATCTTGTTATTCTGAAGATGAATCTGTCTCTCCAATTCATCACACTCAGAAATTAAATGTTCTTTCTGCTGCCTATTTTGTTCAATTATATCATGATATACATCTTCGATTTTTCTTGGAAGAAAAACACGAAGATCACTTTCTTCTTTACTTAAGAGACTATTTAAATATGCATCTATCTCTATCACTTTGTTTTTCTTCTCATTCAATTCATTAATTTTACTAGTCTGTTCTTTTTTTAATTCATCATAAATCGTTTGTACAATATCAAAACTCTCTATATCCATAAATTGCTCCAATCTTATGCAGACATACTTTTAAGGCAATAACACAATGCCAGAAACATACGACTTTACTCTACGATATAAAAACCATTCCGGCTATTTTTATGATATACTAAATTTATACTTATGAAAAGTAATTGAAAACATTTTTATAGGAATATTTGTAAGAAATGAAATTATCAAGTATAATATCAATAAAGAATTTTTTGAGTAAGAGCTGGAAATACAGACTCAATAAATTGAGTCAAAAGCATGCGCAGAAATGAGGATTATTATGAACAAAAAACTAACTACCACAATATTTTTATCAAGTTCTTCCATTGCTACAATTCATATGATTAATCGAATCCATACATCTTTATGCACTGTAAAGAATCTATTAGGAAATTCAGAAAATCATTATTATGAATGGCGATTCGGTAAAATCAGATATCAAAAGAAAGGCAGTGGAATCCCCCTTCTTCTCATACATGATTTAACAGCAGGAAGCTCCAATTATGAATATCACAGAATCATCAATAATCTTACAGAGAAACACGAAGTATATTCTATAGACCTATTAGGGTATGGTTTGTCCGACAAACCTTCCATCACATATACAAATAATCTGTACGAACAATTAATCAGTGACTTTATCATGAATGTCATCAAACGCAAGACGTCCATTGTAGTAACCGGTGAATCAGTTCCATTTGCTATGCTCACCTGTCATAATCATCCGGAAATCGTTAACAAATTAATCTGTATCAATCCTCAGAATCTGTATTTACAAAACCAGATTCCATCGAAACAGACAAAGTTGATGAAGCTCTTTCTTGAAACACCGATTATCGGAACATTTACATATCATGTACTTATAAATAGATGTACACTTGAAAAAATATTCCGGGAACAATATTTTTATCATTCTGATGAAATAAAGGAAAAATATATTTTAAATTATCTGGAAGCATCATATGCTGGAAAATACAATTCAAAATTTGCTTTCGCAAGTTATGTCGGAAAATATATGAATATGAATATTCTACACGAATTAAAAGAAATCAATCATAGCATCCTGATGATTGGCGGAGAAAAAGAACAGGATATTAAAACAACAATCGATAATTATAAATATTACAATGCTGCAATTGAGGAGGTTTATATTCCAGAAACAAAACACCTTCCGCAGTTGGAAGCTCCGGATGAAATCATTGAACAGATTAGTATCTTTCTCTGCGAACAATAATTTTAGTTTTCACGAGATTTGTGTCAAATGCACACGGACACAAATCTCGTATATTTTTATTATTTCAACGGTACTTGTATCACAGCACAATTATTTGTTAACGGATCACGCTTGTCATAAGAAAAAACAAGAGCTACAGGTTTCTTTAAAATTTCTTCAAAAATTTCGACATGAAGTACTTTTGTCAATTCTCGATAACTACAGCCAGACAATTTTGGAAATAATTTATGTGTTTCAGATTCCTCATATAAAAGATCATGAATATCGTTCTTTCTTTCTTCCAAAGACAAAAGAAAGGAAGGACGATTTTTCATATTCTCCCGTAAATATAAATCATAAGCAAGATTCTCACGCAAAATCTTCAAGTTTAACTCTCCGAAATGATTTTGATACCATACTCCAAACTCTGACAAAATTTCATACTTCCGCACACGTGACGACTGAACACCGAATAAATCATGTTCACTAAACCAAGAAGCCAAATTATCATACATATCATAAGGCGTACTGAAAAACTTATTTAAATACTGAAGCGTATTTTTAAACTGACCACTATTATAATATATTTCCAGAATTTCTTCTATCTGCTTTAGACGGCATATCTCTTCATAAGATAACCACTTAGTAGAAAGCACCTCATAAGGCGGTAAATCAGTATATTTTAATTCGTATTTATCAGAACGTAATTCCATATTGGAACCTTTTAATACTTTTAAAAAACCCAATTGCAATTGCTCTGGATAAAGGGAATATACATCATTAAAAGAATTTTGAAATGTATGCAAATCTTCAAAAGGAAGACCGGCAATCAAATCCAAATGTACATGAATATTATGAGAGGAAGATATTCTCCGAACAGCGGCGGCAATTTTTTCAAAATCTGTTACGCGGTCAATCTCACAGATAGTCTGAAGACATGTGGATTGCACACCAATCTCCAATTGGATTGCACCGGGACGAAATTGTTCAAACAGAATAAAATAATCTTCATCCAATAAATCCGCCGCAATCTCAAAATGAAAATTAGTCACCCCATTATCATATGCTAAAATATACCGTAAGATTGGCAGTGCATGTTCCTTCTTACAATTAAAGGTACGATCCACAAACTTCACTTGAGGAACTTTTCTTTCCAAAAAGAAATGAAGTTCCCGACACACACGCTCCACACATCTAAAGTCCATGTTCTTATCAATAGAGGAAAGACAATAACTGCATGAAAAAGGACAGCCACGGCTGCTTTCATAATAAATAATACGATGTTCAAAATCAGATAAATCTTCATACCAGAAAGGGATATCATTTAAAGGAAGTCTATGGACATTTCCGTCAAGAACAGAGGGCAAATTTCCAGAATGACCTTCCACGTAAGAAGATACCAGAACAGAAAAAACAGCTTCTCCGGGTCCACACATCACACCGCGCAGTTTCCACCTTTGTATCATTTCCAATGCATTATAAGAAACCTCCGGACCTCCCGCCCATATATCTGCATCGGGAAGAACTTTATGCAAATCCGGAATCATACTGTCTAACATATTACGATTCCAGATATAACAGGAAAAAGCAACCACATCAGCATGTTTTCTATATATTTCGCGCAAGATAAAAGAAGGCTGCTGGTTAATTGTAAATTCTAACACCTCTACATAAGGTTCATATTTACCCGTACATGATTTCAAAGAAAAAACAGCCGGATTAGAATGTATGTATTTTGCATTGATTGCTACGAGTAAAATTTTCATAAATTAATTTATCTCCGCATCTTTATTTATTTTAACGGCGTCTTATTTGCCGTTCCAGCTTTTCGCGGAAATTTTTTCGGCGTCGCACTCATTTTTACTACTACAAACAAATTCCGGTATATATCGGAATCCGGAAGCATAAAAGAAATCTGTCCCTCTTCTTTTCCGCCCAGCAGCCGGATTGCATGTTCTGCATCCTTCATTTCTTCCGTAATTTTCTCAGACTTATAAGAAATAAATTTTCCGCCTACTTTTACATAGGGAAGACAATATTCCGCAAGAACCGAAAGGTGAGCAACTGCTCTGGACACACACAAATCATATTGTTCCCTTAATTGACCCGGTTTCGCATAATCCTCCGCCCTGCCATGAATTGTCTTTATTTCATTCAACTTCAATTCACTTATCACATCATTCAAAAAATCAATTCTTTTATTTAAAGAATCCAACAAGGTAACTTTCAGATTTGGAAAAGCAATTTTTAACGGTATTCCCGGAAAACCAGCGCCCGTACCGACATCAATCACAGAAATCCCACCTTCAGACTGATTCATATCATACGCCTTTACCAATGAAAGACTGTCAATAAAATGCTTTTTAAAAACTTCATCAAAATCCGTAATGGCAGTCAGATTCATGACTTTATTCTTTTCAACAAGCATTTCATAATAGAGAATAAATTGTTCCATCTGAGAATCAGATAAAACAAGATGCAGCTCTTCCAAATCTTTACAAAATTGTTTTAAATCATATTCTTTCACAGGAATAACCATGCCCTTCTCTCAGTCTGTAAATTTGTGCCAGAACAGTCTACTACAATCACACGCGATGAAAAATTAGCATACTGCTTGCACTATTGCGATTATCACATCTGCGCTCAAATCGCATCCCCGGCTATAACTCAAATCTCCTCTGATTTTAACGAATGATAATGTTCCAGATAAACAATCAACACAGAAATATCCGCCGGGGACACACCGGAAATTCTCGAAGCCTGCCCGACAGAAACAGGTTTATAGGAAATCAATTTCTGCCTTGCTTCCAGTCTAAGTGAACTGATATCATTGTAATCCAAATCAGCAGGAATGCGTTTCTTTTCCATTTTTTTATACTGCTCTACCTGACGAGATTGTCTTTCAATATATCCTTCATATTTTATTTCAATCTCTACCTGCTCTATCACCTCTTCCGGAAGAGGTGTACGATTTAAGTCAATTTCAGATAATATTTTATAATTTAATTCCGGACGGCACATTAATTCGGCAAGACTCGCCGCTGTTTTAAGAGTAGCACTTCCATGAGAAGAAAGAAATTCCTGATTTTCTTTTGCCGCTCCAATCACCGTATTCTTCAATCTTTCAATTTCCTGAGCAATTAATTTTTTCTTCTGCACAGTCAGTTCATATACTTCCTTAGAGACCAATCCAACATCATATCCGATTTTTCGCAGTCTCAAGTCTGCATTATCCTGACGGAGCAACAGACGATATTCAGCTCTGGAAGTCATCATTCGATATGGCTCCAGATTTTCTTTGGTAACCAAATCATCAATCAATACACCAATATATGCCTGAGAACGATCAAGCACTATCGGTTCTTTTCCAAAAATTGTAAGCGCGGCATTTATCCCCGCAATCAATCCCTGTGCCGCCGCTTCTTCATAACCACTACTGCCATTAAACTGACCGCCGCTGAATAATCCTTTGATATCCTTAAATTCCAGAGTAGGATACAATTGTCTTGGATTAATACAATCATATTCAATGGCATAAGCATTTCTCACAATCTTACAATGTTCTAATCCCGGCACAGTACGGTACATCGCAAGCTGCACATCCTCCGGAAGAGAAGAAGACATTCCTCCCACATACATTTCATTCGTGTGAAGTCCTTCCGGCTCAATAAAAACCTGATGTCTCTCCTTATCTGCAAATTTTACTACTTTATCTTCAATCGAAGGACAATATCTCGGTCCGGTTCCTTCTATGATTCCGGCATATATCGGAGAACGGTCCAGATTTTCACGAATAATCTCATGAGTCTTCTCATTCGTATAGGTCAGCCAGCAGGACACCTGTTCAATCTGTACATCCTCTGGATTTGTTGAAAAGGAAAAAGGAATGACTCTCTCATCACCAAACTGTTCTTCCATTTTACTATAATCAATCGTATTTCCATCCATTCTTGCCGGCGTACCTGTCTTAAAACGCTGTATTTCAATCCCAAGATTCAGAAGAGAATCTGTCAAATGATTGGCAGCCTGCAAACCGTTCGGACCTGTATATGTAATCGCCTCACCACAAAGGCATCGCGCTTTCAAATAAGTGCCTGTACATAAAATGACTGCTTTACATTCATAAACAGCTCCTGTAAAAGTTTTCACGCCTGTTATCTTTTTCGTAGCAATACAATCAGATTCGGAAGAACTGTCATATGACTTTGCCAATAATTCACATACTTCCGCCTGCTTAATTGTCAGATGTTCTTGATTTTCCAATACTTTACGCATCGCACGGCTATATTCTGATTTATCAGCCTGCGCACGCAGGGAATGAACGGCAGGACCTTTAGATTTGTTCAACATCTTAGATTGTATAAAGGTCTTATCTATATTCTTGCCCATCTCTCCGCCGAGAGCATCAATTTCGCGAACAAGATGTCCCTTAGAAGTACCTCCCACATTGGGATTACACGGCATCAAAGCAATACTATCCACACTGACCGTAAAAATTACCGTCTCCAACCCAAGTCTCGCACAGGCAAGCGCCGCTTCACATCCGGCATGACCTGCACCTACTACACACACATCAACTTTTTCTCTAATCTCCGGCATATTATATTCCTCTTAAAAATTTCAACATCATTTCTCAGTCTGCGATGTTTGGGACTAATGCCAACGGCGTCAGCACAAACTCGCGGTTGAAAGAATGTAATTCTTTCAACCTTTTACTTACCCATACAAAATTTAGAAAAAATCTCATTCACCAAATCGTCTCCGACTTCTTCCCCGATGATCATCCCAAGGGATGCATAAGCGCTCATCAAATCAATCGAATAAAAATCTTCCGGCATATCCATTTCTAAACTATCTGCAACTTGTAACATACTGTTTTTTGCATCCATAATTTTTTCCTTATGCCGCATATTTGTAACATATACTTCATCATTATAAGAAATATTTCCGTGGAAAAACATTTCTTTAATAGAATCAGTCAATATCTGGATTCCTTTTTCTTCTTTAGTGGAAGTTTTAATAATTTTATAGTCATTATCATGATTCAAACTTTTTCTTACCATATCAGAAATATTTTTTTCATTTACCACTTCATACAAATCAGATTTATTCAGAAGAATAATCACTTTTTTATTCTGAATCATACGAATAATGTCTTCATCATTTTCATCAAGCTCCACGGAAGAATCCACAACATAAAGAATTAAATCGGCATCTGAAGAAATCTTACGCGCACGTTCTACACCGATTCTTTCTACTTGGTCTTCCGTACATCTGATTCCCGCAGTATCAATCACATTCAATGTAATCCCGTCCAAAGAAATTAGTTCTTCTAACGTATCTCTCGTCGTTCCGGCTATATCTGTCACTATCGCTTTTTCTTCACCGATTAAAAGATTCAGAAGAGAAGACTTTCCCGCGTTTGGTTTTCCCACAATGACAGTATGAATCCCTTCTTTTAATATCCTTCCATTATCTGCAGACCTTAACAAATTATCTAACTCATTTATAATATAATCCACTTTACCATTCAATCTGTCGTGGTAACCTTCCAGACTAATATGCTCCGGGTCATCCAATGCCGATTCAATAAAAGCAATTTCATACAAAATCTCTTCCCGAAGACTTCTTATTTTATCAGATATGGAACCCTTTAACTGTTTTATCGAAGATTGGAGCGCAAATTCATTTTTTGCCTGAATAACATCCATCACTGCTTCTGCTTTTGATAAATCTATTCTTCCGTTTAAAAAAGCGCGCTTCGTAAATTCTCCCGGCTCTGCAATTCTTGCACCTGCCTTTAATACCATATCCAGTATCTTTCTCATCATAAAGATACCGCCATGGCAATTAATTTCAACCGTATTTTCCGTCGTATAACTCTTCGGAGCTTTCATAACAGAAATCATTACTTCATCAATTATTTTATCATCATCTTCCACAATAAAACCATAATGAATCGTATGAGATTCATATTTTAACAGAGATTGTTCTTTTTTACTGTTTCTGAATATTTGATTTACAATCACAACTGCATCATCACCGCTCACACGAATAATCCCGATTCCGGAATCTGAAAGAGCCGTCGCAATTGCCGCTATGGTATCTGTTTTCATAATCATGCTCCATTTTTGCAAAAACAGCAAGAATATAAATTCCTGCTGTTTTTATTGTTACCGTATCATCATCTAATCATATAAATAATTATTACATCTTATTAATTGTTTCTTTCATATTTCTTCAAAACAACCACTACGTGTCGGTAAGGTTCATCCCCTTCGCTATGTGTCGTAACATATTTATCATTCTGAAGAGCGGAATGGATAATCCTTCTCTCATAAGGGTTCATAGGCTCCAAAGATACAGGTCTTTTGGTTCTCTTTACCTTATAAGAAATATTCTTTGCCAGATTCTCAAGAGTTTCTTTTCTTCTCTGACGGTAATTCTCCGTATCAACTTTTACTCTGATATAATTCTCAGCATTTTTGTTTATGACAAGAGATACAAGATACTGCAAAGAATCTAAAGTCTGTCCTCTCTTGCCAATCAGAACGCCCATGTCGTCGCCGCTCAAATCAATATCCATGCAATTATCGTTTTCATCATATTTTACATCTACGACTACCGTCATATTCATAGCAGCAAAAACATCATTTAAGAAATCCTTGGCGGTATCTTTCACAGAAGATTTTACTCTCGCCTTGATAATGGCAGGTTTAGAACCAATTCCCAAAAATCCCGTAGAACCTTCTTCCACTACTTCATATTCCAACTTATCACTGGTTACAGTCAGCTTCTGACATGCTTCCGTAATTGCGTCGTTGACTGTTTTTGCAGATACTTCAATAAATTCCATAATAATCAATCCCCCAATCTATTGCTTATTATTTTTTTCGTTATATTGTTTTACCATATTTGCTTTGGACATCATACTGCCCGGCTTTGCATTTTTGTTATAATACTCAGTAGATTTCTTAATCGCCGCTTCTTTTTCTTCCTGAGTCATCGAAGGAGTAGATTGTTTTTTTGGTATGTTATTTACATTTTTTGTGTTCATATTGGCATAAGCTGCCATCTGCTCCGCTCTGGCTCCTGCCTTTTCCATTTTCTTCTTGGCTTTTTCTTCATTATTCTTAATCAGCTCATCCAAATCCAATTTATCAATATGTTTATTAATCACAATCTGCTGAATACTTCTTACAACAGCGCCGGCTACCCAGTAAAGACCCATACCTGCGGGAAGCGTATAACAGAAAATTGCAGACATAATAGGCATCATCATATTCATGGTCTTCATGGACTGCATCATTGCCGCCTGCTGATCGTTGGCATTCTTATTATCCTGCGTATTCTGCTGCGGCATCAATTTTACATTAATCCACTGTGTTACAGCAGACAAAACCGGAATCGCAAGCGCCGCAACTACCATCAAATAAGAACCATTGGATATTGCCTCTTTTACCGTAAAAGAAGGCGAATTTGCAATATTAAGTCCTAAGAAATTATTATACTGATTCAATAAACCAAGCGTATGATCTACATCACCAGACAAAGAAGGAAACTTATCTATAATACTAAGCCATTCTGCAGAGGAAGCTTTGTTTAATACATCAATAAAAGTATTCTGGATATAACTTGTTACACCGCCTGTAAATGACTCATTGGTAAATTGTCTTGCATACATTCCAGCCTGTGAAAAGGTCTGAAGAAATTCAGAACTCCCCGCCTGCGCAATCAAATTATCAACCAGAGGAAAAAAAGCTTCCTTAATCTTTCCTACATAAGCCGGCATATTATAAATAACACGATATAATGCTAAGAGAATAGGCATCTGTATCAATAACTGAACACAACTTCCCGTCGGCGAAACACCATATTTTGCATAAACGGCTTTCGTCTCCATATTCATTGCCATCATAGAATCATTATCTTTTTTATTCTTATATTTCGCCTGAATTGCCTGAAGTTCAGGATTCATCTTCGCAGACAATTTTGAAAATTTCTGCTGCTTGATTGTAAGAGGCATCATAAGAAGATACATAACAATCGTAAATAATATGATAGCAAGTCCGATATTAGGAATGCCTATTTTATCCAGCACAAAAAAGATACCTTCCATAATATATCCCAGAAGTTTGACAATGGGACCAAGTATTTTTCCAGTATCTTTCGTCAATAAAACACCTAACACTAACGGATTACCTCCTTCATTTCTCTCTGCTCTCTACGGAACAGGATCATAACCACCTTTTGAAAAAGGATTACATCTGCATATTCTCCAAAGAGCCATCAATCCTCCCTTGAAAGCTCCGTATTTCTCAATTGCTTCCAGACCATACTCTGAACAAGTAGGAAAATAAGGACATTTCGTACTTTTCATTGGAGAAATATATTTTCTATAGAATTTAATAAGATAAATAAATAATTTTTTCATATCAATTTCTAATGATTCTTCATCAGAACAAATTAGGCTTCGCAAACTCTAACTATCCGAAATAATATGATGAAGTTTTGAAAGATGTAATAACGCGCTTTCGATTTCCTTATATCCAACCGAAGCCGCACTTTTTCTTGCAACGACTACTATATCTAAACCACTATTAAATATATTTTCATGTAGCCGGTAACTCTCTCTCACCAGTCTGGCAAACCTATGTCTTACGACACTGTTTCCTACCTTCTTACTGGCAGATATTCCCAGTCTGTTCTTATCAGTGTTGTTTTCCAATACATACATTACCAAATATCTGTTAGCGTAACTCTTACCTTTTCTGTAAACATTCTGGAAATCTTGATTTTTCTTCAAGGATTCTGAAAAAACCATTTTTAACCGTACCTTTCCGACAGGTTATTTATACGGAGAAAAAAAGGGCACATTCCTGCGCCCTATGCTGATAATTTCTTTCTTCCTTTTGCACGTCTTGCTGCGATTACTTTTCTTCCGCCCTTAGTACTCATTCTCTTTCTGAATCCATGAACCTTGGATCTCTGTCTCTTTTTGGGCTGATAAGTCATTTTCATACCGATGCACCTCCTTTTCATAAACCTTAATATTTATATAAGGTAGACATTTTAAACATTAATTGGAAAAACAACATGTTGATTATATATAATTAATGCGAAAACGTCAAGTAAATACGCCATTTTTTCTATATTAAAATATAATAAAAATAAACAAATTATTTATATTTTTTTCTTAATCTATATTTTGTTATCTATATCAGAAATCACATACTATATCTAGTACATGATTTTTTTATCCACTTTACATAAATATATCCACAAAATGTTTATAAAATGTGGATAACTTGTTATTTCAATGCTAATAACATTTTTTTTCCTTAATTATCCCATGACTTGTGATGTTTATATCCATAAATCAAGTTATACACATTGCGTTTCCTCTTTTTATAAAATATGTAAACTTGTTGATAATTTATGTGAAATAATGTGGAAAACTTATCATTTGAATTTTTATATTTTTTGTATTATTATATATTGTAGGGTAATTTCGATGTTATGGTTTACACTATTTCAATTCACTATGCTGCAAAAATGGGGTTAAGAAATGGATTCAATCAAAGAAAATTGGGATTTAATCAAAGAAACATTGAGAAAAGAGTACGAACTTTCCGATATTTCCTACTCTACTTGGATTATTCCCCTTATGTTTTATCAGGTAAAGGATAATGTTGTTTTTATTATGATTCCATCCGATCAGGCACATGCCCTGAATTATATTTCTTCTAAATATAGAAGTTATTTTCAAGTCACAATCTCTGAAATGATGAATCATACCTATGACATTGTTTTCGTATTGGAAAAAGATATTGAAAATGAAACAGAAAACAAGGCTCATTTATTAAATCCTGCCTACAATATGAATTATGAAAAATCAAATCTTAATCCAAAATACAAGTTTGATACCTTTGTGGTAGGAAGTAACAATAAATTTGCCCACTCTGCTTCCCTTGCCGTAGCGGAATCCCCGGGCAAAGTATACAATCCTCTCTATATATACGGAGGAGCAGGTCTTGGAAAAACACACTTAATGCACTCAATAGGACATTTTATATTAGAAGAAAATCCTAATATGAAAGTTTTGTACGTGACATCAGAGGTGTTTACCAATGAAGTAATTGACTCTATCAGAAGCGGTGACGCCACAAAAATGAATATGCTTAGGGAAAAATACAGAAATGTTGACGTGCTTCTCATAGATGATATACAGTTTATTATAGGAAAAGAAAGTACACAGGAAGAATTTTTCCACACTTTTAATACATTGCATTCTGTTGGAAAACAGATAATTCTTTCTTCCGATAAACCGCCGAAAGAAATGGATACTCTGGAAGAAAGATTCCGTTCAAGATTTGAATGGGGTCTGATTGCGGATATACAGCCGCCCGACTATGAAACAAGAATGGCTATCTTAAAGAAAAATGCTGAAATCTATCATAAGAAGGATATAGATGATGAAGTATTTCAATACATTGCCAACAATATAAAATCAAATATAAGAGAATTGGAAGGAGCATTCAATAAAATCATTGCTTTTTCTAAATTAAATAATGTAGACATTAATCTGGAATATGCGGAAGAAGCATTGAAGGACGTGATATATCCGGACAAACCAAAGGAAATTACTCCTTCCCTTATTATTGATGTGGTAGCGGAACATTTTGGCGTTAATCCTGAAGACATTACATCCAAAAAAAGAAATTCAGAATTTGTACAACCAAGACAGGTTGTGATGTATCTGTGCAGAACATTGACTGATACATCCCTTGCCAATACAGCAAAACTTCTTGGCAAAAAGGACCATACCACCGTGATTCATGGAATCAATAAAATCACGGCAGAACTGGAAACAAATGAGGAACTTAGGAACAAAATAGATGTTATAAAGAAGAAAATAAATCCTTCATAATTTTATAAACATTTTTATACACAGACCATGTTAAAACAGCGTTTATAAACATATCTTTTTCATTTTATGAAGAATTATAAAGAAAATAGAATGTTAATAACTTACAAATTATTTTCATGTTATCCGAAGTTTTTAGCATCTTATTCGTTTTCATTTTTATTGAAAAATAGTATAATAGATAAGGTTATACACATATCAACATCTATTATTACTAATAATACTAAATAAATTATTAATATATTACTTTATGGCAGCTCAAGATTTTGTTTATAGTTAAGAAAGGAAATTATACACAAATGAAAATTGTATGTAAAAAGTCTAATCTGTTAAACGGTGTGCAAACTGTTTCCAAAGCTGTTCCCAGTAAGACTACGATGTCAATTCTGGAATGTATTCTTGTTGATACGAGAAACGGTGAGATTAAGCTGACTGCAAATGATATGGAATTAGGTATTGAGACTACGATTGATGGTGAGATTATTGACAAAGGAATCATTGCATTAGACGCAAAGATTTTTTTGGAGATTGTAAGAAAACTTCCGGATAATGATATTACAATTGAAACGACGGACTCTTTTAAGACCACCATTACCTGTGAAAAGGCAAAGTTCAATATTATAGGAAAATCGGGAGAAGATTTTTCATTTCTTCCGGAAATAGAGAGAGACGACAGCGTGATAGTTTCGCAGTTTACTTTGAAAGAGGTAATCAGACAGACTATATTCTCTATTTCGGATAATGATAATAACAAACTGATGACGGGTGAGTTATTTGAAATCAATCAGAATACTTTGAAAGTAGTTTCTCTTGACGGTCATAGAATTTCAATCAGAAAAATAACATTGAAAAATTCTTATGAGAATAAAAAAGTAGTGGTTCCCGGAAAGACGTTAAATGAAATCAGTAAGATTCTTTCCGGTGATATGGATAAAGATGTAAACATTTATTTTACAAATAAACATATCTTATTTGAATTTGATAGAACCATTGTGGTGTCAAGACTGATAGAAGGCGAATATTTCAAGATTGACCAGATGCTTTCCAGTGATTACGAAACAAAAGTAAAGATTCATAAAAAAGAGTTGCTGGATTGTATCGACAGAGCTACGCTTCTTGTAAAGGAAGGCGATAAAAAACCGATTATTATCAGTATTTCCGATACTTCAATGGAATTGAAAATGAATTCTACCGTGGGAAGCATGGATGAAGAGATTGACATCACCAAAGAAGGTAAGGATTTGATGATTGGATTTAATCCAAAGTTTTTGATTGATTCTCTGCGTGTCATTGAAGATGAGGAAGTGGATTTATATATGGTAAATCCAAAGGCTCCCTGTTTTATAAGAAATAGTGAGGAATCTTATATATATGTGATTCTTCCGGTTAACTTTACAACAGTAAATTAAAACCATGAAGGTATAAAAAATAATAATATGGAAACAATTAAAATAAAAGACGAATATATCAAACTCGGTCAGGCGCTTAAACTTGCCGGATTAGTGGATTCCGGTATAGATGCTAAAATAAAAATCCAAGAAGGATTTGTAAAAGTAAACGGTGAAGTAGAAGTACAGCGTGGCAAGAAAATACATGCCGGTGATATCATAGAGTTTGATGGACAACAGGTTAGGGTAGAAAACTGATGATTATAAAATCATTGGAATTAGCAGATTTCCGTAATTACGAATCCTTACATATTGAGTTTAGTGAAGGGACAAATATTCTATATGGCGATAATGCACAAGGTAAGACAAATATTCTGGAAGCCATCTATTTGTCTGCTATTACAAAATCACATAAGGGAAGTAAAGACAAGGATATTGTTAATTTTGATAAAGAAGAAGCTCACATTAGGACTTATCTTGAAAAAGACGGTATTGAAACAAGAGTAGATATGCATCTTCGCAAGAATAAGTCTAAGGGAATTGCAATAGATGGGCAGAAAATAAAAAAAGCAGCAGAATTAATCGGTTTATTGAATGTAGTTTTCTTTTCTCCGGAAGATTTGAGCATTATCAAGAATGGTCCTGCGGAGAGAAGAAGATTTGTAGATATGGAGTTGTGTCAGTTAGATCAATTTTATCTCTATAATCTGAATCACTATAACAAAATCGTAAATCAACGCAATAAACTTCTCAAAGATATGTATTTTAATCCATCTCTCAGAGATACTTTGAATATATGGGATTCTCAACTTATTTCGTTTGGAAGTAAGATTATAGAGAGAAGAAAATTATTTGTAGAACAATTAAATGAGATTATATTTGAAATACATAGAAAACTGTCGGGCGGTAAAGAGGATTTGGTCATTCAATATGAGCCGGATGTCATGATAGAAGATTATGAAAAGTATCTCAATATGAATCAGGAAAAGGATATTAAGTTAAAGCAGACTACGACCGGTCCTCACAGAGATGATTTTTGTTTTACGGTAGGAAATATTGATATCCGCAAATTCGGCTCGCAAGGGCAGCAAAGAACAGCAGCGTTATCCCTTAAATTATCTGAAATAGAACTTGTTAAGAAAATAACGAAGGAAAATCCGGTACTTTTATTAGACGATGTATTGTCAGAACTTGACAGTAACAGACAAAATTATCTGTTAAGTACAATCGGAGATATTCAGACGATTATTACATGTACGGGTCTTGATGAATTTGTGAATAACAGATTTGAAATCGACAAAGTTTTCCATATAGAAAATGGTAGAATAATAAGTAATCATTCGGATGAACAACAATAAATGATAATCATGTAAGGGTCAGGGGTTTATGATTACGGTATATGAATTACCGTAGCAAAGAAGGGCATGGTGAATAAATGGCTAATGAATACGGTGCAGACCAGATACAGATTCTTGAAGGTCTTGAAGCTGTCAGAAAAAGACCGGGAATGTACATAGGAAGTACTTCTCTTAGAGGTCTTCATCATCTTGTATATGAGATTGTGGATAATTCGGTAGATGAAGCGCTTGCAGGTTTTTGTAATACAATTTATGTAACAATTAATGAAGATAACTCAATTATTGTAGAAGATAACGGAAGAGGGATTCCCGTAGGTATCAACCATAAAGCCGGTATTCCTGCAGTAGAAGTTGTATTTACAATTCTTCATGCCGGCGGTAAATTCGGCGGTGGAGGATATAAAGTGTCCGGCGGTTTGCATGGTGTGGGAGCCTCTGTCGTCAATGCACTTTCTGACTGGCTGGAAGTAGAAATCTGTTCTGAAGGAAAGATTTACAGGCAGCGTTATGAGAGAGGACATGTATGTTATCCTCTAAAAGTTGTTGGAGATTGTGAACAGGATAAAACCGGTACAAAAGTTCATTTTAAACCGGATGGCACTATTTTTGAAGATACGGTTTATGAATATGATACATTAAAGACAAGACTTCGTGAGACGGCTTTTCTTACCAAAGGTTTAAAAATTGTTCTGATTGATGCAAGAGAGGGAAAAGAACAGAAGAAAGAGTTTCATTACGAAGGCGGTATCAAAGAGTTTGTTACATATCTGAATAAGAGTAAAGAAGCTCTTTATAATGATGTTATGTATTTTGAAGGCACAAAAAACGGTGTCTATGTAGAAGTGGCATTACAGCATAATGATTCTTACAATGAGAGTGTATATACTTTTGTAAATAATATTAATACGCCTGAGGGCGGCACTCATCTGGTAGGTTTTAGAAATGCACTGACAAAAACATTTAATGATTATGCACGTAATAATAAATTATTGAAAGACAATGAAGCAAATCTTTCCGGTGAGGATATCAGGGAAGGTCTTACTGCTATTATCAGCATTAAGATTGAAGACCCTCAGTTTGAAGGACAGACGAAACAGAAGCTTGGCAATTCAGAGGCAAGAGGCGCCGTTGATAATGTGGTGAGTGAACAGCTTACTTATTTCTTGGAGCAAAATCCTGCGGTAGCTAAAACAATATGTGAGAAGTCAATTTTGGCGCAGCGTGCAAGAGAAGCGGCACGAAAGGCAAGAGATTTAACACGTCGTAAAACAGCCCTTGAAGGAAGCGCCCTGCCGGGTAAACTTGCTGATTGTTCAGACAAAGACCCTAAAAATTGTGAAATTTACATCGTAGAGGGAGATTCTGCGGGCGGTTCGGCAAAGACTGCCAGAAGCCGTGCAACGCAGGCGATTCTTCCCCTGCGCGGTAAAATATTAAATGTAGAGAAGGCAAGGCTTGACAAAATATATGCAAATGCTGAGATTAAAGCAATGATTACAGCATTTGGTACAGGCATTCATGAGGATTTTGATATCACAAAGCTGCGATATGACAAGATTATTATCATGACGGATGCAGATGTAGATGGCGCTCATATTGCGACATTGATGCTTACTTTTATTTATCGTTTTATGCCGGAACTTATCAAGCAGGGACATGTATATCTGGCGAAGCCTCCTCTTTATAAATTAGAGAAGAACAGACAGGTATGGTATGCTTACAGTGATGAAGAACTGGACAAGATTCTTGCTGAAGTAGGGCGCGATCAGAATAATAAGATTCAGCGTTATAAAGGGCTAGGAGAGATGGATGCCGATCAGTTATGGGAGACAACGATGGACCCTGAAAAGCGTATTCTTCTCAGAGTAAATATTAACGAAGAAGAAGAATCGGAGGTCGATCTTACTTTTAATACATTGATGGGAGATAAAGTGGAACCGCGTCGAATTTTTATCGAAGAAAATGCAAAGTTTGTTAAGAACCTAGATATTTAAGAAAGGTACATGGTTACAGAATGGATGATCAAATTTTTGATAAAATTGAGGAAGTAGACCTTAAGAAAAAAATGGAAGATTCTTACATTGATTACGCCATGAGCGTCATAGCGGCTCGTGCGCTTCCTGATGTAAGGGATGGCTTAAAACCTGTACAGCGCCGGGTTCTGTATTCCATGATTGAGTTAAATAATGGTCCGGATAAGCCTCATAGAAAGAGCGCCCGTATCGTCGGTGATACAATGGGTAAATATCATCCTCACGGAGATAGTTCTATTTATGGCGCTTTGGTTAATATGGCGCAGGAATGGTCTACCCGTTATCCACTCGTGGATGGTCACGGAAACTTTGGTTCTGTGGATGGTGACGGCGCTGCGGCAATGCGTTATACCGAAGCAAGACTTAGTAAGATTTCTATGGAGCTGCTTGCGGATATTAATAAAGATACCGTAGACTTTGTACCGAACTTTGATGATACGGAGAAAGAGCCTACTGTTCTTCCAAGCCGTTATCCGAATCTGCTTGTCAACGGTACTTCCGGTATCGCAGTCGGTATGGCTACGAATATCCCTCCTCATAATTTAAGGGAAGTGGTCAATGCGGTAGTCAAGATTATAGATAACAGAGTAAACGAAAACAGACAGACAGAAATTGAAGAAATCTTAAGCATTGTCAAAGCACCGGATTTTCCTACCGGCGGCATCATTTTAGGAACGAGGGGAGCAGAGGAAGCATACCGTACCGGAAGAGGAAAAGTAAGAGTCCGTGCGGTAACGGATATTGAAACAATGCCTAACGGTAAGAGCCGTATCATTGTTACGGAACTTCCCTATATGGTTAATAAGGCAAATCTGATATTAAAAATTGCCGATTTGGTGAAATTGAAGAAAATTGATGGAATTACAGACCTTCGGGATGAAACAAACCGTGAAGGTATGCGTATTGTCATAGAACTTCGCAAAGATGCCAATGCAAACGTGATTTTGAATCAATTATATAAACATACGCAGCTACAGGATTCTTTTGGCGTTATTATGCTGGCGCTTGTCAATAATGAGCCGAAAGTCATGAATCTTCTTGATATGCTTACCTATTATCTAAAGCATCAGGAAGAAGTTGTTACAAGAAGAACGAAATATGATCTGAATAAGGCGGAAGAGAGAGATCATATTTTACAAGGATTATTGATTGCTCTTGACCATATTGATGAGGTTATCCAGATTATCAGAAGCAGTCAGACGACACAGATTGCAAAAGAGAGATTGATTGAGCGTTTTGGACTTTCCGATGCACAGTCTCAGGCGATTGTCGATATGCGTCTGCGTTCTTTGACAGGTCTGGAAAGAGAGAAGCTTGAGAATGAGCACAGGGAATTAATGGCTAAGATTGCCGAATTAAAGGCGATTCTTGCAGATGAAAAGTTGCTGCTTGGCGTTATCAAAGAAGAAATGCTTATTACAGCTGAAAAATATGGCGATGATAGAAGAAGCCAGATTGGTTTTGACGTCTATGATATCAATATGGAAGATTTGATTCCGAAAGAAAATACGGTGATTGCCATGACCAGTCTTGGTTATGTAAAACGTATGACGGTAGATAATTTTAAGGCGCAAAACCGTGGCGGTAAGGGAATTAAAGGAATGCAGACAATTGAAGAAGATTATATTGAAGATCTTCTTATGACAACGACCCATCATTATCTGATGTTTTTCACAAATTTAGGTCGTGTGTATCGTCTGAAAGCCTACGAAATCCCGGAATCGAGCCGTACTTCCAGAGGAATTGCAATTGTAAATATTTTACAGTTGAATCCGGGTGAAAAGATATCGGCGATGATTCCGCTCAAGGAATATGAAGAGAATAAAAATCTCTTTATGGTAACAAAGAAAGGTATTGTTAAGAAGACCTCGGTCATGGAATTTAGTAATGTCAGAAAAAATGGTCTGATGGCTATTAATCTTCGTGAAGATGACGAATTGATTGAAGTAAAGACGACTTCCATGGATACAGAAATATTCCTGATTACAAAACTTGGTATGTGTATCAGATTCAAGGAGACAGATGTACGTCATACGGGTAGGGCGTCCATGGGCGTCATTGGTATGAATCTGTCCGATCAGGATGAAATTGTAGGTATGCAGCTTGATCATCAAGGTGATTCTCTGCTGATTGTGTCTGAAAACGGTATGGGAAAACGTACCTATTTAGATGAATTTACGGTACAAAAACGTGGGGGAAAAGGCGTTAAGTGCTATAAGATTACCGAAAAAACAGGTGATGTAGTTGGTGTAAAGGCTGTCAATGATGACCATGAAATCATGATGATTACAACAGAAGGAATCATCATACAGCTTCGTATGGAAGATATTTCAACTCTTGGAAGGATTACTTCCGGCGTTAAGATGATTAATCTCGATGATAATGTAAAAGTTGCCAAAATCGCCAAAGTCCGCGAAAAATTGAGTGACGGCAATCAGGAATTTGAGAATATTGAAGACGCCATGCAAGAGATACCGGAAGATGAGAAATATCATATACCTGATGACATAGACGATGGAAAAGAAATACATCTCCCAAAAGAGGAAGAAGAATGAAAATAGCTGTTCTCGGAGATATTCACAGCAATCATATTGCTTTGGAAGCTTGTATAAATCATGCACTTGAAAGAAAAGTTGATGAATTTATTTTTCTTGGGGATTATATCAGTGATTGTCCTTATCCTCAGCGTACAATGAGAGTAATTTATGAGATGATGGACAAATACCGCTGTCATTTTATCAGAGGAAACAGGGAAGATTATATGATAAATCATAGAAATCAACCCGGAGAAAGATGGACTTATTCCTCTGCAAGCGGTAATCTGCTGTACACTTATGAGAATCTGACGAAAAAAGATTTTGATTTCTATGAAAGCATAGATATTCAAGGTATCTATATAAAAGAAGGATATCCTGCTTTTCGTTATTGTCATGGTTCTCTGACATCTTCTACCGAGCTTCTGAAACCGGAGAATGAAAATTTAGAAAGTATCATGTTGAATCTGGACGTGGATTTATTGATTGGAGCGCATACGCATACGCAGGAAGTTATGCAATTTGGCAAGAAAAAATTGATTCATCCCGGCTCGGTAGGGATTCCATGGTATCATAACGGTAAGACACAATACATGATATTGCATGGAACAGACAAAGGATGGGAAGAAGAATTTTTTCAATTAGAATATGATGTGGATACAGTTAAGGAAGAGTTTGTGTCTTCCGGAATTATGGAGAAAGCATTCTATTGGTCAAAATTAAATCTTCATACGTTGTATACGGGAGATGACTATACGAGTCCTTGTCTGCAGCTTGCTAAAAAATTATGTGAAGAAGGGGAAGAAAACGTATCGTGGCCGGATATCCCGGAGAAATATTGGGAGATGGCGTTTCAGAATTTCATTACATAACAATATAGTAATGTTATTGTTTAAAAATATGTAAAGTTCATACAATCAATTAAAAAAGCTGTTAAAGTTTAAATATGTACTTTAGCGGCTTTTTACTTTTAAGAAAAAATATTCTATCAAAAATAAAAAATTTATAACTTTTTTTATTTTCAGTCAAAAATATCTAAGAAATGGTAAAGCAATTCTATTCTAAAGAAAAATTGTAAAAGTTAAAATAATATCATCAAAAGAAAATAGTTCTTGAAAGGAGAGGCTATGAAAAAGAAATTATTAAAAACAATTGGATTAATGATGTCAGCAGTATTAGTACTTGGATGTACAGCTTGTGGAAATTCGGGAGAAACTGCTACTACAGCAGAAAGTGGGGAAACAGTGGAAGCAGAAGCAGGTGATTCCGCAAATGTATCTACGGAAGAAACTTCAAATGCAGAGGCAGATACGGAGTCATCCGAAGAAAAAGTGACAATTACATTATGGTCACAGTTTTCAGATCCTAATTCCACTGATGGTAATTATGTTGCATTTTATAATGCACTCGAATCTATTAAGACAGATATGCCAAATGTGGAAGTGGTACATGAAGGAACTGAGTCTGAATCCTATAAGGTAAAATTAAAAACTGCAATGGCAGGAAATGAACTGCCGGATGTATTCTTTAACTGGGGTGCAGGAACGATGAAACCTTATGTTGATGCAGGTCTTGTATTACCTTTAGATGATTACATGACAGATGATGTGAAAAGCCGGATATTAGGCGGTACGTTAGACAATTTTATGTTTGACGGAAAAACATATGGATATCCTTACAGTGTAGCGGTTGCTTCATTGTATGTTAACACAGAGTTGTTTGAGCAGAATAATGTGAAAGTTCCTGAAACTTATGATGAATTACTTGCTGCTGTGGATGCATTTAATGCAGCGGGCATTACACCGATTTCTCTTGGAGAAAAGGATTTATGGCCGGGACTTATGATTTATGGAATACATGCAATCAGAATGGCAGGAGCAGAAGACTTCAATGCAGCATTGAACGGTACAGGTTCTTTCAATACTCCGGAATTGGTAGAAGCGGCTAAGAGAGTACAGGAACTTGCAGCCAGAGGCGGTTTTGGCAGCAGTGCAATGGGTACTTCAGAAGATGATGCCGTAGCAGCTTTTAAACAGGGAAGAGCGGCAATGATGTTTATGGGAAGTTGGTTAAACGGTGATTGTGAAGCTGACGATGCTGCAGTAAAAGGTAAGATTTCTGTTATTAAGTTCCCTGTAATTGAAGGCGGTAAAGGAACAATTGATGAGTTCCATGGTGGTTCTGGTGAAACTTTCCTTGTAAGCAGCAGTTGTGAGCATCCGGAAGAAGCTGCAGCAGTTGCACAGTATATCTGTGAAAAAATGTCCAAAGACCAATATCTTGCAGGTTCCGGAATGCCGGCATGGGAAGCAGATATGGGTGATACTTCCGAACTGAATCGTTTGTCACAGGAAATTGCAACATTGACTGCAGATGCGACAGGATATGTATATTGGTTAGATTCTTTAACAGGTGGATCAAAAGCAGATACGATTATGAATGAGATTGCAAAACTAATTGATGGTTCTGTCACTCCGGAAGATTTCTGTGCGAATCTTCAAGCATTAAACGAGTAGTCACATGCAGAGAATCCGGAAAACATTTCCGGATTCTCTCTTTTTTACATAGAAAATTTCTTGAAAAACTAAAGGTTTATTATAATATCATTTGCAAAATCTCATATTTTGAAAGGAGATTATCTATTATGCAGAAAATGCTTGGAAATAAAAAAGCATATTGGATTTTTGTAATTCCTGCTCTGGTGATTTATCTGGTTATGGCGTTTGTTCCGATTGCCATGTCAGGTTATTACAGTACAATGCAGTGGGACGGAATCGGGGAAAAAATATTTATTGGAATATCTAATTATTTGAAATTATTAAAAGATGAAGCATTTCTTTTGTCAGCAAGAAATTCACTTATTCTGGCAGTGGCGTCAATTGTCGGACAATTAATACCGGCATTATTCTTTGCTCTTGTACTGGCAAGAAATGTAAAAGGTGAAAAAATATACCGGACTATTTATTTTATTCCTGTATTGCTTTCCACGGTTGTGATAGGACAATTGTTCTTAAAAATATATAATCCTGACTATGGTGCGTTAAATGCGATTTTAAAAAGCTTTGGATTTAAAGGTCAGGATTGGCTGGGAGATAAGCGTTTTGTACTTGCGTCTTCCTTTTTTCCTATTGTATGGCAGTATATAGGATATCATATGTTGATACTCTACACGGGAATCAAGAGTGTTCCGTCAGATATTTATGAGGCGGCCCAAATTGATGGAGCAAACGAAAGGCAGATGGCATTTCATGTAACAATTCCTTTGATTAAGAGCACAATGAAAGTGAGTCTGACTTTTGCAGTAATTGGTTCACTGAAACTTTTTGATTTGATATGGGTTCTTACAAAGGGTGGTCCCTTGCATGCAAGTGAGGTGCCAAGTACATTAATGTATACGTCAATTTTTTCCAGAATGGAATACGGAATAGGAAGTGCGATGGCAATATTTATCGTATTGGAATGTCTGATTTTCTATTTCCTGATTGAAAAATTATTTAAAGTAGAAAATATTACTTATTAAGGAGGGAAGAAGATGAAAAAGATAAAACCAACAAAGGTTTTGCTTCATGTTGTTTTAGTGGCATTTGCGATTGTGCAGATTTATCCTTTACTCTTTCTTGCTTTCTTTTCATTGAAAGATAACAACGAAATATACAGTGGAAATGTTATGGGACTTCCGAAGGAATTTCATTGGTCTAATTATGAAAATGCATTGTTTAATGCAAATGTGGGACATTATCTGCTAAACAGTATTTTTGTAACGTTAATTGTAATTGTAGTTTCGGATATTCTTGCCTGTATGGTTTCCTATGCGATTGCAAGAATGAGAGTAAAAGCAAACCGATTTGTGAAACCTTTTTTCTCTATTGGATTAATGATACCTCTTCATGCAGTGCTTCTTCCGGTATTTATCATGCTTCGTAATCTCAAAATGCTGGATACCTATCAGGCAATCATTGTTCCTTATATAGCGTTTGCACTTCCAATGGCAATCTTTTTTATGATTGGATTTTTTCAAGTGCTTCCGATGGAGTTGGAAGAATCGGCATTTTTAGATGGGTGCGGAATATTCAGAACATTTTTTACAATTATACTGCCGCTTGTAAAACCAGCGCTTGCAACCATTTCTATTTTTACATTTTTATCAACATGGAATGAAATGATGTTTGCAATTACATTTATTAATTCTGAAAAATATAGAACATTAACAGTTGGTATTATGCAGATGGTAGGACAGTATACAACAGATTGGGGTACGATGGGCGCAGGACTTGTAGTGGCGACTTTGCCGACAGTTGTTATTTATTTATTATTCAGCAATCAGGTACAAAGCGGTATGGTTGCCGGTGCAGTAAAAGGCTGATACAAAGAAAGGAAGGTATCTTATGAAAATAAAAAATCCTGTTTTGAGAGGATTTCATCCGGATCCAAGTCTGATTAGGGTAGACGATACTTATTACATTGCATCTTCAACTTTTGAATGGTGGCCGGGTGTTCGGATTCATGAATCAAAAGATTTGGTTCACTGGAAGTTAATCACTTATCCGCTTAATGAAAAGCGTCTTTTGAATATGTGGGGTAATCCAGATTCTGGTGGTATCTGGGCTCCGGATTTATCTTATCACAATGGAAAGTTTTATCTGGTTTATACGGATGTAAAAGTAACTGACGGTTCTTATAAAGATTGTATTAATTATTTGACGACAGCAAAAGATATTATGGGACCGTGGTCAGATCCAGTTGTTTTGAACACGGCAGGATTTGATGCATCTTTATTTCATGACGATAATGGAAAGAAATATTTAGTTAATCAATACTGGGATCCGAGAAGCTTTCATCATCCTTTTTATGGGATTATGTGTACAGAATATTCGGAAGAAGAACAGAAATTGATTGGGGAACCATGGGTAATTTATAAAGGAACCGTGGATCGTTTTACAGAAGGTCCTCATTTATATAAAATGAACGGATATTATTATCTGTTCGTTGCTCAAGGTGGAACAGTATATGCACATCAGGAAAGAGTAGCAAGAGCTGAGTCCCTACACGGCGTTTTTGAGACACAACCGGGTGAACCTATGCTAACAACATTGGATGCTCCATTTCATCAAATTCAAAAGGCGGGACATGGATCCTTGGTACAGACAAAATCGGGAGAATGGTATTTTGCACATTTGATGGGAAGGCCTATTCATCATCATACAGAGTCGATTGCAGAACAAAGAGGCTGGTGTCCTCTTGGCAGAGAAACAGGAATTCAAAAAGTAATATGGGATGACGACGGATGGCCTCATATTGTAGGCGGTCATAAAGGAATGGTGGAAGTGGAGGCGCCTATCGATGCAATAGAAAGTGAGGGAGAAGAAATCAGTGAAAAAGATGATTTTGATTGTAATAAATTGAGTTTTCATTTCCAGACTTTGAGAATTCCTCTTGGAGAAGATACGATGTCATTCACGGATTGTCCCGGACATTTGAGATTATATGGAAGACAATCATTGGCATCTACATTTCTGCAGGCGCATGTGGCAAGAAGATGGCAGAGTTTTACTTTTGATGCGGAAACTAAAATGTCATATAGACCAAAGAATATCCAACAATCAGCAGGATTAACCTGTTATTATAATACGAAAAACTGGTCCTGTATACAAATTACATGGAATAAAAAATACGGAAGAGTAATTGATGTTGTTGCAACGGATTTGGGAAAAACCTTTAGTGTTTATAAAGAAAAACCGATTCCTGTTCCAAATGATACAGAGTATATTTATTTGAAAGTTCAGGTAAGAGGTATTTCCTATCAATATTTATATTCTTTTGATGGAGAAACATGGCAGGAAACGGCATATCAGTTTGATTCTGCCAAATTGTCTGATGAGTATATCAAAGCCGTTTATGATGCAGCATTTACGGGTGCTTTTACTGGAATGTTCAGTACAGACGGACTTGGAACAGCGCTTCCCGCTGATTTTGATTATTTTTCTTATCGGGAACTGAATATGGAAGTGGATGGAAAATATATATAAAAATGGATTTGAAAAGGAACAGCAGTTAAGTTGTTCCTTTTCTATAATCTCTGATGGATTTTCCTGTGTATTTCTTAAAGCAGTTACTGAAATAGTAAGCATCCGGAATACCGACTGCTTCCGCAATCTGATATGCCTTTAAATCAGTGGTATTTAACAGTGTAATTGCATGTTCCATACGGAGTCTGTTTAAATATTTAGAGAAACTGAATCCTAATTCTTTCGTAAAAGTACGGCTCAAATAACTGTCATTCATATGAAAAAGTTCAGCTACAGAACCAAGTGAAAGAGAAGAATCGGTTAAATGTGTCTGAATATATTGTAAAACTTCCCATAGAACAGTTTTACTTTTGTTAGTACGGTATGTGGAAATTTCCGTTGCAAGCCGTGTTAAAAAAGAATTTGTCTGATTACGCAAATCCAGACTGGTAGGTTCTAATAATATCTGTAGAAAAAAATTGCCGGAATCAGAAAATAAACCGTCTAACGGAATTCCAATATCATTTGCAACATTAACAGCAGAAGATAATAAAGTCATCGATAAAATACGTGCATGTTCCAGACTAATCAGATTGCCGTCCGATTTTGTATAAAGCTGAAAAAGGAGTTTTTGTACAGAATCAGGAAGACCAGCCTTAATATAAAATTTGATATCTTCTAATTCCGCAGGAGAAGAGTTCCATTCACTATTCTGAACATGGAGATCATTCTGGTAAATGACAATGGGTTGGTTTGGCATATAACGGCTGAATTTGAGAGATTCTAAAGCTTCCATGTAAGAAATCTCCGCTTTATAAAAATTATCATAGTGGTTTCCAATGCCAAATAAAATTTCATTTCCGGAAGTCTGATATATACTGCGTTGAAGCTGTTCACACAAAGAAATAACTTGAACTTTCGGAGAATAAGTTAAAAGCACCAGATGATGATTATTGTCAGCAAATATCTCAATATTTTCGGTTTCTTCTAAGTGTTTCTTAATAAATTCCAGATTTTTCATGTCCTGTAAAAGATGTTCTTCTTCTGTTAAATTGCCGGAATGAGAAGAGTGAGCTTCCAAAAGAGTTACTTGTATATAAGATGGGATTCCGTTTGGAAAATAATAAGAAATCTGCTTTTCTATGGAAGCAGAATGCGTACTGTTCTCACAAAATTCTAATAGAAAACGTTCTCGTAAAAAAGAATAGTTTTTTTCTAATATTTTCTTTAAGTGGTCAAATTCAAGCCATTGCTGCTTTTCCTTTTCAATCTGTTTCCGAAGTTTTAAAAGGGTTGTCACTAAATCGTTACGGTTAATAGGTTTTAAAAGAAAATGTGAAACACCAAGGCTGATACATTGATGAGCATAATCAAAATCTTTGAAAGCAGTTGTAATGACAATTTTAATATGCGGATAACGTTTTGTTACAATACTGCACAGTTCCATTCCGTCCATATAAGGCATTTTGATATCGGTAAAAAGAATATCGGGTATCTGTTCTTCCATAATGGAAAGCGCATCCTGACCTGAGACAGCTTCTGCAATTATTTCCATATTAAGCGCCTGCCAATTTGTACCGGTAATAAGCATTTTTTGCGCTAACTCTTCATCGTCTACGATGATAACCTTAAAAACTGAGTTGTTCATCTTGTTTCTCCGTTCTGCTTAGTGGAATTGAAAATGTAATTGTTGTTCCTTCATTGGGTTTGCTGTTTATTGTGCATATATCCTGTGTTTCATAAAAAATCTGCATTCGTTCAATCGTTCCTCTTAATCCAAAACTCTGAGAGGAACTATCATTTTGAACCATCCAAATTCTGTCTAAATCGGCTTGAGTCATTCCAATACCATTATCTGAAACACAGATAATAAGACATTCGCTATCTGTATAAATGCATACTTTAATGGTTCCATAATCACAAGTAGGAATAATGCCATGATACAATGAATTTTCAACTAAAGGCTGTAGGATTAATCTTGGAATACGATAGGAAAGAACATCTTCCTGTATCTCGTATTCATCGTTAAAAATTTCCGGAAAACGAACTTTTTGCAGTTTTAGATAATTTTGAACAATATTAATTTCAGAAGAAAGCGGTATAACTTTATTTCCTTTACTAAGACTTTCACGATAGTATTCTGATAAAGAAATAATTAAGTCATAGGCTTTTTCATTTTGCTGCGAAGTAACCAGATAGGAAATGGCTCCTAAACTGTTATATAGAAAATGAGGTTTGATTTGTTCTTGAAGAACATTGAGTTCTGCCTTACGAAGTTTCTTTTGTTCAGAAACTTTGGAATCAAGAAGTTGTTGTATTTTATCTACCATATCATTATAGGCATTTTGGAGCTGTCCAATCTCATCATGATAGGATGTTACATTTGCATGGTTAAAATCCCCTGTTTCCGATTTTTTCATTGCTTTCATAAGCTGTGACAGAGGAGCTGTGATAAAACGATTCGTGCCAAGTGCAATCAATATGAAAAAGCCAAAGCTGATTAAAAGCAGTATTATGGAAATGATAATAAAAGCACGGTTTTGATGTGCTAAAAGGTTATAATTAATAGCGGCTATGTAGTTCCAGTCAAGATTAGAAGTCTGAAATTTTAATAATAAATAACGTTCATGACCAATTTTGATTATGTTTTTATTATATATAGAATCTAAGGAAACATTTTGTAACCATAGGTTTAGGTTATCATTTAAAAACGGAAGAATCGTATCTGTTCCGGAAGATACATAAAAATCAGAATAATTGCTTTCATCTTCGCGCGCAAAAGAAAGCAGAGAATCTACGGAAATATTAATAAACATATATCCCAGCGGATGTGCATCTTCTGTACTATTGATTAGACGTATTAAAGTAACGTAATTTTTGTCGTCTTCAAATGTGAAATATCCTCCTCCATTGATTGTTAATATGGGAGCGCCCTTTTTGGAATAGAGTTCCTCATACCATGGAGTATCCTCAAGAGAATCCATTTGTACAGAAGGAAGATTATAGCGTGCAGCGCCTTCATAAACGCCGGAGGGCTGCATAATAATAATAGAAGAAACAAGAGGCATCGATTCAAGTGACATATAAAGAGAATTACGGAGTTGTTTGGAAAGAATGGCATATTCGGAATGATTAATATCCTGCAGATAATTTTGTACCTCCGTAGTGCCAAGCAGATATGTAGAAGTCTTGGAAATTGTTGTAAGAGAACTGTCTACATTCTTGGACACGGTTTCTACAGTCTGAGAAGTGAGAGTAGAAAGTGTTTTCTGCATTTCACGGGAAAAGAAACCATATAGAATGATAAGATTACAGAAAATACAGACAAAAATTAAGATGGTATAGGTATATTTTAATTTTGAGGTTAAAGAAAGGTTTAAAAATGCCTTTTTCATTCGCTGTAAGTACATATTTTGAACCTCCTGATATTTTTAATTATCTAATATATGATAATATTATACCAAAACTAAAAAATACCTACAACAAATTTAAAAAGAGAGCAAATGTTTCTCTGGAAAATTACATCTGCTCTCTTTGTGTTATTTCTTATAATTAATGATAATCGAAGCAATGGCGCAGCAGATTCCACCCACAGCAAATATTAAAACATAAGGCACTCCGAATCCGCCATCAATCGTAAATCCGAATATAAAGAATATGACAGTGGAAATCAGCATAATGCATGCATTTATGGAACTTTTTAATTGATTTTTCTTATAGGTATCCGAGTTTACATCATGTTCTTTATTGTATTCATCAATATTATATTTACCCTTTTGTATCCCTGCATATACCAGCGTAGTCACGCCGAAGTTAATAAAAAGCATAAATAAAGCGGAAGCCAAAGATTCCATATATTCATTATCTTCAAGCTGAGGATAGATTGTCTCAACTCCGATTACGGTAATGATTCCTATTAAGATAACAGATACGCCTACGGCAATCATAATCGAAAATTTCTTATTGAAAGCATCTATTTCATTCTGTGAATAGAAATTATCAACAATCGGATGTTTTTTAGTGAAGTCTCCGTGCTGCATGGAGGCAACAATTAAGATTGCCACGCTGATAGTCAGAAAAATAAAAAATATTATAGTAGAAAAGTCTTCTTTAATCATTTCTCTACCGATAAAAAAATTGCATCCGTATATCAAAAACATGAATGAAATACCAAGAAGGATTAAGCTGACGCCAAGCGATATCAATTTGCTGAATTGATTCATATGTCTGTCATATTCACTTTTTCCTTCTAAATTAACATCTTTAATGACCCCTTGTACGATATCGTCCATACTGCAATGAAACATCTGGCATAATTGAAGTAATTTTTCCATTTCGGGATATGTGGTATCAGATTCCCATTTTGATACGGACTGCCTTGATACGTTAAGCTGCTCCGCCAACTGTTCCTGTGTGATATTATCTCTCTTTCTTAAGTATTGTAAATTTTCCCCTAAACTCATTTTTAATCCTTTCCTTTCTGTGTCTGATATTATGTTTCATAATTTTCACTCTGTAAAGCTGATTTTTGTTTTGACCGGTCAGTAACTATTAT
The DNA here is from genome assembly GCA_947564735.1 of uncultured Lachnospiraceae bacterium. GTDB lineage: Bacteria > Bacillota > Clostridia > Lachnospirales > Lachnospiraceae > UBA3282. Next base: position 210,110 of record CANOEC010000001.1, on the reverse strand, counting down.
GCATTTTAGAAAAACATGGATGTAAATTCTATCAATTTCATGTTGCTTTTAAGTTTTTTGATGTAAATTATAGGTTGCAATAGCGTAAATACGGGGATTTTTATAAAAATCCTTCAAGATTAATATACTTTAATAATTGGAAAAGGCGTATTTGAAATAATACATATTATTTATTGAAGGTTAAGGAGAAATTAAAGAAGTCAAAAACAAAATTATTTATCTTTATAATGACCACGACAATGCGCAATATATATTTTTTCACTCATATCATATCTCTATCAACTCATGTGGTTGTCCTTTCCCAGATTTTAATTCTTTAATAGATTTCATAATATATTTTTGATTTTCTTCTTCATAGAATGGGTCTGAAATTTGTGTAATCTCAAATGGAATACGATTTTCACGTAGAACAGCTTTTACAAACATATTAATAGCTGTTGAAGTATTAAGACCTACGTTAGAACAAAAATTGTCAAACTTTATTTTATCCTTTTCATCTATCCGTGCAGTTATGGTTGACTGTGCCATATTGTTAACCTCCATCTTGTATTACAATTATTAATATTATATAACTATTGTATGCATATTGCAATTAAATATAATATATTAGCACATTTGATAATCTTAAAAATACGTGTTAATATTATATTCGACAAAACTACCATATTTATAAGGACTTTTTCCAATGAAAAAACAACTGGACGGACAATTAAGCTTATTTGATTACATATCGCAGGAAGAAAAAAGTTCTTCTGTAAAAAGTGAATATATAGAATCAGAAAATTGTAATAAAGAAAATCAGATTACATTATTTAAAGAATGTTCTATCTGCTGGTGCAGTACATGCAGACATAATGAGAAAGGACAGGCTGTAGTGAGGGATTTTGCAGGAGAAAAGAAGCCGTGTCCTTCCTGTGATTTCTGTATCAGACAAAAGAAAGCCGAGATTTGCGAAATTGGTTCTTATGAAAATGGATGCAAGTTAAGAGCAGAAGAAGAAGGAATTATAGTTACGTAATTTTCTCAAAATCTTCTACGCCGTGTTTACACCATGGGCATATAAAGTCGGGTGGAAGTTCTTCTCCTTCATAGATATAGCCGCATACAACACAGCGCCATCCTTTTGCAGAAGTAGTGGCAGGCTGCGGTTTTACAAATTCATGGTAGAAAGAGTAAGTCATTGCCTTTTCACCGGAAAGAACTTCACAATCTGTTACCAGAGCAAGAAAAAGAATATGACTTCCAAAATCAAAGCTGTCTGTTACTTTGCAGTCTAAATAAGCAGTAACGTGTTCCTTTAAATATGGAAGCTCCTGTGCCGTCATGGCAAAAGGAAAATCTACAAATTTGTCGGTATTTTTTCCACTTTGAAATCCAAAATGCTGAAAAAGTGAGAAAGGCGCTGTTTCGGATAACACGGAAACTGATAGTACTCCGGATTTTTGGATAAGTTCACAGGTCAGATTTTCTTTATTAATTGCTACAACAATCTGTTTCGGGTTGTCTGTCACCTGCGTTACCGTATTGATAATACAGCCATTCATTTTTTTGTCATGTTTTGTAGAAACAACATACAGACCATAGGATAACTGAAATAATGCTTTTGGATTCATGGGCAATTCCTTTCTGTGTACGATAATGAAAACGTTATGAATTAGGAATAGCATATGTAGAATATTAATAAATATGTATTTTGTTTTATAAGAAATTTTCCCAAAGAACAGAAAAATGTGAAGCATACTTCAAAAGATATTGGCATACTTTGAGTTTATTGTGATTGATGGGGTGGATAATAAAAATAGAATTAATATTTTCAGAAAGGAAAGAAGTTTACATGAAATTTGCAGATGCGGAAGAAAAAAGAATTTATATGACGCAGCAACCGGTAAAAAAGCTCGTGTGCAGGCTCGCGGTTCCAACAATTTTGAGTATGCTGGTTACTTCTTTTTATAATATGGCAGATACTTTTTTTGTGGGCAAGCTGGATACGCAGTCAACGGCTGCCGTCGGGGTTGCATTTTCATTGATGGCGATTATTCAGGCAATCGGTTTTTTATTTGGTCATGGTTCTGGAAACTTTATTTCAAGAAAATTAGGGGCGGGAGAGATTGAGGAAGCCGAGAAAATGTCTGCCGTCGGATTTTTTTCATCATTTTTTATGGGAATTGCCATCATGCTCGGTTGTATGTTCTTTATTAAGCCGCTTTCTTATGCGCTTGGGTCTACGCCGACGATTCTGCCGTATACGGTATCTTATTTGAGAATCATTTTATTTGGCGCACCGGCAATGACGGCGTCTCTTGTTTTGAATAATCAGATGCGTTTTCAAGGAAGTGCGTTCTATGCAATGATTGGAATTGTATCGGGTGCGGTAATCAATATTGCTTTGGATCCGATTTTAATATTTACATGCGGACTGGGTGTTGCAGGCGCAGCGCTTGCAACGACCATAAGTCAATATCTGAGTTTTGTATTTTTGCTGATTATGGTCACAAGAGGCGGTAATATCCGCATCCGCTTCTCTAATTTTAAACCAAGTCTGCATTTGTATCAGGAAATTATAAGGGGAGGGATTCCGGCATTGTTCCGTCAAGGACTTGCCAGCGTTGCCACGATTTGTTTAAATCATGCCGCCAGTGTATATGGAGATGCGGCGATTGCCGGGATGTCAATTGTGTCCCGTATTATGATGTTTGCGAACTCTGCTTTGATTGGATTCGGACAGGGATTTCAACCTGTCTGTGGATTTAATTATGGCGCAGGAAAATATAAGAGAGTATTGGAGGGGTACTGGTTCTGCGTGAAATTTGCTTTTTTGGCGCTTTCCGGATTGGCTGTCATTGTCTATGTTTTCGCACCGCAGTTCGTGACAGTCTTCCGAAAAGAGGATTTGGAGGTTATTGAAGTGGGAACGGCGGCGCTTCGTTATTCGGTTATTGCATTTCCGTTAAGTTCGTGGATTATTATGTGTAATATGATGTTACAATCTATTGGAAAGGGTGTAAAGGCATCCATTGTCTCTTCTGCAAGACAGGGGATATTTTTTCTGCCGCTGATTGCCGTTCTGCCTTATTTCTTCGGACTGAAGGGAGTCGAGTTTTGTCAGGCAGTATCGGATGTATGCGCATTAACGTTATCCATACCGATTGGAATGAGCGTAATTCGGGAAATGAAGGCGGCGGATACAGAGAATCATTAGAAATAATGTGATAAGTTAAATAAATTATTTAGGATCTTGAGAGAACTTCCCAAGATCCTTTTTTATACTATAGGAAATTCCTACGTTTATTCACGAGTTCGCGAAGCGAATCTCGCAAACGAGCTGTGCTCGTTTTTTTACTTCATAAAATAAAATAAATTATGAAATTCCTTTTTTTATTGTAACTTAAATCCAAGTTATGTCAATATTTTTTTACAAATTTATGGTTAATCGGAGGAAAATACAATGGCAAGAAGAGGGCGTAATATTTATAAACGTAAGGATGGACGATGGGAAGGAAGGATTATTTTAGGATATGACGGGAATAAAAAACGCAAATATCGTTCTATTTACGGCAAAAATTATAATGAAGTAAAGAGTAAAATGCACAGTTATATTGAAAAATACGGTGATATCAGAGGAAAAGGCGATACAATAGGCATTATTTTATATGATTGGTTAGAACACAAAAAAGAATATTGGAAGCCATCGACCTATGCAAATTACCGGAGGATAATTGAAAATCATCTATTACCATATTGGTCGCAGATATATCCCGAAATGTTAAGCCGGGAAAAGATGCGTAAATTTATTCTGACCAAGAAAGATGACGGTCTATCCGCAGGATATATCAAGAATATAATCGCATTGCTCCAACAGGCGCTTAAATATTATGAAAATGAGCATGAAGATATTCATTATCATATCTCAATTCCGTCATTCGACGAAAAAAATGAAAACAAATCAGCGACAAAAAAACTTCCCACCATAGAAACTATAAATGAAGTGGAAAAATTATTATACGAAAAAGAAGTGCCGGAACAAGCCGGTATCTTGATTGCAATTAATTCGGGAATCAGAATCGGAGAATTGTGCGCTCTGCAATGGAAGGATGTGGACTTAGACAAGGGGATGATTCATATCAATAAAACAATGCAGAGGGTAAGCACATATTCTCAGAGGCATTCGGAAACAGAAATCTATATCATGCAGCCGAAGACGAGCAGTTCTGTGAGGGATATTCCATTACCAAGTCATCTGATTAATTTTCTGATGAGTAAAAAAGGAATGCCGGAAGAATATATCGTTCCCGGTAAACGGGTTTGTTATTGTGAACCGCGCACATTGCAATACCGGTTTGAGCGTTTTTTGAAAAAAAATGGGTTTGACATCTTTCGTTTTCATGCTTTGCGGCACTGTTTTGCAAGCAGATGTGTGGAACTGGGATTTGATGCAAAAAGTCTGTGTGAGATTATGGGTCATTCTGACATACACATTACACTTCAATTATATGTGCACACTTCTTTCAATCAGAAAAGAACGTTAATGGAGAGATTAAATCAGAATTTTTAGACCGTCAAAAAAATGGTAGAGTGCCGCAGAAGCGCTTAAAAAGCTATGAAAAACTCCTTTTCGTAAAATATTTTATTTTATGAAATAAGATAATTTTTATGAAATTTTAGAAAAAATTATAAGGAGGAGAGGAAGAATGAAAATGAAATTCATTCAAAGGATGATGGCAGGCGCTTTGACTGTTGCTCTTATTGCGGCGCCTTCCATGGGTGTAATGGCAAGCAGCGATCCTATTACGGGATCCGGCGACCCTGTTTCCGGTGGTTCATGCGAGCAGCCGGTTATGACTGTGGAAGAAGAAGTGCTTGCTATCGTTAACGTAGCGAGCGAAAGCAATGGCAGCGGTTCATCTTCCGTGAGCAGTATTGCTGAGATTCCTGTAACAAATACGGTTGCAGGTACAAAATCCACAGTACAGGGTGTTTATATTGCAACCAGTGTTGATGGTACGGCAATTACAAGCGGTCTTGCAGGAATCGCAAGCAGCTATGGACTTACGGCAGGAGAGGTTCCTTACGCAAGATTTTCTAACATGGACGTTAAGAAGAGCAATCTTGCGAAAGCGGTAATCGATAATGCGGCAGCAGCTTTAGGCGCTACAGTAGGTCCCTGCATTAACATTGAGATTGGTAAGAAAGCTGGCGGACAATTCAGTCTTCTTTCGCAGGATGGAGAAAAGATTACAATCAAAGTCGGTGTGCCGAAGTCATTTGCACAGGATGGTAAGACTTTTGCTGTAATTTGTGTACGTCCGGGCGGAGCAGTGTCTGTTCTTCAGGATACAGATTCCAATCCTAATACGATCACCTTTGATACAACAGGTGGTCAGGGTGCATATGCTATCGTTAAATATTAATGATAGGCAGGCAGTAACCGGAGGGAGAATAAGATTCTTCTTCCGGTACTTGTTGCTGTTTATATTACTTATTTTTTGTATTTTTCAATTTCATATTTATAAAGTGTGTGGATTTTCCATTTATCCGGATGAATTTGGCTACTGGGCGAGCGCAGCGCAGATGTTAGGTTATGACTGGTCCGACACGGCGGCGCTTGGTTCTTATTATTCTTTTGGATACGGAATGATTCTTACGCCCATATTATGGATTTTTAAGGACAGCATAAAGGCATATCGTGCAGCGCTTGTGGTCAATATGCTGTTGCAGTGCGGTGCAGTTGGAATATTGTGGGAAATTTTTAAGAGACTGCATCGGGCAGAAGATTCAGAAGAGAAAAAAATGCAGGTTGTACTGGCTGTAGGAATAGCGGTTTTCTATCCGTCATGGTCTTTTTATGTACAGATGACGTTGACAGAAGCATTACTTATGTTCCTGTATGCGTTAATATGCTTCCAGATACTTTTATTTATGGAAAAAACAAACAAAATAAATGGAATTTTGCTGGCATTGTCAATTCTTTATCTATATTTTGTACATATGCGCACAGTGGCAGTGTGTATTGCTGCAGTAATGATACTTATCGTGTATGCATGGAAGATGCCTTCCGCACGAAAGAATGTGGCGATTATATTTGCAGTGTTAGCAATTGGCGCCGTTTGTGGGATGAGGATAAAGACAAGGGTTACGGATACCGTATATGCTGTGGCGGATACAACATTATTATCTATTAACGATTATAGGGGACGTTTTGAACTATTGAAAAATTTGTTTACTTTTCAAGGTATCAAAGCATTTCTGATAAGCAGTGCAGGAAAATTATACTACTTGGTTATTGCCTCCTTCGGATTGTTCGTTCCTGCGGTAATTGGTTGTTTTCATGGGACATGCCGTTTGTTCCGGAATTTGTTTATAAATCGTGTAAAGCCGGAAGAAAACGGAAATAGAGAATATTTTTATTTTTTCTGTCTGCTCTCCATGTTGGGACAATTTATTATCACTGCAATAGCAACCATGACGCCCGGCAGATTGGATGGATTTGTTTATGGAAGATATAATGAGCACCTGTTGCCAGTTTTTATAGGATTAGGTCTGATGATGGTCTGTGATACCGAACATAAGTTGCGTGTGTTTTTAGTGAATGTGGGTGTGGCAATCTTTTCGTTTGGTATTACCTTCTGGAATGCCCTGCATAGCAGACTTACTGTTATGCAAGGGTATTTTGCGGCAGGTATCAGCTATTTGTCGGATGACTGGAATTATGACGTTTTGAAAGAATTTCCAAAAGCTTTTTTGTTTGGAATTGTGCTTATGGCATGTGTCATGCTTTGCCTATATATCGGACAGCGATTTGGAAAGTACATATATGTGTTGGGGGTGTTTCTTTTCATGGAGGCATTACTTGCGATCGGTCTTGGAGAAAAATATACGAAGCCCTTTAATGATGTGGATTATTATAATCTGCGGATTGCACAGTATATGACGGATTATGAGGCGCCAGTCAGCTATTTGTATGGCGGAGGTTTTCAATATATTGATTTGATACAGTTTGCCATGCGGGACAGGAAAATAGAAATTATCGGATTACAGGATATGAAGTGTGCGCAGAACAAGTTAGAAAATATTTTGCCAGAAGAAGGTTTTCTGATTGCAGACAGGAACTGTGAATATCTGGAAGAGTTTGAAAAAGAGTATCAGAAATGTGCCGAAAGTCAGGCGTTTGTACTGTTTGTGATTAAGTAGAAAGAGGTGCGCCATATGAAACTGATTATCCAGATTCCTTGTTATAACGAAGCGGAAACATTGGAGATTGCGCTCAATGACCTTCCCAGAACGTTAGAGGGAATAGACGAGATAGAATATCTGATTATTAATGATGGCAGCAGTGATAATACTGTAGAAGTTGCGCAGAAATGGGGCGTGCATCATGTTGTTAATTTCAAACAAAATAAAGGACTTGCCAAAGGATTTATGGCGGGACTGGACGGCTGTCTTAGAAACGGCGCTGATATCATTGTCAATACGGATGCAGATAACCAGTATTGCGCGGAGGATATCCAGAAGCTGATTCAGCCGATTCTGGATGGACAGGCGGATATGGTAATTGGAGAAAGACCCATTGACCAGACGGAGCACTTTTCCTTTTTAAAAAAGAAATTGCAGCATTTCGGAAGCTGGGTCGTGCGAAAAGCTTCCAATACAGATATACCCGATGCACCGAGCGGTTTTCGTGCCTTCAGCAGGGAAGCTGCAATGCACATCAATGTAGTAAATGATTATACATATACACTTGAGACAATTGTGCAGGCGGGCAGAGAAAAAATGGCAATTACAAGCGTGCCGGTAAGAACAAATGCAGAGCTAAGACCATCGAGATTATTTCACAGCATATGGGGATATGTGAAAAAAAGTATGCTGACAATCCTTCGTGCGTATATGATGTATAAACCGCTTAAGTCCTTTACCTATCTGGCGGTTATGCCGGTGTTAATTGGTCTGATGATTGGGTTTCGGTTTTTGTTTTACATGGCAATGGGGCAGTCCGGCGGACATGTACAGTCACTTATTCTGGCGTGCACATTGATTATCATAGGTTTTCTGACTTTTATGATTGGGCTTCTGGCGGATGTGATTGCGGCAAACAGAAAGCTTCTTCAAGACACGCAGTATCATGCGAGAAAGACGGAGTATGATGCGATTTATTTGCAGATGAAGGTGGAGAAGGAAGCTGTGAAAACGTACCGTTTGATAAACGGGGAAGAAGTAAAGCCTTTGGCGGAAGCCGGGGAAGCGTAAGCTTATGAAAACAAAATGCCGCAGGCATTTTGATAATAGGAAATTTTTCCAAAGAGTGAAAGAACCTTGACAATTGAATACTTTACGTTAGGAAAATGTTGTATTGTGCATTGAAAAAAGATATACTATGGTAAAGCTTTTATCCTGCGGAGGTCTGGTATGGAGAAGAAAAATCTTCCTATTGGTATTGAATTTTATAAAAAAATTATTGATGAAGATTATTATTATGTTGATAAAACATTGATGATAAAAGAATTATTAGACCGGCAGAGCTATGTAATCTTTATACCAGACCCAGAAGGTTCGGAAAGACGTTGGCGCTCGACATGCTGAAAACTTTTTTTGAAAAAGAATTGGATGAAGCAGGTCATGAAATAGACAAAATGCATTACTTTGACGGTATGAAGATTATGTCCGCAGGTGAAAAATATACAAAAAATATGAGTCAATATCCTGTTATATTTCTTTCATTGAAATCTGCAAAACAACCGGATATTGCTACTGCGGTCTGGATGTTAAAGAAACAGATAGCCAATGAATTTATCCGGCATCAATATGTTTCACATCAAATATTTTATTAGAAACTGAAAAGGAACTATATAAAAAAATTATTTCCTTGACAGATGATAATAAAGTGTATGCAGATGCAGTTGCCTTTCTTTCAAAATGTCTTGCTAAATATCATAAGCAAAAAGTGATTATCTTAATTGATGAATATGATGTACTTCTTGAAAATGCATATTTTGCAGGATTTTATGAAGAAATGATGACATTTGTGCGCTCTATCATGGAGTTCTCACTAAAAATAATCTGAATGTCATTTCAATCATAAGTGACAGCTTTGCAGGATGCTTTGGATTTACGAAGGCAGAGGTATCCGAGCTCCTTTCATATTATAATTTGGGAAGTAAGCTGAAGGAAATACAAAAATGGTATGATGGCTATGTTTTTCTTACTCCTTACCGGATATTTGAAAGCAGTAAATCATTATTTTGATGGAATGCAGGCATATATTACAATGGCAATTCCAAATATGGAAGTGCGGTATATTTATGAAAGTAATATTATGGAATGGTTTAAGAGGCGTAGTAAGTCAGCCGAAAAAATGTGAGGATGCGCTACGACAGATAGACGACCGACAATATGCGGATGAGTTGTTGGATGATGGTTATAACAGTATTATAAAATATGGGATTTGTTTTTATAAAAAGCATTGTAAGATAAAATGTTGTAAGAATTAGAACAGTTATTATACAGAAAAAGAAATTTTTAACTCCTAATGTAAAGTATTCAATTGTCGAAAGGACATGGATGCTTGGCGTTAGGAGTTTTTTGTATTTAGAAAATGTGTACCTTGACAATTTCATACTTTATATCAGAATGTACCTTGCATCGTAAGGCATTCTCTGCTATAGTGATAAGTGAAAATATCGCATCAGTTTCTATGATGTTGTTTTCTGTTACTGTAACAAGGAATCATGCTTAATTCTAAGAATTTCAAGCAAGTATCCCAAAACAAAATGAAATAGGATGACATGGGATATGAGTGGAATCCTTTATGATTTATCCGGTATATTCATTATCATATTCCATGCGGAAAGGCAGGTTTATGATGAAACAGACAAATGAGCAAGGCAGTGATTATACGATTCCCAATTCGCAGATTAGAGATAGTTCCAGCAAGATTATTTTTGGAGATGCCCACTTATGCTCACAATTTTTGCATGGGTATGTGAATATACCAATTCTAAAGGATGTAAAGCCTGAAGATATTGAGGATGTTTCCAGACAATATGTGCATATGTTTACTGAAGAAAGAAATTCGGATGTAGTAAAAAAAAGTCCGGCTAAGAGGAAACGAAACACCGTTTTATTTAATTTCACTTATTGAACATAAATCGCGTGTGGATTATAATGTAATTATGCAAATATTACGTTATATTGTGTATATCTGGGAAGACTATGAGAAAGAGCAGGAAAGAGAACATAGGGGTATCAGTAAAACAAAAAGCTTTAAATATCCTCCTGTACTTCCGATTGTCTATTATGACGGAACATCTGACTGGAATGGTGGTAGTCAATTAGAGGATAGAGTTTATCTGAGTAATGTTTTTAGCGATTACTTACCAAATTTTAAATGTATTCTAGTACAGCTAAAAGATTATAGTAACGCGGAGATTATGGAAAAGAAAGATGAGCTTTCTATTATAATGATGATTAGCAAGTTACAGAAAGCGACAGATTTTGCAGAACTCAGTAAGGATATCAGCGAGGACTACTTAAATGATATTACATCTAAGTCACCGGCATACCTGTTGGATATCATAGCCCAGATAGTAGAAATACTGCTTATGAAAATTAATGTGCCACGTGAAGAGGCAGAAGCATTTTCAGAAAAAGTAAAGGAGCGGCATATGGGAGAATTGTTTGCAAATTTTGAAGCGTATGATGTGCAGGAGACACGGCGGATAGCTAGGGAAGAAGGCAGAAGAGAAGTTAGGGAAGAAGCAAGAATGGAAGGTATCAAAAAGCTGATACAGGCTTTGAAGGCTGTTGCGTCTCCACGTGTAATTATCAGACAACAATTAATGGAACAGTATGAGCTAAGTGAAGAGGAAGCTGAGAAAAAGATAGAGCTGTATTGGTAGAGAAGATGGTATAGAAAGAAATATAAAAATTAAATAAACAAGAAATTTGAATCCTGATATGAAGTATGAAATTGTACTGGTAAGTGCAGTGTGGACATGCTTTGTGTCGGGATTTTTTTGATGGGTGTGAAAAAATGAATTATAAGACATATGAAGATTTAGTAGATTGTATTGTGAAAAACTTATATAAAATACCGAGAGATATTGATTTAATTGTCGGGATTCCAAGAAGTGGAACAATGGTAGCAAATATACTAGCATTGTATTTAAATTTGCCTTTTACTGATATAGATAATTTTTTAGCTGGGAGTATTCTTAAAACTGGCAGTACAAGAAAATGTCAAAATTGGATTAAAACAACAGGAGATTCCAAACATGTGTTGATTGTAGATGACAGTATTAGTAGTGGCAGAGCAATAAAAGAGGTAAAGGATCAATTAAAAGAAGAAAAAATATTGGGGAAGGTTACATATTTAGCAGTTTATAGTTTAGCTGCAAGTTGTAAAAAAGTAGATATTTATTTTGAGATATGTGAACAACCAAGAATGTTTGAATGGAATTATATGCACCATTGGGCACTAGAATATTGTTGTATGGATATAGATGGAGTAATTTGTGAAAATCCGTCAATTTTTCAAAATGACGACGGAGTGCATTATCTAGAATTTATAAAAAATGCGCCACCCAAATTTATACCAACGCAAAAAATTGGTTATTTAGTTTCTTGTAGGTTAGAGAAGTATCGGAAAGAAACGGAAAAATGGTTAGAAAAGTATCATGTGGAATATGGTGAGCTTGTATTGGTAGATAACATTACTGCAAAGGAAAGAGCACTTTCTTTTAATCATGCAGATTATAAGGCTGAAATTTATAAAAAAACTAAATGTTTTTTATTTTTTGAAAGTGATTATAATCAGGCATTGGAAATATGTCAAAAATCAGGGAAGCCAGTATTATGTGTTACGAATAGGAAATTAATAACTAGTAAAAACGTGGTAAAAAAAATGGAAAATAGGAATAGAGAATTGAAAGTGACAGTAAAACGAATTATAAGAAAGGTATTTGATAAAATAGATTATGTTAAATAGTGAAGAGAAAAGTGTAAGTATTATTGTTCCTATATATAACGCAGAAAAATATTTGGATAAATGCTTAAGTAGCATCATTAATCAAACATACCAAAATATAGAAGTTCTATTAATTGAAGATGGTTCTACAGATAATTCTTTGGATATATGTGTAGAATGGGAAAAAAAGGATTCCAGAATTAAAATATGGCATCAAGAAAACAGAGGTGTTTCGAGTGCAAGAAATAAGGGCATTGAGATGTCAAATGGAAAATATCTTTTATTTGTAGATGCAGATGATTATGTTGATAAAACTTATGTTCAAAGTTTATATGAAAAAATGGATATGGCAGATATAGTAATATGTGGATATAGCCGTGTTGCAGAAATTCAGAAACAAATATTGATTGGAGAAGAAGGATTCTTAAGTAGAGAAGATTTATTTTATCATGTAGTATGTACAAATGTTATACATGGGTCGGCATGTAATAAGATGTTTCGCAAAAATATTATAGAAGATAGAAATATCAAATTCTATGAAAATATAGCAGTTGGAGAGGATATGGTATTTGTAATTGAATACTTGCAGTATTGTAGGTCATATTATTATCTCAATAAAGCAATATACTTTTATAGAAGAAATGAACAGTCTGTTATGAACCATACCTATTCAAGTAAAAAATTTAATCAAAAGAACATCTCAAACTTGACGTGTATCTCAAAATTGGAAAATATAACAAAAATGGAAAACAAAATAGTACAAAAATACATAAAGTATCGTTCTGTTAGGAGTAGCATTAGATTAATGTTGCAAATGATTATTGGTAATTATGCTGATAATATAATTTTTAAAAAAATAAAAATGAATTGTAAAAAAAATTATCTTTCATACGTTACAGTCAAAGCCGGTACAATTTTTGAGCGAATAGTTGGTTTTTTATTGTGTATATCGCCAAATTTAGTATATCGTGCAGGGAAGTTTATTATTAATCAAAGAAAATTTCCGTTAAAAAAGTACATCGAGTAACTGTGTTAAATAGTATTGGTAAGTCATTTATAGATTTAGGGATTAATAAAATTTTTTAATAAATATATTTAAGTGTTTTCTTATTTTTGAAGGGATATATTATCAATATGAAACGTATTTTTGTGAGGTAATATAAAAAATAATTAGGAAGGAATATTTAAATGAAGAGGAAAGATTTTATAAGGAAATTGATTTTTTCAAGGGGGGGGGTAATGGCACAAAAACAATGGAGAAGATTTAAATTTTTTAGACCAGTAGTTTTAAAGCCTACTGATTATCTTTATGCGAAGCCATTTAATTATTATGAATCACCATATCCAGACATTGTAGAAATTCATAAGAATGAGAAAAAAATATTTGCAGGAAGTAAGAAAATTCTAGATGTTGATTTTAATGTGGATAGACAGTTTGAATTAATAAAAGAAATGGAAAAAATTAATCTGCCTAAATGGTCTGTTCAGAAAGCAAAAGGACCTTATCGATATTATTATGATAATGAATGGTTTTGTAAGGGGAGTGCAGATGCGCTTTATTATATGTTACGAATTATAAAACCTAAAAATATTATTGAAGTCGGATCAGGATTTTCTACATCGGTCATGTTGGATACTAATGAGTATTATTTGAATAATAAAATGAAAATTATATCGATTGAACCACGTGCTGAAAGATTAAAATCCTTATTAAAGCCTGATGATAATTTGGAAATTTATGAAAAGGATTTGCAAGAAATATCTTTGGATTTTTTTGATATTTTAGAAGAAAATGATATTTTGTTTATTGATTCATCACATGTGGCTAAAATAAATTCGGATGTTAACTATTTATTTTTTGAAGTACTTCCGCGATTAAGAAAGAATGTTTATATTCATTTTCATGATATGTTTTATCCTTTCGTGTATCCAGCTGAATGGATATATGAGGGAAGGGCTTATAATGAGATGTATTTGTTAAGAGCGTTTTTAATGAATAATAGTGCGTATTCTATGCAATTTTTTGGAAGTATGTTACAAGAAAAATATAATGATAAAATCCCAGAAAGACTTCGTGGATGTGGTGATGGAAGTATATGGATTAAAAAAGGATAGTGCTGATTTGGAAGCGGAGGAAAAAATGAATGACATGATTTCTGTTGTTACAATTTGTTTAAATTCAGAAGCGGAAATAGAGAAAACATTAAAATCCGTATTAGAACAGGATTATAAATTTATAGAATATATTATTAAGGATGGAAATTCGGTTGATAAAACAAATGAAATTATAAGGAGGTATCGGTCTGATTTCCAAAAAAAAGGAATTCAATTTAAACATATTATTTCATCAGATCATGGAATTTATGACGCAATGAATATAGCTGTTGAGAATTGTCACGGAGATTGGGTTATTTTTATGAATTCCGGCGATACGTTTTATAACCAGAATGTTATTTCGGACATTTTTAGACAAAAAAATTGGAAAGAAGTCGATGCTCTTTATGGTCATACATTATTTCAACTATCAGAAGGTCAAGGGCTGATTGTTAATCATAATATTAATTTTTTGGAAGAAGGGTGGTCGTTATGTCATCAATCTTTATTTGTACGAAGAGAATTGTTATTGAAATTTCCATTTGATTGTCAATATAAGATTGTGGCAGATTATGAACAGGTTTTAAGGTTAAAAAGGGAAGGACGTATTTTTAAAAAAGTTAATGTAATTATCTCAAATGTAAATCGTGAAGGATTTTCTTGCCAATGTATCGCGCTTCGTTATAAAGAAAATAATCAATTAAAAGAAATATATAATTTAAAATTTGAAAAACAGTTAACTATAATTGGATATATTAAACAAATCATTAAAAAAATTTTTTATAAATTGGAAGTGTTTTGTTTTGTGAGAGCATCTATAAAAAGGATTATGCGGTTTGAATCAAATGGAAGGTAAAAGGAATGGAGTTTATAAAAAATAAAGTCCCTTTTTGTGGCTGTCTTTTTATACTTATCATATTTTATTTAAAGAATTTGAATTTACTGTTTATTCCTTCCATATGTCTTGACGAAATTGGTTATTGGTCAGCTGCAGCCTATTGGAATGGACAGAATTGGTCAGGGGTAATGGGAAATTTTTCACCATATTATTCTTATGGTTATAGTGTAATTCTTTTTCTGTTAATGAAAATATTTAAAAACGCTGAGACACTCCATCAGTCGGCAATTGTTGTAAACGTCTTTATGGTGGCAGGTGGATATTATATTTTAAATTATTTGACAAAATGGATATTTCCAGAGATTCATAAAAATGTAAGAAATGTTATTTGTCTGGTTCCTTTTTTTTATCCAAGTATCCAGTTTCATACACAGACGGCATGGAGTGAGACCTATTTGTGTTTTCTATTTTTATTAAGTGTTGTTATTTTAAAAAAGTTGTATGAAGGTGGGAGGACAATATTTTATTTTTTGTTTGGTCTGATTTTGTTTGACTTGTATATCACACATCAAAGAAGTATAGGAATAGTCGTAATAGGAATTCTGTTAGTGTTTATTTTGGGTTTTCTTAAAAAAAAGAGATTATGGCAATCGGTGATATTTGTAGTGACAGTTATTGTACTCATGACAGGTAGCTCATTCATAAAGAAATCATTATATGAAAACGTCTATACCGATACAACAATTATAGAAGAATCTTATGAAAATGAAACAGGTAAGACAGAAGATAATAATGATTTTGATGGACAAAAAATAAAAATTAAATATTTATTTAGCGTAGAAGGGTTTAAAAATTTTTTAATTAGTTACGGTGGAAAAATATTTTATTTTGTACTTGCATCTTTTTTCTTAGGTGGAATGGGCATTTGGTATATGTTGGAAAATATTATAAATTATATAAGAGGTGAAAAGTATGACAGTGAAAAATTGTTTGTTTATTGTTATATATTAGGATCATTTTTTGGAACAATGGCAGTTGCTGCATTGTTTATGATTTATCCCGGACGAATAGATACGGTTGCTTATGGAAGGTATACAGATTGGTTAGGAATAATTATCATTACCCTTGGAATTTTTCAATTAATTTTTTTAGATGCAAAGAAAATTATGAAGAGATTCTTATGGCAAGTATTCTATTGTTTATTTTTTTTAGTAATTTTTGAACAATACATTGTTAAATATAATGTATCAAATTTTTATTCTAGTTGCTCGCAAATAATGAGTTATTTTAACCAGATAGATCAAAACAATATGCTAAAATTAATGGTATTGATAATTGTAGCAACTGGAACAATTTTAGTAGTATGTTCTTTTATAAAAATAATAAATTGTAAAACTTTAATAATATCTGTATTTTTAATTACTATCTGGATTAGGATTACTAACCCATCCATTGCAGATTTGATACATGTTCAATTTTTAAATGTAATATATCCGGCTATGGAAAAAATTGAAGAAAATCCGAATAGGAATGTTTATTATTTGTACAATGATTTTTCATGTAGAACGAGTAATCTATATACAGGAAGTATTCAATATATGATGCAGGATAAGACATTATACTGTGTTAGAAATTTAGAAGCAATTGTTGAAGAAACTCCTTTAATAATTATATGTGAGAGTTCTCCTGTTCCCGAAGGATACACGGTTGAATGTGAGACTCGTTTCTATAAAGTAATAAAAAGAAAATAAGTGAGACATATTTGTATTGAAACTATGTTTTGATTAGTTTTGGCAATGCGTTGAAATACAATGATAAAATCTCGTAGTAGAGACAATACAAATGTTGTAGTAGAAATATATGGATTAAAAATGGATAAAAGAAAATTTATAAAATTATCTGAAATTGATTTAAAAATTATGAAAAATATAATTGGTGCATTTTTTGCAAAGGGTGCATCTTTACTTGTGAATTTTCTTTTGCTTCCTTTGTATATTAATTTTTTTCATAATAAAACAGTTTTAGGAGTATGGTATACAATGTTGTCTGTATTAAACTGGGTTAATCTGTTTGACTTAGGTTTAGGACATGGATTGAGAAATAAATTGCCTATTGCAATTGAAAAACAGGATAAGAAGTATATGACGGATTTGATTTCTACAACGTATGGATTGATGATTTTAATATCCGGATTTATTTTAATAGTTGGTGAAATTGGAATTTCAAAATTAAATTGGAATAGAATATTTAATGTTGATGCTTCGATTATATCAAATATACTTTTAATAGATTGTGTACAGATAGTTTTTTTGGGAGTGGTTATTAACATTATATTAAAAATAGTTACATCGATACTATATGCTATGCAATATTCTGCTATAGTAAGCTTTCTAACATTAATACCTAATATTATTATCACAGTTTGCCTAAATATTATGCCATCTGGTGATTTGGAAATGAATCTGAAAATGATGTCGATAATAAATATTTGTGCAATTAATATTCCTTATATTATTTGTACTTTTATTGTATTTAAATATTTGTTGAAAGGCAGTTATTTTTCATTAAAAAATATCAAAACAGACTGTGTAAAGGATATATTTAGTATTGGAATTTCACTGTTGTGGCTACAACTAGTATTTATGGTAATTTCATCTACTAATGAAATTGTCATTTCTAAATTAACATCTATGAATTATGTGATTGAATATCAAGTGTACTATCGAATATTTAGTACAGTTGGAATGGCTGTTGCATTATTGCTGGCACCTATTTGGTCAGCAGTTACAAAAGCACAGGTGCAAAAGAATTTCAATTGGATTAAAAAAATATATAAAATTTTTCTTTTAACGGTATTTGTATGTATTTTATTAGAATTATGTATTATACCGTTATTACCATGGATTGTCAGAATATGGTTGGGTGAAAGTGTGATTAATGTAAATCAAAAGTATGCTTTGGCGTTTATTTGTTCCAGTGCAATTTTCGTTCTTCATAATGTTAATACTTCCATAGGAAATGGTTTATCGTATTTTAAAGTGCAAATGATATGGATGACATTTGCAGCATTGGTTTTTATTCCCTTATCTTATATACTCGTGCAAGTGACAGGAAGTTGGATTGGTGTGGTCGTAGCTAATACAATTGCGCTTGTACCGTATGAGTTTATAGCTCCTATTTTTACATTTCGAATGCTTAATGAGAAATTAAATAATAAAATAGAGTAGTTTATCCTAAAGTATGTGAAAAGATGTACCTATACCCAAGTCATAAAAAAGTGCCTTTCTTTAAAGGGATGATGAAAGAGTTTATTCCGACAATAAGATGAAGCGGAAAATTATCGGGATATAGCTTCTGCAACAGATTGCTAAAAGTAAGTATATGATACATATATCATAGGTAACAAAAAGTTGTTTCGCTTAATACGGAGCTTGAGTCAAGTTTTTGCTTTAGATTTTTTAGACTAATCAATTATGCAATGTAGATACGGATTCTCATCGTGAGATAGTTGGTTTACAACAATAATCTGTGCTTTGAGTGTATATTCATTAATATGATATATACCGTGGGAAATTTTATTAATTGTTAGTTTCCGTTCATTTTGTAAATGATTCATAAGCTTACGCGGATAGCGGTAAGTTAATAAAGTAATGGTAATATCTGAACTGCTGTATTGTTTCATACATAAATTACAAAGATGGCTGACGAAAAGACATGCATAACCGAAGGTCGCGTAATAATCGTTAATTGTTATGGAAGATGAAAAACCCTTAATTGTAAATAGGTTGTAAGTCTTGAAAATATGAGCTATATTTTTGGAAATTATCTGCGCAGCGTAAGATGCAGCTTTGTGCCAGTTGATACGTCGCTTAGGTATATAGCTAGTATTTGATTTCTGTCGGTTGTTTATGACGGTTTCATTTTGGCTTTCCTTAGACAGATTAAGTAGATTTTCACACACCATAGAGGTTCTCCTAGTTTTGAAGTTAGCGGTTGTTAGTTGGTTTAAATATTTTGTATAAATATCGATGTCCTTGTGCTTTATATAGTTGTAGGATAAGGGGTTAATAAGTGTGGCATCCTGCAAGTGGTCGGTTAGGCATTGCAGATACAGATTTTCATCTTAAGGCAGTTTGTTTGTAACGATAATACGTATTTAAATATCTCGTTAATGACATAATATATCCATGAAACAGATTTTCTAACTTCTATATTTCGTTTATCTATAAGATGGAGAATAAGCATAAGGGGATATCTAAATGCCAGAAAGAGGTTATATGGCGAAAAACTGAGGGCAATATTTTTCGAGATGGATTGTTCTGACAGCTTTTGATAACCAGAAGATTATGGTATACGGCTTCCACAATAGATATTATCGGTATAATGATTATTATAAATCAAAAAAAATCTTATGCAAATTGATATAACATTTACTATATGACTATAAAAATTGATTAGCAATATCGTGTTTGATACGGCAATGATATTAGTAAAGTTAGGAATGGCAGAAGAAATCATGCGCAAGTATAAATATAATAATTAAAGAATGAACTTATAAGTGGATATTTATACACGAATAAGCAGTCTGTTAAAAAAATTATATAAATGATGAAATACCCAACCATCACTGATTGGACATATTTGTTTCACTCGATAAGGAAGTTAAATCAAAAGCAATATTATTCTGCTTTAAAAGGTTTTTCAAGTAATCAATTTGAGGTAAATAATAATCATCCGATTCCTGCTTAGCCTTTGCAATGACTTCCTCGGAAGTCGTACCAAATAAATTAAATAATCCTTCACATACCATAGACGTATCTCCTTTCGTTCCAAGATTGGCAGTAGTTAGCTGGTTTAAGTATTTTGTATAGATATCGCTGTCCTTATGTTTTGCATAGTCATCAGATATACGGTTAATAAGTTCAGAGTCTTGCAAGTGGTTTGTCAGAGATCGTAGATACAGATTTTCGTCAGAAGGCAGTTCGCTTATAACGATAATCTGTGTTATAAATGTCTCTTTACTGATATGATATATCCCTTGATAGAATTTTTCAACTACTATATTTCGTTCATCTTTAAGATGTCGGAGCAGCTTTTGTGGGTATCGAAAAGTCAGAAAGGTAATGCTGATATCAAGGGAAGTATATTGCGTTTTGTTTATATTGTTAAGCTGGTCAATGAGAAGCCCTGCATAGCCAATACACTTATAGTAAGAGTTAATTGTTACAGAGGAGTGGATACCTTTCATTTCAAACAGGTTGTGAGTCTGAAAAATATGGGCAAATTTTTTTAGGATGGACTGAGAGCACAGCTTTTTGATGACCAGAAGGTCAATACGATAGCTGTTTTTGCCAAGGATAAACTCTGACCGGAAATCCAGCAGGTCAGCGTAATCCCGCAGTTCAATCTGCACAGCGCAGACTAAGGCTTCATGCCAGTTGACACGGCGTTTTGGAATATCGGAGGATGTGGAAGAGGGTATAGAAGTGCTTTTAGTAAGAGTCATAAAGAAGTGCCTTTCCTTAGATGGACAATAAAAGAGTTTGTCCTAAAAATAAGATGAATCAGAGTGTTACCAGAATGTGGTTTTCGTAATAAGCTGTATTTAAAAAACAAGCATACATTATATATATCACAGAGAACGGAACAGTACAAAGGTTTATTCATATATTATCGTAGAAAAAAAGTAAATAAAATGATAATACTGTGTCACTTATTATCAAAATATAGAGTGAGAAATCATTGGGTGCAAAATAAAATACAAGATATGGTATTGTGCATTTTTTCTATAACTAGGAAATTTTGACAAATTTGGAAGAATGCGAAACATTCTTCCCAAGATAATCTGCTTCGCAGATTATCTTGTAGGAAAGGAGTTCCAAATGCATAAAAAAATTACCTATGCATGGCTGGCGGATAAATGTATCTGTGTGTTACTAATATTATCTATGCTTTCTGTGGTAAGGACAGAGATTGCCGGGTTTCCGGTATACAGTCTGTTCCTGCTTATAACGGCGTCTGCTTGGCTGGTCATTAAGATAATTTATGCAGGCAGAAAAGAGGTTCCGTTTCCGACAGTAAGGTATCTGACGGATACGGCGGCGATAGCAGCCATTGTGTATGCAGTATTTTCAGTTATTTTAAAGCTTTTTAGCACGTCAGAGGAGGGATTTATAGATTTTTCATGGAATGCCGAAATAATTGCGCTTGCAATGATTTGCCTGCTGGTTTCTTCGGGAGTAGAGTTTAAAATATTCTATTTGGATTTGATTCTATATTGCGGGTTGCTGGTAGCGGGACTTTATCTGTTAGGTAGTCTGGAGAATGGATGGAGAAGCAGTATTATGGAGCCTTTTTTTGCAGATTCCCCACAGATATCATCTTATTTTCTGCTTATTGGTATGATTTCAGTGTATGGATATTGTCTATGCCGGGACAAAATGCGTTCGGGATTTTACATTATGGTGTCGGGTATCAGTTTTTTTGTATTATTTCTCAACCGGAATGTAATGAGCCTGTGGCTGATGGGAATTTATTTTCTGACGGTTCCGGTAGTGCTGCGACCGACAGCAATCTTAGTGAAAAGAGTGATGCAGTTATTTTTCCTATATTTATTCATGCTAAGCAATATGAGTCTTATCACGGAATATACGCAGATTATCCGACCGGAGGTTTCTTATTCGCTGGAGCACAGCGTTTATATAGATTTGCTGGTGGCAGCAGGAGGGATTATTTTTTTTCATTATTGGGACAGGATTCCGGAAGGAATGGATTTGGAGCGGCTGGTACTGCGGAAAATGCAGAAAGCATATCGGTTTATCCTGATGACGGTACTACTGATGTTTTCTACGGTGGTTCTCGGTGGCGGATGGGCGGCATTGCCGGACAGTATTGCATACAATATGGTGAAATCTTTTGCAGTTCCCTTGGCTGGGTCTATCGGACAGAGTGAAAGTGGTATCTTGCAATGTTTTCAGACAATGGGAGTGCTTCCGGGGATATTTTTGATGATTCTGATGGTGTTGTTTACAGATAAAATGTGTAGAAATTATGCATTGGACAAGCCGGTTACAGGGATTCTTATTTTGATTTCCGGTATGTTTCTGATACAGCTTTTATTTTGGAATCCGGGGATACATAATATAGTCTGCTATTTTTATCTGCTTGTGTTAGCCTGCTTTTATAAGGAGGAGGAGAAGCAGGTGGAAAGTGTCGGCATCAAGCTATCGGAATTGGAACTGAAGGTTTAGGAAAAATAAGTATGTTATCAATGAGAGGAAGGACATCATTATGAAAAAAGAAGTGAAAATTGCAAGTATACTGGCAGTCATGGGAATCTGCTTCGGGTTATCCGGCACAGCGGGCAATATGCAATACGTCAATGCGTTGGAAGATGCCGCGGCAATACAGTTACCGGAGGAAGATACATTACAGCCGGGAAGTGCAGCGGAGATATCCGAGTTAAGCCAACTTATGATGGCGGAGGAATCTGTAAAGATGAAGACTGCGCCGGAAGATAATGCAGAGGTCATTATGTCTTACCAAAAGGGTGATTCCGTTTTTGTCACGGGGGAGACAGGCAGTGGATGGTACCGCGTGATTTATCAGGATAAAGAAGGATATGTCCCCAAGGAATATCTGAGCGTGCAGGAGATGGATGTGGCGGCGCTGGATGAGGAGATGGCAAGAACGGAGCAGGAGGCAAAGCTTGTTGTGGAGACGGTGGAGCGTTATCGCGCAGACGCACGCCGCTCTAAAATATGGGGCAGTGTCATTATCGTTCTGGTTCTCGGGATTTTTGCCACAGGTATTTTTTCAGGGATTAAAAGTTCAAAGGGCAGGGAGGAACAGGAGGGATAGTCTGTTCCGCTTAAAGTAATGTGTTTCAAATAATGGGGCTGCCGGGGAATTGATTTATAACCCGTGGCAGCCCCGTCGTCGTGGTGTGCCCTGCGGCACGCGATCTCAGTGGATATAGTTTTCTGCGGCATGCACAGAGAAATTAAAGTTTCGTATATGCATATCTTCCGAGAGAAGCTGTATTTTATGATAGTATCTGTTCAGCCATAGGAGTTCGTCATGAAGGTCTCCGTCATTATCGAGAACGTTAAAGTATTTTTCCAGATAAGGATTTGTCTTTTCATCCAGTATCACCGGCGCGGCATCGGAAGACAGTTTTGTCAGATAGGTCTGACTGTCCCGTGTATCGTATTCATCCAGATATTCTATATGTTGTGGATTTAGATTATATTTTGCAATCCAGTAATCCGGATGCGCGAAGGACAGTCCGATATAAAATACCGTGACAATCATCATGCTATAAGTAAAGAGCGGAAATTTATTCATATAGATAGAAACGGTTACACCTGCCATCAAGAGGAAGATAACGGCAAGGGACCAGAGGACAAATATCCGCAGAAAAGTAAGGTTGTAGCGGTTGATATACATAAGCATCCGCAACGCGCTTGATAAAATCATAATAAACGTACAGCCGCTGATAACTGTCAGAATCGCTTTTAATACCACGTTATCCCGGAAAAGATACAGGCATATCAGCACAATGAGCAGATTCAAGACACAGACAAAGAGCAGTTGGAAAAACCCTTCTCTCGCATAGCTTGAATAAGTATACCCATCCGGCAGTTTCAAATTGCCGATAAAAAGATAGAGAATCTGTATGACGCTGAAAATGAGATAAATAACGGACAGCGTCACCGTGACAATGATAGCGATGATTGGTTCTAGCGTGCGGTGGTCAGTGATTTCTTCTTTTACCTCTTTCATGGAAAAAGCGGCATAGACAGCATAGGAAGCAAAAAAAGTAATTACAGTCATTAATATTACGCCAAAAACAGTAACTAAATTTATGGAATCCAGTATGTGTATAAAAATATTTGCAAATACCGCATCGGCGCTGGCAAGAAGAATCGTCACAAACAAAAGCAGCGGAAGGGCGATGGATATGCCAATAAGTACCGGAATTAAGTTGCTGTTTTTCCCGTCTTTTGCCTTCTTTTTGGCATCAAAATAAGAGATCATGTCGCCAAAGGGGCGAAAAATGCAGATAAAAATAGTGCCGGTCATCTGGGCAAGCGCGCAGAAATATTTCGGAAAATTCCAGTTTTTATCCAGATAAACGGTGTGTATCATCAGGATGAAACCAAGCAGGAAGATGCCGCATTTATTCATTGCCAGTAATTGCGGTGAATTTGTCAGGCAGTTTGAAATACCCAGAAGCACAATACTAACGATATAAAAAATGCTGTCTTTTTTGTAAGGAACCCCTAACTTTTGCATAGAGAAGAAGAAATAGCAAAGGGTTCCGATGACGAAAAAAGGGTAAGTAATTCCGGAAGTATTTCTATACAGGCAAAATGTATAGAATATGGCATAGAGCAGGCTTCCGATACTGAAGAAAGAAAAGTGTTCCTTGAATCTTTTGGTGTATACAGTGTCTTCCCGTTTTGCCGCATAAGGTTTTGGCTGCGCGGTATAGGGGGAATCTGCCTGCGGATTCTGGTTATTTGGATAAGGATTATCTGTAAATTGTCTTGTTTGTTCCATAGTAAACTCCTTTCTTACGTGGATGTTTCATTGCAGTCCTCATCCTCCACATACTGTAAGATATCTCCGGGCTGACATTCCAGTGCCCTGCAGATTTCATTCAGAGTGGAGAGACGGATTGCTTTTGCTTTGTTATTTTTTAAGATGGACAGATTCGCAAGGGTAATGTCAATTTCGCCTGCCAGCTCGGTCAGTCCTTTCTTGCGTTTCGCCATCATAACATCTAGGTTGATGATGATTGCCATGGTATTCTCCTTAATATGTTTTCGTGTAACGTATCGCTGTCTCTTAAAAATCAACGCCTTAAATGGTCAGATCGTTTTCTAATTTATAGGTGATTGCCTTGTCAAAAACGCCTGCCAGTACTTTACTGAACAGTCCTGCGATGACAAACACCAGTATAATGATAAGCACTGCAGGAGTGAGATAAATGAACAGCCGGCACGCTGTAATGACAGCAATGAAAAAGCTGTATGTGCTCATTTTTTCAAGGCTTACGACATTTTCTTTGATGAAGCAGTCGTCGTTAATGACTGTGCGGAACATTTTACGCAGCTGCTGTATAATCAGAATCGCAAAAATGCCCGATAAAATGAAAATGACGCAGAGAGAATAATAATTTTCTTTGAAATACGTATTATATCTGCCATAGAATTTGAAGCTTAAGGGAAGTGTTGCGATGACAACAATTCCGGAATAGAACATAAAATCCAGCAGATACTTAGTAAACAGAGTCAGTTTGTCTTTCATGTGATAATGCCCTTTCTTGTTATATAGGAAATTCCTCCAAAGCGCGGAAGAATGCAGAGCATTCTTCCCAAGATAATCTGCGAAGCAGATTTTCTTGTTTTGTAACCATACTGTAACACGCTCAAAAATGAAAGTCAATAAAAATTTATCGAATTTCAATAAATAATTATTATTATGCGATAATTTCAAAAATGTTGGTACAGATATTGAATATAAAATCTTAGATGACAATGATGTTGGGTCAAAATGAACTTTTGGTAAATTGAGATGGCAGATTGCACAAATTGCTCTCTTGTGTTGGTTTCGTCGATTGGATTTTCTAACATATTCCGGCAAGACATTGACTGACAGACGCATCCGCCCTCAATGAGCCATCCGGGCTCGTTTCGGGCTTTTGCGGACATCCGTGTCCGCAAAATGCTGGATACTGAGCGGAATATGAAGAAAATCACAATCTCCTTCACAAAACAACTGCGTGAGCAATTTGTGCAATCTGCCAGTAGTATGTTGTAAAAGTTCATTTTGACCCCAACATCATGACAATTCAAGTGGACAAGGATAATAGAATGCAGTAGGATAAAGAAAAAAGAAATCTGATTAGAAAATATAAAAGAGACAGGAGGAAATGTGCAGTCGCACATAGAGAGAATATGTCATATCAGGCAGATGCGAAACGTTATGAGAGAATGTCTTACAGAAGGACGGGCAGAAGCGGGTTGAAACTTCCCATGCTGTCGCTTGGCTTCTGGCATAATTTTGGTTCCAACGGGGACTACGAGAATATGAAGGCGATGTGTTTCACGGCTTTTGACAATGGAATCACACATTTTGATTTGGCAAATAATTATGGACCGGAACCGGGAAGCGCCGAACGGAATCTGGGCAGGATACTGAAAGAGGAGATGTATGCCTATCGGGACGAACTGGTTATCAGTACAAAGGCGGGTTATGATATGTGGGAAGGTCCTTATGGAAATTATGGAAGCAGGAAATATCTGCTGGCAAGTCTGGACCAGAGTTTAATGAGAATTGGCGTTGAATATGTGGATATTTTCTATCATCACAGAATGGACCCGGAGACGCCGCTGGAGGAGACTATGGGAGCCCTAGACAGTGCGGTAAAGAGCGGGAAAGCATTGTATGCAGGTTTGTCTAATTATGATGGGGAAACCATGAAAAAAGCGTCAAAAATTTTAGAAGACCTGCATTGCCCCTTTGTGATTAATCAAAACCGCTATTCCATTTTTGACAGGACGATTGAAGAGGATGGGCTGAAAAAAGCCGCCGTCAAAGAAGGTAAGGGGATTATCGCCTTTAGTCCGCTGGCACAGGGGCTTTTGACGAATCGTTACTTAAACGGCATCCCGAAAGACAGCCGTGTCTGTACGGACGGACGTTTTCTCCATGAAAGTCAGGTAGCGGACAAGATTGACCAGATAAAAGCGTTAAATGAACTGGCTGTTCAGAGAGGACAGACGCTGGCACAGATGGCGTTAAGCTGGATTATGAAAGACGATGAAGTAACGAGTGTGCTAATCGGAGCATCCAGACCGGAACAGATTACGGATAATTGCGGAATTGTAGGAAATGTACATTTTACGGAAGAAGAGTTGAAGAAAATCGATGCGATTGTCATGAAATGATTGTGGATACCCTGCTTTTACGGCGGGGTATTTTACTGCTAAAAAGCATCAATTCAGCCAATGGTTGAGTTTTCAATAGAAGTTCTTTATTCCGGTTATTTATGCCGGCAATATTCCCAATTATACTTAAAAATGTAACATATAAATGCATCATGAAGATGAACGTTTTGGAGGAGAGCTATGACAGATAGTATCAGAGTCGGCAATTTTATTATGAGAAAAAGAAAAGAAGCAGGAATGACACAGCAGCAGTTGGCGGACAGACTAAAGATTTCCTTTCAGTCGGTATCAAAATGGGAGACGGGGAACGCCTATCCAAACGTAGAAATTCTTTGTGATTTGGCGTCGGTTCTTGGTGTGACGACGGACGAAATTCTGGCAGGAAACGAGAAATCGGAGGACGGGCTTTCATACAGTAAGGCGGGTGTGGATATTGCCTATACGGATACGATTAAAAAAGAGATGGCGAAGCATCTGGAAACGGAGGATAGGCGTGTACTGAATAAAATAGGCGCCTTTGCCTCTCTTTATGATATTCATTTTCCGGCAATGAAAGAGCCGGTTTTAGTCTTAAAGTCGGAGGAGCCGGGTTCCAAGCAGAAGCTTGCCATGGAATATGGCTATACGGAATCTATCTGTCACGACATGGTCAACCATCTTGTCAACGATATCATTGTCATGGGCGCTAAGCCGCTTGCGGTATTAGATACGATTGTGTGTGGTAATGCGGAAAAAGATACCATCAAGAGTCTGGTGAAGGGAGTTGCGGATGCCTGCCGTGAAAATGAATGTGCTCTGGTGGGCGGCGAGACGTCCATTCAACCCTTTGTGGTGGATGCGGGTGTATATGTTCTGACCTCAAGTATTGCGGGAATCGTGGAAAAGAAAAATGTGGTTGACGGTTCTGCGATTCGGGAAGGGGATGTGGTGCTGGCAGTTGCTTCCAACGGACTACATACAAACGGTTATTCACTTGTGCGGATGCTGATGGACAAGGCGCCGCAGATTAAGCTGGATAAAATCGAAGGCGTGACCTTTATCGAGCAGATTATGAAACCTCATACACCGTATTATAAAGCTGTGAAGGGTTTGTTCGGAAGAGGTATTTTGCACGGTATGGCACATATTACGGGCGGAGGAATCGAAGGAAATCTGGGCAGGGTCATACCGGAAGGGTTGACGGCAGAGATTGATTTGTCAAAAATACGAGCACTTCCCATTTTTAAGTATATCAAAAATAGCGGAAACGTCAGCGATACAGAGATGCTGCATACCTTTAACTGCGGCGTTGGGTTCAATCTTGTAGTGAATGAGAAAAATGTAGAAGAAGTCGTCCGGCACGTCTTGAGGTTCTATGACTGCTATGAGATTGGCAGAATCCGGAGTGGTGAAGAAAAAGTCAGGTTTGTGAACCGGCTGGAGTGGCTTTGATAAAAGTACAAACCATATTTTGAAATGAAAATTTTGAAATAAGAAATCCTTTGGAGCAGGCAGTGCAGTATATTATCGCATGCTTTGAAGGATTTTTTATCTATTGGGACAATAAAGTAAGCAGACGCAGATATGGAAAATGCAAAAGACGTGTGGTTGACGCAAAAATACATTTGTAATATAATAGTATTCACCAACGGAGGGATATATTTTTGGAAGACAAGAAACTGATTATTCGCCCACAGAAATATACAAGTGAATCTAAAGTTATTTCCATGCGGCTGCCAAGTGACATGTTAGTGGAAGTAGACCGGGTTGCCAAGGAGACAGGAAGAACGCGCAATGAAATTATGCAGCTTTGCCTCGAATTTGCATTGGAAAATATGGTGATAGAAAACTTTTGAATAGGAGCGCAGCAAGGAAAAAATATGATGAAAAGGATGATAAGAAATGGAATCGTGGCAGTTGCAGCATTGACATTGATGCTTGCGGGATGCGGCAGTAAAGAAGTGGTTATGAAAGAGTTTGCATCCAAAGATCAGACGGTAAGTATACAGATGAATGAAACATGGGATATGGAAGATTTAGGAGCCGGGGCGGAAGGGTTTATCGGAGCAATGAATGAAGATGGCTCGGAAGTGGGGATTGTTGTGCAGATGTCAAAGAGTGTCTACGGCGCAACAATTACGGATATGGATAGCTGGAAGGAAATGGTACAGACAATTTATCCGGTATCGGAGGCAGAGTTGGTTGATAATCCGGCTGTTCCGGGTATGAACGTGTCGGAAACATATTGCTGTACGATGACGATTGACGAAGTTAATGGATCCGGATATCTGTTATATGGGGAAACGGATTATGCTTACTATTGTATTTTATATGCAACGACCAAAATGAATACAGTAAAGAAAGAATATTATTACAGGATGTGTGAGACTTTTAAAGAAACAGCGCCGGAAGTAGAGGAGACGTTTGAGAATACAGAAACGATACAATGGTTTAACAATACATGCGCTGTTTTGACGGCAGTGAACAATTGGGATTATACGATATTTGGTGGGATGCCCGTAAATGATACTAGTAAAAACGCTGTTCAGATTCTTTTGAATGACTGGTGGGATGTTACGAATCATGAGACGGCAGAGGAAACGATGGATTGGTTATTAGAAGAAGGACACCGAATTTCCTTTGCAGAGGACATGGATGTATTGGAAGAAATCGGTCTTGCAGATATTCCCGAAGCCGAGAGAATTGATATCATTCTTGATAATTTTGACGTAGACCAAGACGGGGCGCACGATTATGCGGACTGGTTTGTATTATATGAGCAGTATGGATCAGATGCTGTGGCAGGATGGGATTACAGCCGTGCGATGTCTCTGCTTGGATACTATTATCTTGCAGGTTATTATACGGAAGAAGAAGCATTGGATAAATCGTTGGAAGTGGCTGTGGTGATTCAGGACACTTTTGATTCGTGGGACAGCTTTATGGAAAGCTATTTTGTAGGATATGAATATTGGGCTGGAGAAAGCAGTGATGAGCGACGTGCGATTTATGAAGGCATTAAAGCAGATTCTAACAGTCCCTTTCAATTGGAATGGGAAACGGCGCTTGAGAAAACGTGGTAAGAAACTGTATGAACAGCTAGAAAAATGGGGCGGAATAATGTAAACCGCTTGAAATAAGGAGGGAAGAGGAATGTATGAGATTTTTGAAGTAGTGATTACCGTTGCCTTTATCGCAATCGCGGCAGTCTGCATAATCAGAAACATTAAAAAGAAAAAAGATGGCGATAAGTAGTCAAAGGTGCCCCACTGAGAACGGTGGGGCATTTTTGATGGAGTACTGTTATAAACAGATTTGAGATAAGATATTTAAGATAATCTTTTCAATATTGACACGAAATGGTAAGATAAAAATAGTAAGTATTTTAGTATGATTATGGAGGGTAATGTCATGGCATCTAATGATTATATTACAGCGTTGAAACAAGGAAGGCGTAGTTACCGGACGGCACTCACAAAAGGAGAATACCCTTATCTTCCGATACTGGATGAAATGATATCATATACTGAGGTTGGAGCGATTGAGAATCTGGGAATTATGGATATTCCCCTGTCTAAGATTGTGGGAACAAAGACGGTCGGGCGTTCCAATGCGTTTGCCAATAATTTTATGCCGCTTCTTCCCGAAGAATCGGAATTTGGTTTGAAGTGGTCGTCATTGTATAATCATCAGATTAACGATGGAATCAACGACCCGATTATAGCCTATGAATTTATGAACCAGTTCTACGTGCAGGAAGGCAACAAGCGTGTCAGCGTTATGAAGTATCTGAAAACATACAGTATTCCCGCGAGTATTACACGGTTAGTACCCAAGAAATCGGACGATCCGGAAAATCGTCTGTATTATGAATTTCTGGATTTTTATGAGGTGTCACACAGCTATGATGTCTGCTTTTCCAAAGAGGGAAGCTATAAAAAGCTGCTGAAATGCATGGGAAAGAAGCCGGATGAAGTGTGGAGCGATGATGATAGAATGAATCTACATACCGCATGCTATAATTTTGAGCTTGCATTTAACAAGGCGCATGGTGATAAGCTGGATATTATTGTGTCCGATGCCTTTTTGATTTATGTACAGATATATGGATATGAAAAAGTGCTGGAACAGACGGAGCATGAAATGAACCGTTCTCTCCAGAAGATATGGACGGAGATTACACTGGCAGACGGCGGCAGTCAGGTAAAGCTGATTCAGGATCCAGAGCAGGTAAAAGCATCTCTGTTGAATAAACTGCTCCCGACGGGAGTTCCGGATTCTCTGAAGATAGCATTTATTTATATGAAGACACCGGAGACTTCCAGCTGGGCATATGCGCATGAGCTGGGCAGACATTACTTGGAACAGGCATTTGAAGGTAAAATAGAAACCATGGCTTTTGACCGGGCGGATTCGGATGCGGAAGTGGAGAAAGCTATTGAGCAGGCAATCGGGGAAGGGTGCGAACTGATTTTCACGACTTCCACACAGATGGTAAATCAGAGTGTACGTTCCGCAATCCAGCATCCGAAAGTGAAAATATATAACTGTTCCATTAAAATGTCATATTCTTCCATCTGTACTTATTATGCGAGAATGTATGAATCTAAGTTTCTGATGGGAGCGATTGCGGCAGCGCTGGCAAGAACGGACAGGCTCGGATACGTGGCGGACTATCCTATTTATGGAACGATGGCAAATATCAATGCGTTTGCGTTAGGCGCCAAGATGATTAATCCTTATGTGCAGGTGCATCTGGAATGGACAAAGGTCAAGGGAATCGATGCAAGGGAAAGGTTGGATCAAGAGGGGATTGTTTTTGTCTCTGACAGTGATATGATTACACCGGAGAATGCTTCACGGGCATATGGATTATACAAAAAGAGGGAAGATGACACCTTTGAAAATTTAGCGACACCCATCTGGGACTGGGGTAAGTTCTACGAGAAGATAGTTCAGAATATTTTCAGTGGCGGCAGTATGGAGGAAGATGCACAGAAAGGAAAAAAGGCTGTCAATTACTGGTGGGGAATGTCGGCTGATGTCATTGATGTCATCTGTTCCAAGTCTATGCCCCACGGAACAAACAGACTGATTGAATTTCTGAAGAACTCTATTCGCGCGGGAGCCTTCCAGCCCTTTGACGGACCAATCTATGCACAGGGCGGTGTTATACAGTGTGAGAAAGGACAGAGTCTCAGTGCGGAAGAAATCATTACAATGGACTGGCTGGCTGAGAATGTGATCGGTAAGATTCCGGAGTTAGATGAACTGACGGACGATGCGCGGACACTTGTTGAATATCAAGGCATTAAGGTTGATGAATCCGCAACGGATAAAAATGCCGGGGCGCAAGGGGAGAAATTGGATGAGAATGGAGGACCCAATGAAAATCTTAGTGCTTGCTGACCAGAAATCCAAGTTTTTGTATGATTTTTATGAGCCGGATAAATTAAAAGATATTGACCTTATTATTTCCTGCGGCGATCTTTCTCCAGTGTATTTATCCTTTTTTGTGACGCTCTGCAATGTACCGCTGTTGTATGTCAGGGGGAATCATGACGGAAGATATGAGGAGACGCCGCCGGAAGGATGTACCTGCATTGAAGATGACATTTATGTACATGAGGGAGTCCGTATTCTGGGGCTGGGCGGTTCTATGGAGTATATACCCAAATCAAGCAATCAGTATTCGGAACAGAAAATGAGAAAGCGCGTTAAGAAACTGAGGTATAAGCTATGGAAGCATAAAGGATTTGATATTCTCGTGGCACATGCGCCCGCGTATCAGATTAATGATTTGGATGATTTACCTCACCGTGGGTTTGAAATTTTCCGCACATTGATGGAAAAGTACGAGCCGAAATTCTTTTTTCACGGACATGTACATGCCAATTACAGCAGAGGGTTTAAGCGGATAGACACATACGAAAAAACGACCATAGTGAATGCATATGAATATTACATTGTGGACTATCCGGAGTAAACTTTTGAAAAAATAGGAGCATCTATATGATTCTAGGTGATTTTGCGGCATGGAATATGCAGAATATAGTAATCCGTGTGATTGCTGCGGCTGTGTTGGGATGCGTAATTGGTCTTGACAGAGGCATGAAGCACCGCGGCGCCGGGACAAAAACAATTACGGTTGTCTGCCTTGGTGCAACACTGGTAATGCTGACGGAACAGTATATTCAGATTTATTTTCCCGGACTGGCGAATATGAACCGTTTGGCGGCGCAGGTCATCAGCGGTGTCGGATTTATCGGTGTGGGTACAATTATCATTTCTAAGCATCGTGTCAGAGGTCTTACTACTGCGGCTACACTCTGGGCGAGCGCATGTATCGGGCTTGCCGTAGGAATCGGATTTATAGAGGGCGGTATTTTGATTACGGCTATGATGATGCTCTCTTTACATGTGCTCCCTTTCGTGGAACGTTTTGCCACGAGACACTCACGTTATTGTAATGTGTTCATTGATTTTGAGAAGAGCCGGGATGTGCACGTAGTCATCCGTGATTTGAAAGAAGCCGGAGTGGTGATAGATTCTATGGATATGAGTGAATCGAGAATTGCCGGAGAAGGGGTTTCCGTGCACATGGTCCTCTATATGAAGAGGTCTGCGGAGCGCACGGAAATATATGATATCCTTATGAAGTCGGACAAAGTGGTGTCGGTGGATTTTTTATAGTATAGGAAATTTTTCCAGAGCGTGGAAGAATGCGAAGCATTCTTCCGAACATAATGCCGAAGGCATTATGTTCTAAGAAGGAAGGCTGTGCGTTATTTCATAATAAGTCCTACCGGACAATGGTCGGAACCCAGCACTTCTTTATAAATAACAGCATCCTCTAACCGTTCTTCCAGTGATTTTGATACAAGGAAATAGTCGATACGCCATCCTGCGTTATTTGCTCTTGCGTTAAACTGATAGGACCACCACGAGTAGGCGCCCTCCAAATCGGGATAAAAATATCGGAATGTATCGATGAATCCGGCTTCTGTCAAAGCCGTGAATTTTGCCCGTTCGTCATCTGTAAAGCCGGCATTTTTGCGGTTGGTCTTCGGGTTTTTTAAATCTATTTCCTGATGTGCCACATTCAAATCACCACAGAAGATTACCGGTTTCGTTTCTTCCAGTTTCTTCAGATAGGATAAGAAATCATTCTCCCATTTCATGCGATATTCCAATCGTGTCAGTTCACGCTGGGCGTTTGGCGTATATACGGTGATGAAATAATAATCGGGATACTCTAATGTGATGACGCGTCCCTCATGGTCATGTTCTTCGATGCCGATTCCGTAAGATACACGAAGAGGCTCTTCTTTGGTAAAAACAGCCGTACCTGAATACCCTTTTTTTTCAGCGTAATTCCAATATTGATAATATCCGGGTAAGTCCAGATGAATCTGTCCCTCTTGAAGCTTTGTTTCCTGCACACAGAAGATGTCCGCATCTTCCATCTGTACAAAATCCATAAAACCCTTTCCGACGCACGCACGCAGCCCATTTACATTCCAAGATATCAGTTTCATAATTTTCTCCATTTCTTTAATCTTTTTAGTATAGGAAATTTCTTCAGAGAGTGGAAGAATGCAAAGCATTCTTCCCAAGATAATCTGCGGAGCAGATTTTCTTGTAGTATTCTTTAATCAGTTCGTCCACAATCTCCTGTGACAATTCATACATTCCGTCGAGCCGCGCTTCATAATTGTCCAAAGTCAGTCTCTCCTCTCCCTTTGCCAGTTTATCATAGACATCATAGTTAATGTCTTTGGAAAAATGAATCATATCCATATAATTATCAAGATTTGTGATGATTTCTTTGTCATCCTGATAAAAATATATCTCGACGTTATCATATTGTAACAGCGCTTTAATTGCCTGCTTTTCATTATAGATGACCGCATCCCGTTCACCGTTTCGGTAGGCGTTGTCCCACCAGAGCATGGAATAGGGGGAGAAAAAGAATTTAAATGTAGTTTCCGGATGTGCCGTTACCTGCGCGGTGAGTAATGCAATATTTCCGGTAAGTTCTTTGGAATTTGCGGTTTCCGGCTGCATGGGTTTGACGGCGGGAAGACGCGTGTACAATCCCATCGCCATGTCGCGCCCAAAGTATTTCCACTGTGCCCAGTTGTAAGAATTGCCCTCATCGTAATCTCCGATAAAGGAGTAGGCGAGCATGTAAGGCAGTTTCTCCATCAATACGTCTTTGTTGAGCACATACGGATAATCATTGAGGATGTTTTTGTCATACAGATACATCGGGCATCCGGTGGAAACGTAAGTCGGTTCCGTACTTGCCGATAAGGAAGAAGGGTCAATGTTATAGAACACATATTTCAAATCATGCTTTTCATACGCATTGTCTAACAGATAGCACAAGTCCGCAGTGGCGCCGTAGGAGCGGATTGCCTTAATGGCAGTACAGTCAAAGCCGTCGTCAAACCAGTGATTGTTATAGTTTTCGCATACGGAGGAACCGACAATCAGCGCATCATAATCAAAGGTGCGCAGTGTGCCGATACATTGATATTCTTTATCCGTTAACACAGCTTTTAAACCGGGAAGAGGCTTGTGATACTGATAAAAGGGGTCAAAAACCACGACTGCTGCCATGACTGCCGCCAGCAGAACAAACATCCGTATGAAAAATGATTTGATAAATTTCCGGTCGTTGTCCATATTAATCCTCATTTTTGCGCACGTTTTTTGCGCCTTTTTTAGAAGTTAAAATACAAAAACGTGCTCACCTGTGACAGCGACACGATGCACCATATCAACAGAATGCAGATAATCCAGCATCTTTTGGACGTCAACTCGCCGCGCATAGCACGCTCATATGCATTAGGTCTGAATATCAGGTAAAATGCCAGTGCAAACAGCAGGAACATAAAAATCAGATAAACATATTGCACAAAATCCGGCGCCGCCAGCTCTAACGCCTGCTTCACCACATAAATTTCGGAAATATCAAGCTGCGCCGCCACTTCGCAAATCTTGCCCGTGAAGTTTCCGGCAAAGAGATTTTTAAATAACTGTACCGCGCCGAGCATACTCTCGCTCCTAAAGAAGAAAAGCGACATATTAAAGAGTGTAAAAGTAAATATCCAGCCAAGCCATGTCGGGATATGGAAACGGGCGGGTCTTTTGCCGTCGCGTCCCTGCACGCCTATGATACCCAGATTGTCCCATACGACGAGAAGACCATGCATGGCGCCCCATGCGACGTAGGTCCATGCCGCACCGTGCCATAAACCGCTTAGGAGGAATACGATAAATGTATTGACCAGCATACGGGGATATCCCTTCTTACTGCCGCCCAGCGGAATGTACACATAGGTGATGAAGAACCGGGAAAGCGTGATATGCCATCGCTGCCAGAACTCCTTGATACTGCAGGAACGATAGGGTGAATTGAAATTGACGGGCAGTTCGATGTTGAACATTCTGCCAAGTCCCATTGCCATATCGGAATAGCCGCTGAAGTCAAAGTACAGTTCAAAGGAATAAGACAGAATCACAATGATTGTGGAAATACTGTCTAAAGAAAACGTCTGGGCAAAGCCATAGTTTGCCATCAATGCAAAAGTATCCGCAAGAAGCACTTTTTTGGCAAGTCCCAGCACAAACAGGTAGATGCCTCTGGAAAAAGAAGCGGCATTGAAACGGCGTTTGGATAAATCCTCAAATTGAGGAATCATTTCTTTATACAAAACAATCGGTCCAGCAATCAACTGCGGAAAAAAGGTCACAAAAGTAACATAATTAATAAATGAATAATGGTCGGTTTTTCCAAGACATCTGTCAATGATAAAGGATAACTGCTGGAACGTGAAGAAACTGATACCGAGGGGCAGCAGGATGTGTTTCAGCGTAAAATCCGTATGAAAGGCATAATTAATATTTTCGATAAAGAAATCGTAATACTTAAAATAGAACAAAATGCCGAGATTTATGAGGATACCCGCAATCAGCCCAACACGGTTCCACATCCCAAGTGTCTGCCCCGCAGGTAAGCCGTCTGTGTCAGCATTGCCGGATGAGGAATACCGGTTCGCGGGCAGACGTGTCAGCAGGTAGCTTAACAAATAGTTTAACCCGATACTGGACAAAATAATAGCCAGATAACTGACATTGAAATAGGCATAAAACCACAGTGACATACCTGCCAGAAACAAGTTTGCCAGCGCGTATTTCTGACAGCGGTTCAGTCCGTACCATCCGATTAAAGCTACGGGCAGAAATATGAAGATAAAGATGTAAGAGTTAAATAGCATATAATCTGGTAATTCCTTTATATCAATACATATTTTTCTAACAAAGGTAAAAACTAGTGTATAGTATCGTCTCATTTGTCAAATATAAACAGACATACAGATAAATACAGTATATCAAATAGCGGCGTCGGAAACAACAAAGAAACTTCCGCGACTTATGCGGAGGGTGGTTCGGACATGGACAAAAAGGGAAAATGTATAAAAAATGGAGGAAACGGACAGGTATGAAAGAAAGCGCAGGGAAGGTAAAAGTATGGATGATGGCGGCATCACTGTTACTGATAACAGGCTGTGGTAACGAATTGCCACAGGACGAACTGGTCAACCACGGGCAGGCGTTTGAGATACAGAAGATTGGAGACGACTTACAGGCAAGCAGCTTTCCTTTTCAGGACGAAAAGAAATTTGTGACACTGACGGAACTGAAAGATTGCGTGAAGGATCTTCTGGGTGATAATTACTGGCCGGAAGTTGATTTGACAGAGGAAGAGCTGGAACAGAAAACAGGAATTACCGAGGATATGTATGTGGATTTTCTGGCAGAAAGACAAGTACTGGATTCCCATATTGATACCATGATCATTATCCATGCCAAGGAGGCGCATGTGGGGGATGTGGAACAGGCGTTAGAACAGTATCGCACAAACATGATTGCAGAAAACAGGGGACATCCGCAA
Organism: uncultured Lachnospiraceae bacterium; assembly: GCA_947564735.1. Lineage (GTDB taxonomy): Bacteria > Bacillota > Clostridia > Lachnospirales > Lachnospiraceae > UBA3282. The sequence continues at coordinate 172,323 of CANOEC010000001.1, read as the reverse complement.
AATCTGTGTAAAGCGGAGGCATCCCGTATGGAAACCATAGAGGATTACGTCTGTTTTGTGCAGCTTGGGGCGGATACGACTATCGTGGCGGATAAAGGGGAAGAAGAGATGATTGCTTATTGTCAGGAAGAAAATGAGAGGGCATTGTATGTTCTTGAGAAGGAAATTCTCGAATAAAAATGTTGGGACAAACGCCTTGTTTTCATAAGGGCAGCAGCGTAATATTACAATCTGCCGCCACCGTTTTCATATCTCCACTGTCTGGGTGAGATGCCGTATACATTCTTAAATGCTCTGGAAAAGTGTAACTGGTTCGGATAGCCTACGGCATTGCCTATATCGGATATAGACAGGGCGGTCAGCTTGAGCAGTTCTGTTGCCTTTGTCATGCGGTAGGATATGAGAAATTCCTGCGGTGTTTTTCCCATATTCTCATGAAAAATCTTGCCAAAGTAGCTTCGGTTCAGACCGCAGCAGGCAGCAATGTCCTCTACGGAAATATCGTTCTGAAAATTCTGTTCAATAAAGGAGAATGCTTCTTTAATATAGAAATCCCGCAGGCTGTTTCCCATACCGGTCTGGGCGGATGTAGAAGAGCGCAAAAAACTGTCGATAAAAAGATATAGATGTCCGATCAAGTGGAAAGGAGAAGCGTCCCTGTGATTCACAATGTACAGCATTTCCGATTTCATCGTCTCGGCAATATCTTTATTGTGGGTTTTATAAATTGGCTGGTTCTGGTTGATTCCGGCTAATTCAATTGTTTCTTTAACGCGCAGTCCATCAAATTCTAACCAAACATATTCCCAAGGAATCTCGCGGTCCGCAATATAAGTACATATCTGATGCGGGAACATCATAAATCCCTGTCCGCTCTTAATTTGATACGTAATGGATTCTCCCTGTGTGTTATCCGCGATTAAAGTACCTGTACCGGACAGACATAGATGAAACAGATAATGGTTTCTGGCTGCAGGACCAAAGGAGTGGGAAGGGTCGCACTGTTCCCACCCGAACTGATACAATCCCAAATCTATAAAATTTTCGCTTGGAAAAACAGAAAAGATTACTTCGCTCATAACTCACCTCATATACTGTATTAAAGCAATTATATACCAAAATGCTAGACGACTTCAACGGATTCGCATAAAAATAGCATAATGGCATAAAACAACAGATATGATGCTATTTAGTGATGGCAAAAAGGTATGTTATAATTCAATTACTGAAACAGGGAAGGAGATATGGTATGAAAAGGAGCAAAATAAAATACCTTGAAGCGGCATTATGCTGTGCGGCGGTGACGGCTGTCGGAGGGTGTGGGAATGCGTCTGACGACGGTAAGATTCAAATTGAAATTGTTCAGTACAAACCCGAAGCCGCCAACTATTTTAGTACGGTGGAAGAAGAGTTTAATGCAACACATGATGACATTCATCTCAAGATCAGCTCTCCTAATGATGCAATGACAATATTGCGAACAAGATTTATCAGGGAGGACTATCCCGATATCATAGGAATCGGCGGCGACATTAACTATTCCTATTTCGTGGATGCTGAGATTCTGGCGGATGTATCAGATTATGAAGGACTTCAGAACATTAATCCCGCATATCTGGATATCGACGAAGCGCTTGAGCTTGTTCCCACTGACGGAACATTTGCAGTGCCTTATGTGGCAAATGCGGCGGGCGTGTTATACAACAGAGATATGTTTGAGGAACACGGCTGGGAGATTCCGCAGAACTGGGCAGAACTCCTTACGTTATGTGACGAGATTAAGGCTGAAGGAATCCTTCCATTCTACTTTGGGTTCAAGGATACGTGGACCTGCCTTGCGCCTTGGAATGCAATGGCGGTTGATTTATCTCCTGCGGATACGACCAAGCAGGTGAACCGTGGTGAGACAACATTCTCGAAAGAATACCGGGAGGTATCCGAGAAATATTTGAAACTGCTTGATTATGGACCTGATGATCCCTTTGCATATGGATACAACGATGCGTGTACGGCGTTTGCAAGAGGAGAATCCGCCATGTATCCGATTGGAAGCTATGCGGCGCCGCAGATTCTTTCAGTGAATCCGGATTTGGACTTGGATTCTTTCGTAATGCCGGCGAGCGACAGTTTAGACGGCAACACATTAAATTCCGGAATAGATTTACAGTTCTGTGTGATGGCGGACTGCCCGAACAAGGAAGCGGCATATGAGGTGCTTGACTTTTTGTATGCAGATGAAAATATCCAAAAATATATTGACGCGCAGACGGCAATACCGTGTAAAGAAGGCAATTTTACACTGCCCTCTATTCTGGACGGCATGACGGAATATATTCTGGCAGGTAATATGAGTGACTATCAGGATCATTACTATCCTTCCGAGATGGCGGTAGATGCGCAGATACAGACCTTCCTGCTGCAAAAGGATGTGGATGCTTTCTTAAGCAAGTTTGATACGGACTGGTTAAGGTACAACAGGGATATCATTCGTCTCGTACAGGAATATGAAAAAGAACATGGAAACGCGAATTAGTTGGAAAGGAGAGATAAGGATATGAAAAATGAAAGAAAGAGAACGTTTTTGTTAATCACCATTCCGATTCTTGCGTTATTTGTCTGTTTTAATACCATTCCGTTGATTCGCGGCGTGATATACAGTTTCACAAATTTTAAAGGATTCGGAAGTTATGACTGGGTAGGTTTTAGAAATTATATTGATTTGTTTTCTGATGCCCGTGTCGGCAAGTCTTATCTGTTTACATTTAAACTGGCGATTGTGTCTACCGTTGTGGTGAATGTGCTCAGCCTGATTCTCGCGTTAGGTTTAAACAGTAGGATAAGAGCGAAAAGTTTTTTCCGCGGCGCATATTTTTTACCGAACATATTAGGCGCGCTTGTTGTAGGATACATTTTTAATTACTTTTTCACATATATTCTTCCCGCAGTGGCGGATATGATTGGAATAGAGGCGTTAAGCTCCAGTATCTTATCAAATCCGAGTGCGGCGTGGATTGGCGTCATGGTGGTATGCGCATGGCAGGCGATTGCAATGAACACGATTATCTATATTTCGGGATTGCAGACGGTACCGGAAGACGTATATGAGGCAGGCGGATTAGACGGGGCGACCGGATGGAAACAGTTTAAGTATCTTACCTTCCCGTTAATCATTCCGTTTTTCTCTATCAATATGGTACTTTGCGTTAAAAATTTCCTGATGGTATTCGACCAGATTATGGCATTGACAAAGGGTGGTCCGGCGCAGAGCACGGAATCTATCTCCTATCTGATTTACAATAACGGTATGTCGGGCGGACAGTTTGGATTCCAGAGTGCTAACGCGGTTGTTTTCTTTATTGTAATCGTGTGTGTTTCAGTAGCGCAGATGAAATTTTCCGGTAAAAAGGAGGAACAGCTCTAATGAAAGATATGGTGAACAAAAAAGTAAATACGCCGGCAATGATTTTATTAATCCTCGGATTATCTACGATTATATTTCCTTTGTACTTAACGGTTGTCATTGCATTTAAACAGCCTTCGGAAATGACCAACAGTATCAGTGGTATCTTATCGCTGCCTAAAGTGTGGAGCCTTGACAATTTCAGAGAGGCAATGGAGATTACGGATTTTTGGCATTCGCTTGGAAACAGTTTATTGATTACGCTGCTTACAGTGGGACTCTCGATAGCGGTTCATTCCCTAATGGGTTATGCCCTTGGAAGAAATAAAGCGCACAGCAAATTCTACAGCTTCGTCTATCTGTTTATTGTCAGCGGCATGTTCGTTCCGTTTGCAATCCTGATGATGCCCATTGCAAAGCAGACGGCGGAGATGGGTCTGGCGAACTGGTTCGGTGTTGTCCTTCTATATGTGGTATTCTATATGCCGATGAATGTGCTTTTGTATTCGGGATACCTTGTCAATATACCGATGGCGCTTGAGGAGGCGGCGAAGGTGGACGGTGCGTCTACATGGAGAACTTACTGGACGATTATCTTTCCCGTTATGCGCCCGATGCATGCGACGGTTGCGGTCCTGACGGCGCTTGCCGTATGGAATGATGTAATGACGCCGCTGATTGTCATGGCGGGTTCTGCACAGAATACGCTGCCGCTGGCACAATTAAATTTCCAGTCACAGTTCGGAACCAATTATAATCTTGCGTTTGCATCTTACTTGCTTTCGCTGATTCCGATTTTGATTTTCTATATTATCTGTCAGAAACAGATTCTGAACGGAGTTGTAAACGGAGCGGTGAAGTAATATGGCGATTGTTTATCAAGAGGAAAACCGGATTTTTACATTACAGACAAATCATACGACCTATCAGATGAAAATAGATGATTTCGGTTTTCTCCTGCATCTGTATTACGGAGGCAGGGTAGACGGAACTATGGATTATCTGTTGACCTATTACGACAGAGGATTTTCGGGAAATCCTTATGAAGCGGGGAATGACAGAACCTATTCTATGGATGTATTGCCGCAGGAATACCCGACTATGGGTATTGGTGATTTCAGAAACAGTGCGCTTATTATCCAGAACCATGACGAATCCGAATGTTGTGATTTGCGCTATGCCGGACATGATATCTGTAAAGGAAAATATGAGCTGCCGGGGTTACCGGCAGTTCATGCAAAGGTTCAGGACGCGGAAACATTAATGATTATGCTGGAAGATAAAGTCAGTAAGGTACGGGTTCGGTTACTGTATGGTGTGCTGGAAAAAGAGGATATTATCACAAGGAGCGCAGAGATTATCAATGGCGGAAACAGTGGGATTGTGGTGGAAAAGGCGGCGTCTGCAAACCTTGATTTTTTAAGTGGAACTTATGATTTAGTCAGCTTCTATGGCAGACATGCAATGGAGCGGAATATCCAGCGTACACAGATAGCGCATGGCAGCCATGTAATCGGCAGCCGCAGGGGAACTTCGAGCCACCAGTATAACCCGGCAGTCATAATCGCCGGACAGGATACTACGGAGGATAATGGAAGCTGCTATGGAATGCTTTTTGTCTACAGCGGAAATTTCATGTGTGAGGCAGAGAAGGACCAGTATCATCAGACGAGGGTCATGATGGGACTGCAGAGCGACTTGTTCCATTATCCCTTATTGCCGGAAGAAAGATTAGTGGTGCCGGAAACAGTACTGTGCTATTCAGATAAAGGCTTTGGCGATTTATCAGTGAAATATCACCATTGCATCAGAGAGCATCTATGCAGGGGAAGTTATAAAAATCAACCCAGACCGATTTTAATCAATAGCTGGGAGGCGGCATATTTTAATTTTAACGGTGAGACCATTCTGGAGTTGGCAAAAGATGCGGTAGGACTCGGAATTGATATGGTCGTTATGGACGATGGGTGGTTCGGGAAACGCAGAGACGATAACAGCGGGCTGGGAGACTGGCAGGTTAACGAAGAAAAGCTGGGAAGTACGCTTGGTGAATTGATTGACCGGGTGAACGAGATAGGTGTCAAGTTTGGAATCTGGATTGAGCCGGAGATGGTTTCGGAGGACAGTGAACTTTACAGGGCGCATCCGGATTGGGCATTGCAGATACCGGGAAGGAAATCGGTTCGGGGAAGAAACCAGCTTGTGCTTGACTTTTCCAGAGAAGAAGTGCGGAATTATGTTTTTCATCAGATATGCGATGTGTTAGACCAAGGAAAGATTGAGTACGTGAAATGGGATATGAACAGGAGCATTACGGATATCTATTCCTCTGTGGACAGTCAGGGAAAGGTTGCTTATGATTACGTACTTGGCGTATATGATTTTTTGGAGAAGCTGACAGAAAGATATTCGGATATTTTACTAGAGGGCTGCAGCGGCGGCGGCGGAAGGTTTGATGCCGGAATGCTGTATTATACGCCACAGATTTGGTGCAGTGACAATACAGATGCATTGGACAGGCTGCGGATTCAGTATGGAACGTCGTTCTTTTATCCGATGTCAGCCATTGGGGCCCATGTGTCTGCAGTGCCGAATCATCAGACGGGCAGAAGCATCAGTCTGCGCACGCGGGGCATTGTGGCGATGACGGGCGCTTTTGGCTACGAGTTGTCGCTTGCCAAGCTTAGTGGGGAGGAAAAAGAAGAGGTTCGGCAGCAGGTCGGAGAGTATAAGCGATATGAAAGGCTGATTTGTGAAGGAAACTATTACCGTCTGTCCAATCCGTTTCTGGATGAATACGCGGCTTGGATGCATGTGTCGGAGGATAAAAAGCAGGCGCTTGTACATGTAGTTATGCTGGAAAACCATGGCAATATGACGGTGAATTATGTCAAGATGCGGGGCTTACTGTCGGATGCAGTTTATGAAGAGACACAAAGCGGACGAAATTACTACGGTTCTGCACTGATGGAAGCAGGGATTCCCATGCCGGTAGAAGCGGGAGAGTATCTGGCGTACCGGTTTGTATTTCGGGTAGTGGATAGAAGTGTGTGATAAATTCTGCGGTGTATGTTCGTTTATATAGCAGCGCCGCAGGATTAGTTTTGGCATGGTCTTTTCTAAAAAAGCAATCTCTTATTGAGATTGCTTCTTTTTACCTTTAACCTTCTTCTTTTTAATCGTTCCCGTTCCCTGTCTATGCACAACTTCGGTTTGTAATGTGTGTATTTCTAACAAAAATAATGTATTTGCTAATGATAAAACATTATAATTTCTTTCATCATTTGTGTAATGTAACTCTGATACAAAATTTTCGCGGTATACACCATGATTACATTCCGGAAAAACAATTCCATCATCAATACGATTTCTATAAATTTCTTTCACATTATCTGGAAGTTCTTCACTACTTTTTATACTTGATAATACAAACGCACGTAATAAAGACATTCCCACAGTAATTGCAAGATTCTCGTTTAATGCAAGATATGAACGTTCCGTATCAGAATCCGCTAATCTGCACCCTAAAACGCCAGCTTTAACAATTGCAAACATATAACAGGCACAAACCTTATGTCTATCCAGTTTTCCGCTTGCATCCTGCATATACGTGGTTTTACAATGTAGGTTAAACTTTGTATATTCTTCCCATATGATTTCTTGTGCATTATGCGCAACCGTAATTTCTGCAAAACGATTCTGATAATCTCGAATAGTAGGACTTATAATAATATTCCAGACATCATTATAACTATTTTTGTCAATAAAAATTTCATCTTTCTTAAGCATTATTGCCTGCCCCATTCATTTGTAATTTTTAGATAGGGTATAGCATCGGCTATTGATAAATCAGAATTTTCCAGCTTTTCTTGTACTAATTCTATATCATGTTCATTCTTTAACTGTTTTGAGACAACAATTCCCAAGATAATTGCACCTATTGTCAATATTCCAAAAACAATTGTATAAACTAAACCTGTTGTCATTTTCCACCTTCCATTTTCCACTTTTAACCAAATTGCTGCAGTCGTTGTTTTGTATCATTTAACTTGCAGATGCATAACACAAAATCAGCGATATCAATAAAACAGAATGCCGTTACCATTACCAGTAGAATATAATTATATGGCAATGTAAAAGAAATTCCGTTTGCGATATCTGTATTGGCAAATGCGAAAAAACACATGCCAACAGCAATCATACCAATTACCACGCCTATTAAATAGATGATAAAGAAAAGTTTTCTTTGTCTTTCCATTATCTTTGAGACTAAGTCGATAAACTTTCCAAGTACATATACGTTCACCGTAACATAGAAAGATATATTTGTCAAATCGTCTACCATGGGTAACATGATTGCTAAAGACACAACAGATAAAAGCATCTTAAACGCGGAGATTGTAAACCCATCTTTCGTATTCATTTGCTTCCTCACATAAAATAATAATATAAAAATAATGACATATAAATTAGTAATTTACAATAATAATTTGATTTCGACAAGTTTTTTCTATAGGTGGTTTCTATGTCATATTATGTCTGCTTGATTTTACGTATTTGGCAATAGTCATGTTATAAATTATTACTTTCTTGTAAAATGATATGCATCTTTTAACAATTTTGTTCGATTACATAAGAGATATCATTTATGGGTGTAAGTGTGGAAATGTTGATTAAAATGTGCTAGACTGTATATATTTAAGTAAGTTTTTCATTTCATAAGAATTATTTAAATAAGAGGAAAGATGTATATGCAGGATTTTATCAAAATATCAAAATATGCGGGAATGCGTAACGATCTGGCGCAGGCAGGAGGCGGAAACACTTCCGTGAAATCAGATGACCATACGATGCTCGTTAAGAGTTCCGGCTGTCAGTTGGCGGACGTTGCTGAGCAGGCGGGCTATTCAAAGGTAGATTACAGGAAAATTGTAGATTATTTTAAGGAGCATGTGGAGAAGTGCGAAGAGGATGTCCTGACGGAAGAAGTCGGCAAGCGTCTGCTGGAGGAAGTACATATCGAGGGCGGACGGGCATCCATAGAGACGTTTCTTCATGCGGTTACCGGCAAATATACACTGCATTCCCATCCGACGCTTGTCAATATATTGACGGCAAGAGCGGGCGGGACGGATATTCTTCATACACTTTTTCCGAAGGCGGTATTTGTTCCTTATCGGAAACCGGGCGCGGCGCTGGCGGAGACTTATTATAAATTATACCGCAGGCAGCAGGCGCAGGGAGCGGATGGCACGGTTATTTTCCTCGCGAATCACGGGTTAGTGGTCAGTGGGGACGATGCGGATGGGGTCATTGGAAAGACAGAAGAAGTTTTACATATTATTGCAGAGTATCTGGATATAGACGATAGTGCATACCGTGTGGCGACGACATTGTATCAGACGATACAGCAGATTGATATACTGAAAGGAAACATCGTGTATGTTTCTGAGAATCGTTACCTGTCGAGGGAGTATGCAGGGACAAAGCTGGTTGAGCAGGGTGTATGGGAACATGCCTTTTGCCCGGATTGTGTAGTCTATGCGAACAAGAAATTATTGTGGCTTAAGAAGGGCTATGAAGTACGGGATATTCTGGATTTTGTGGACAGGTACGGCATTCCGGCGCTTGTTTACTATGAAGGAAATTTCTATATACTTGCGGAGAGCGTGAAGAAAGCGCAGGAGATTGAGAATGTCATGAGTTTTGCGGCAAGGGTACAATGCGCGAATTTAGGGTATGAGATGAACTATTTAAGCGAGGCGCAGGAGGATGATCTTCTCAACTGGGATGCAGAGAAATACCGCAGGCAGAAAGCGTAATGATTGAAGGAGAATACATATGAATGTAATCATTCCGATGACGGGATACGGTTCCCGTTTCGTAGCAGCAGGTTATCAGGATTTGAAGCCGTTTATTAAAATTATGGACATGCCGATTATTGAGTGGATTGTGAAGAGGATGTACCCGTCGGACGTGCGGTTTATTTTTGTGTGCCGCGGGGAGCATTTAAAAAACGATCCGACTATGCGGGAGAGACTGCTTGCGCTTGCACCGGAGGCAATCATTGTATCGATAGAGGACTGGGTCAAGAAGGGACCGGTGTATGATGTGCTGCGTGCCTATCGGATGCTGTGTGGAGAAAATAAGATTGATACGGAGGACGGCTGTATCATTAATTATTGTGATTTCTATATGAATTGGGATTATGCCGCGTTTGCCGGGGAAGCAAAGAAGCGGAACTGTGACGGCGCGGTGCCGTGCTATACCGGATTTCATCCCAATCTTCTCCCGGAGAAGAATTACTATGCGTCCTGCTTGACGGACGAAGAGGACAATCTGATTGAAATCCGAGAGAAATATTCCTTTGAAAAAGATAAGACGAATGCAAAGCATTCGCCGGGCGTATACTATTTCAAAAATGGCAGTATGATGGAGAAATATTGTCAGATATTGACGGAACATGAGGAGTGTGCCATCAACGGGGAGTTTTATGCGTCCCTTCCATATAATTTCATGGTGCGTGACGGACTTAAGGTGTGGATTCCGACGAACGTGAAGTATTTCTGCCAGTGGGGGACGCCGGAAGATATGCAGGAATTTGTCTACTGGACAGATTTGATTCGTGGATTATGGCAGGGAGGAAATCATGATGGTGCAAAGTATACCGGCAGGATTCTCATCCCTATGGCGGGTGCGGGACAGCGATTCGCAGACGCCGGATATCGGGTGCACAAGCCGGCGATTATGACGACGGATCGACGGACCGGTGTAAAGAAACCGATGGTGGTATGCGCTACGCAGGATTTGCCGGGCGTGGCGGCGGACGGCAGTAATGTGATTTATGTGGACAGGACTTTTCATAAGGAAGACGGCGTGGAGGATGCAATCCGCGCATATTATCCGAAGGCGGAGTTTATTACAATTGACCATCTGACAGAGGGGCAGGCATGTACCTGTATGCTGGCGGAGGACTATCTGAATCCGGAAGAACCGCTTTTGATTGCGGGATGTGATAACGGTATGGATATTGACTGGGCATCCTATGAGCGTTTGATGAAAGAATGCGACTGTATTGTTTTTACCTATCGCCATAACGAAGCCGTGCTGGCGAATCCCAATGCCTATGGCTGGATGCTTACGGACGATGAAGGCAATATTACGGGAACATCCATCAAAAAGGCAATTTCCGACACGCCTATGGAAGACCCGGCAGTGGTTGCCACTTTCTGGTTTAAAAAAGCAGGAATCTTCTTAGAGGCAACGAAGAAGATGATTGCTGAGGACGACCGTATCAACGGAGAATTTTATGTAGATGAGGTGGCGAAGCATGTGCTGGATTTGGGGTATCGCGCCAAGATTTTTGATATCGACCGGTATGTAGGCTGGGGTACGCCGGCGGATTATGAAAACTATGAGAAAACATGGCAGTACTTTAAAGAATTGTTGGAAGCGGAGTAATTTGTGAAGTAAATTTACAAATTTACTTATAGGAAAGGCATAAGCAGTTCATGTTGCAGAGATTAAATACATTTGATTTGGAGAAGAACTATTATAAAATATTGAGGACTGCCGTTGTAGTGACAGTTCTCTTTAAGCTGCTTCTGATGGGACTGTTTTCTTCTGATTATCAGGATTTGATGTTTATTCCTTTTGTAAAATGCTTTCTTGGCGGGGAGAATCCATATCAGTATTATTATGATAACATACTTCTTTCTTCTTTTCCTTACCCGCCCGTCATGCTGTTTATTGAGTGTATCGGAGGGATTCTGGTAAGTATTTGCGAAACGTTTCCGGTTTTTTTCCGGAATTTATTTTTTAAATTGCCGCTGCTTTTGATGGATTTGGTAGGGCTGTATTATTTGATGCGCATTTCCAAATCAAAAAGAAAGTATATTCTGGTACTATATTTCCTGTCTCCGATTGTGTTGTATTCTTCTTATATGCACGGTCAGCTTGATATCATACCGACCGTGTTTTTAATTGGCGCGATTTATTATCTGACCAAGACGGATATTGAAGTTGGACAGGCGATATACAATGAAAGTAAATTTGTCATATTTCTGACGCTGGCGCTTACGTCCAAGTTTCATATTGCCGTGATATTTCCATTATTTTTCCTATATCTTTACAAAAGGAAGGGGTGGAAAAAGGCGTTTATCATGACCGGGCTCCCGGTGTTATTTGCGGCGGCTATTATCGCGCCGTTCTGGGGCAGCGGATTTGTCAATATGGTGTTGTTCAATAAAGAGCAGAGTGCAATTGACAATGTTTACATTGAATATGGCAGTGCACATTTGCTTCTGTGTGTGCTGGTGTTGCTTTTTATCTATTTTCAGGCATTTCATATCAATCAGATGAACAGGGATTTGCTGATTAGTATGGCGGGGCTTCTATTTTCCGTATTTCTGGCGTTTGTGCCTGCGATGCCTGCATGGTTTGTCTGGGTAGTGCCGTTTTTTATGCTTTATCTCGCCGGGTTGTCCGTGAACAGGGGCAAAATGGTGATGGTTTACGGGGCGTTTAATTCGATGTATCTGTTGTATTATGTCTGTTTTCATGCGACACAGTTTACCGATTTGTCCTTCCTTGGAAAAAATCTGGACGGGCTTAAAATTGCCGATGAGGGCGTAAGGAACATTGTATTTACATTGATGGTGGGCATTTTTCTGATTCTGGTTGTTTCCATGTATCTGTATGGTGTGAACAGCAATTCCTATTACCGCAGGAGAAACCGTCCGTTTACCATTGGCATAGCCGGAGACAGCGGAGCGGGCAAGAGCCGGCTGTTAGTCATGTTAGGCGAGCTGCTTTCCGAGAACAGTATTTTAAATATTGAAGGAGACGGCGATCACAAATGGGAACGTGGTAACGATAACTGGAACGGGATGACGCACTTAAATCCGCAGGCAAATTATTTGTATCGGCAGGCGGAGGATTTGAGGGTACTGCGTGGGAATAATTCCGTGAAGCGGGTCGATTACGACCATAGTACCGGTACTTTTACCGCGAAGAAGAGAATGCTTCCGAAGCCGTATATTGTCATGTGCGGACTGCATTCCCTATATCTGCCCCAGATGCGGCAGGTACTTGATATGAAGATTTATCTGGACACAGACGAAGCGCTCAGATGTTATTGGAAGCTGGGAAGAGATAAAAGCAGCAGGGGACATGCGTGGGCGGCAGTGAAGGAAGAGATTGAGAGACGCCGCAGCGATGCGCAGAAATATATACATCCGCAAAAGCAATATGCAGACCTTGTTATCCGTTACTTTGACAGTGGACTGCCGGAGGATTTGGACAGGATAGCCGGATTAGACGATACTTACAAGACAAATCCGGGTGTAGAATTTCTGATGGATGTGGAGATTAATGCGGAACCGATGCTGGCGCTTTTGCAGGAAAACGGAGTACACAGCGTTCTTTCGTATGACAATGATTTGATGCATCAGAGAATCCTCTTTGCGGCGGACGATCTGCAGGTCGGAGGAGAAGTCTGGGAAAAGATTGCACATACGGGAATCTCACAGATTGAGGACTTGACGGGCGGACACATCCTATGGGAAGACGGCGTAAACGGTGTGGTACAGTTGATGCTATTGGTGGTAATCGGCGAGATTATGAAAAGAGAATAGATTGAAAAATAAGCTTGATAGCTTATTTTTCAACCGGCAATTTGTGCCGAGGATTGGAAGAAAACGATGATTCAGGCAGTGATCTTTGATTTGGACAATACGTTGTATGCATATGACCCGCTGGATAAACAGGCGCGAAAGAGAGTGCGGGAATATGCCTGTAAAGAGATAGGGATTACCGGAGAGCAATACGATGAAGCATATCTCTTTGGAAGAGAGGAGACGAAGAAGCAGCTCCGGGATGTGGGCGCGTCTCACAATAGAATGTTGTATTTCCAGAAAGCGTTGGAGTATCTGGAGATTTATCCTATGCCCTATGCCCTGCGGATGTACGAGACATATTGGGGGACATTTTTAGAAAAAATGAAGTTGTATGACGGTGGGCGGGAGTTTATCGATCGGCTGCATGAACGGGGAATCAAGACGATGATTTGCACGGATTTGACAGCGCACATACAGCATCGCAAACTGGAAGCGCTTGGGCTGGCGAAGGACATTTGTATGCTTGTGACGAGCGAAGAAGCCGGAAGGGAGAAGCCGGCGCCGGAGATATTTGCGCTCTGTCTGAAGAAGCTGGGGATTTTACCCCATGAAGTGTGTTTTATCGGCGACAGTCTGACAAAGGATGTGGAAGGAGCCAGAGCGGCGGGGATGATGGCAATTCATTTTCATCCGGAAGAGGAGAGTGCAGCGCAGTATGAAGAGGCGCTGCAGGTTATTTTGCATGGGTAGGAGCTGCTAAGGAAGCGGCATACTTTTTCAATCGGCAATTTGAGGCAGAGCCGGGGATGTGCCTTGAGCGCAGTAAACGCTCTGAGATGGAGGGTTAGGATGAAATTATCAGTCGTTGTACCATGTTATAATGAAGAGGAGAATATACCGTTGATTCTTGAACGGTTTGGGGAGATTATTAAGAGAGACGACATAGAGGTCATTCTTGTAGATAATGGGTCTACGGACGACAGTGCGCAGGTGCTTAAAGAGCTGCTGCCAACATATTCTTTTGCCAGAACGGTCAAAGTGGAAGTAAATCAAGGGTATGGCTATGGTATTTTGCAGGGGTTAAAAGAGTGCAGGGGTGAGTATATCGGATGGACACATGCGGATATGCAGACTGACCCGGCGGATATTTTAAAGGCGCTTGCTATCATAGAGAAGGAGAAGGGACTTGTTTTCGTCAAGGGGAACCGCAAGGGCAGACCGTTGTTTGACGTGTTCTTTACGGCAGGGATGAGTCTGTTTGAGACATGTTTTCTCCGTAAAAAGCTATACGACATCAATGCACAGCCCAATCTTTTCCCGAAGATTTTTTATGACGGATGGGAGAATCCGCCTCATGATTTCTCACTGGATTTGTATGCGTTGTACATGGCGCGCACAAAGAATCTGAAAGTGGTCAGATTTCCGGTTCTGTTTCCTGAGAGGGTCCACGGAACATCCAAGTGGAATACGGGCTTAAAGTCCAAGTGGAAGTTTATTAAGAGAACAATCGAATTTAGCGTGAACCTAAAAAAGAACGGGAATCTGTAGGGTGTTATAAGGCATTAGAAAGCGTCGGATTCATAAAGGAAAGGTTGAAAGAATGTAATTCTTTCAACCGCGAGTTTGTGCTGACGCCGTTGGCATCAGTCTCAAACATCGCAGGTTGAGAAAGGAGCAGGGTTATAAATATGGAATACATAGCGCACAGAGTAAATACCTTGGAAGAGCTTCGTAAGCTGTCGGCGGAATATGGTGTGGAGCTGGATTTAAGAGATGATTTAAACGGACGGATTTACATTTCGCACAATCCTTTTGAGGCGGGGGAAGACTTCGAGGAGTATTGCAAGGAATATCATCATGGGACGATGATTCTGAATATTAAGAGTGAGCGGATTGAGCATAAGGTTTTGGACTATATGAAGCAGTATCATATTGAAAAATACTTTTTCCTTGATTCTTCCTTTCCGATGATTAAGCTTCTGACGGATATGGGCGTGAAGGACATTGCGCTCAGATTCAGCGAGCTGGAAGGGCTGGATACCATCCGCAACATGGCTGGTAAGGCTGACTGGGTATGGGTGGACTGTTTTACAAGGATTCCGCTTGATACGGAGAGTTACCGGGAATTGAAAGAATTAGGCTATAAATTATGCTTTGTGTCCCCGGAGCTGGAAGGGCAGGAGGAGAAAATTCCGGCATACAGGAAATATATTGAAGAACAGGGAATTGTGTTTGATGCAATCTGCACGAAGAGTTACCATATTACGGATTGGATGTGAGTACGAATGAAATTATCCCGACAGGAAATAAAATACAGAATCGGTATGGCAGCGGCGGTTTGTGCAGTGTTAGCTGCCGGGTTGTTGTTGTTCTACAGGCACTGGCAGTTTGAGATGCCCCTTTATCCGAATGTGGATGAACAGCTGTCTTTGGACTGTATCTTTGATTTGCTAAATCAGCATCTCTACGCGGGCGATATTTACGTGTTGGATTTCTTTCGTTATCCGCATTTCACGTTTTATTATGCGGTGCTGGGCGTCCGTCTGCTTGGTAAAATACTGACCGGAACAGATACGGTTATATTACTGCGGTATGTAGTGTGTGGAACGGCGCTTTTGTCGAATATCTGCATTTATTTTTCTGTGAAAAAGATGACGGGAGAGCGTATGTGGGCATTTGCTGCGCTGGTGCTGTCTGTTTTTTCTTTGTACGGATATGCATATCTGTATTATACGGGACCGGACACCATGATTTATGCGGTGGCAAATGTGATTATGCTTCTCGGATGTGTGATTTATGGAGATGAGAATGAGGGGCGGGTGGTCTATTTATGGTATCCGCTGATGGCAGTCTGCATCGGGCTTGCCACTGCCTCGAAGGTTCACGGCATCTTATTCGGGTTGTTCTGGCTGGCGCTTCATGTGAAGAAGAAATACTGGAAGAGTTACCGGAATAATTTTCTGTTCTTTTTAAACTGTATTGTGCTGGCGATGGTGTTTTGCGTTTGCAATTACTCTCTGTTCTTCCATTTCAAGACTTTCGTGTGGGACAATCTATATAATCTCAATCACTATGCATGGGGTCATCCCGGAATTGAGCATAACTTACCGCTGCTTGGCTATGTTGAGGCGTATGCGTTTACCGGATACGGAGTGGCAGGCGGATGCTTGTTTATCATAGGAGTTGCCCGTTTGATTCGCAGGAAGGACTGGCAGCAGGCGGTGGTGTTTTTGTGGATGCCGGTGTTCGTAATTCTTTTTTTGTCACGGTATCGGATTATGCTGGGGAGAAATCTCTCATTGGTACAGCCGTTCTTTTATCTATTTATGGTATACGGTTTCATGGAAGTAAAAGAGTGGCTGGGTAAGTGCAAAAAGTACCGCCTTGACAGAAAATGGGTGATTCCCGCTCTGGTTATTTTTATGGTGATTTGCAACGGGGCAGTGGCAGTGAACAGTTACCGCTATGACCTGACTTATATACAGGCGGAAACCTATATCGGGACGCAGATTCCGGATGGGGCAACAATTTATTGTACTTCCTTTGCACCCGTTATGGATACGGAGCGGTATCATGTGATTGACATAGGCGAGGATATTTCACTTCTGCCGGATACGCTTGGCGAGGATGAATACTATGTGGATACGGAATATGCCACGGGTTATTTTAGCCAAAAAAAGGATTATATGGTTGCAGAGGGAGACGATATGTACCCCGATTTGAAAGTAGTCTATGAAGCCAAAACGGGGAATTATACGCTGTTGCAAAATTATACCGGTATTTCCTATGGAAAAGAATGGAAATACCGGATAGGATATCTTGATTTATTTAGATACAATCCGAAAGAATATTATGTGGGACCGACGATTATGATTTACGGAAAATAGAGGGTTACCAATTCATGATTTCGCGGATTTTGGCACAGACGGCAGAAGCCGCCCGCTTATGGGTGTCAATACTCGGATGGAAATCGACAACATAGCCGTCTGCGTCTGTCTGTGTAGGAAGGAACAGAGATGTAATGTGCTCACTGCCGGAGGACTGCCGGTATTGTGCGATTGCACCTTCGATGCAGGAGGTCAGTTCGTTGTTCATTATGCCGTACACGCACAAAATATAAGCGTCGGGATTTTTCTCATGAATCAAGGTCAGAAAATCATGGTAGCAGGAGAGAAAAGCCGCCTGTCTGTCGGGATTGTTTCCACAGTAGCTATTATCGTTCGTGCCAAGGTTTAAGACAATGAGTTCCGGCTTGAAACGACGAAAGTCCCAATCGGTCATAGTGACAGCCGTACCTTTATAGGTTCCTCTGGAAAAACCCACCAAAGGATAGTACGGCGGGACAAGCTCTGTGGTATTGCGGACATCTGTATTCTCGTCTGTATAACCGGAGTAAACGCCGTAGCCGCTGTAGGATACGATACTGTAATCGGCATCCAGCATCCGTGCCGTCCGGTAAGCGTAAGCCTTCGTGACATCTTCGGTGGAGGTACTGAAGGTATGGGTCAGGTCATTGTCATCCGTGCCGTAGCCGCAGGTGATGGAGTCGCCGATAAATTCAACGCGGTGTACTTTGGCAGGCGTGGGGGACAACTTGGCGGCATCATCGGTAATCAGCTCGCGGATGCCTGCGATGGACATAGGAGCTTCTGACAGCTTGAGCAGCCGGACGGTATGGGATGCCGGTTCCTTCTCGTTTATGATAATGTAACGCGGCTGCGGGGACGTGATCATTTCATCCAGCACACGATTGCCATCCAGATAAACGGCGATTCGGGTGTGGTCGGTAAGAGCAGAGGTATGGTCGTCTCCCTGTAGGCATAGTTCCAGATAGGTTCCTTCATAAGAAAATTCGATGCCGCTGCCAGAAAGCGCAAGCCAGAGGATATTGTCCTGCATGAGCGTACGTCCAAGGTATTTTACGGTTTTGTCTGTTGGTCTGATAGATTGCATATAAGTTCTCCTTGCGATAATTGATAATACTATTGTACATAATCTTTTTTCAAATTACTATCCGAAATAATGATTTTATGATAGACTAAAAAAGGCGGCTGTGGCTAGAGAGAGGATTTTCGGCGGCATATGAATAAAAAACACGGCTGGCAATATATTTTTACAAAGAGGCGGGTATCATGAGGGAGTTTGTAATTACAACAGATAGTAACTGCGATATGGATTTGGAGTATCTGGCAGAACATGGGGTAGGTGTGATTCCTCATTATTATACGGTGGACGACGAGGTGTATGGTGACGGTGCAGAGCTGACTGTCAGAGAATTTTATGACGCCATGCGCGAGGGCAGGAAGGCGGCGACGATGGCGAGCAACCCGGAAGTCATCAGAACAAAGTTTGAGGAATATGCGAAGCAGGGCAAAGATATTCTGCACATCAGCTTTTCTTCTGCATTGAGCAGTGCGTACGATAATATTGTCGGCGGCGCAGAGGAGATTATGGGAAAATATCCTGAGATGAAGATTATCGTTATTGATACGCTGTCGGCTTCTCTGGGTGAAGGTATCATGATCTGCAAGGCAATAGAGATGAAGGAAGAGGGCAGGACAATAGAGGAGGCCGCCAACTGGGTACGGGAGAATAGCCCGCATCTGAATATTCAGTTTACGGTGGATGATTTGAACTTTCTGTATCGTGGCGGACGTCTGTCGAGGTCGTCGGCAATTCTCGGAACTGTCATTAATATTAAGCCGATTTTGTATTTTGACAGGGAAGGCAGGCTTGTGGCATTAGGCAAAGTAAGAGGGCGCAAGAAATCACTGATGACGCTGGTGGATAATATGGAGCAGAGGCTTGGAGAGTATCGGGACAAACAGGTCTTTATCGGGATTGTCCACGGAGACTGCGAGATGGATGCGAGGTATATTGCAAATCAGATTACGGAGCGTTTTGGTTATACGGATATTACAATCAGACCAATCGGACCGAGTATCGGTGCGCATTCTGGTCCGGGAGCCGTGGGATTGATTTTTTTAGGAGATGAAAAGTAGAAACATATGGGAACAGCGAAAAAGAACATAAAAAAACAGACAGACGAGGTTTTTTTGCAAAGATTAAACCGCCATCATGATGAGTTGCGATGGCTGTATATGGAATTATATGATAACGGCTCTATGTTTGCGGAGCTCTGCGACAACCTGCGTCAGTTTTATCTGGAAAGAAATCAGGAATTAAAAGATCGGGATTTGCTTCGGGAGACAAATCAGGAATGGTATAGACAGAATGATATGTTGGGCATGATGTTCTATATTGATAATTTTGCCGGCAATATGAAGGGCGTGGAGTCCAAGCTGGATTATATTGAGCGGTGTAATGTCAATTATGTACATCTGATGCCCTTTCTCGATACGCCGAAGGGACGTTCCGACGGCGGATATGCCGTCTCGGATTTCCGTAAGGTTCAGCCGAAATTAGGCACGATGAAGGATTTGGATAGTCTGACGGCAGCCTGTCATAAGAAGGGAATCAACGTCTGTATGGATTTTGTCATGAACCATACTTCGGAAGACCATGAGTGGGCGAAGAAGGCGCGTCAGGGGGACGGCGAGTATATGAGCCGGTACTTTTTCTTTGATACGGCTGAGGAGACAGCTATGTATGAGAGGACTGTGCCGCAGGTATTCCCGACGACCGCGCCGGGGAATTTTACATGGCTTGAGGATGCCGGTAAGTATGTGATGACCTCTTTTTATCCGTATCAGTGGGATTTAAATTATAAAAATCCGCGTGTCTTTAATGAGATGATGTACAATTTCCTCTATCTGGCGAACAGAGGAATAGATATTATCCGAATTGATGCAGTGCCTTATATCTGGAAAGAGTTAAACACTTCCTGCCGTAATTTGAAACAGGTACATACGATTGTGCGCATGATGCGTATGATAGGCGAGATTGTCTGTCCCGGCATCCTTCTGCTCGGCGAGGTGGTTATGGAGCCGGAGAAGGTTACACCCTATTTCGGTACGGTAGAGAAGCCGGAATGCCATATGCTCTACAATGTCACTACAATGGCGACAACATGGCATACGGTGGCAACGAGAGACGTAAGGTTATTAAAAAGACAGCTCGATATTGTCAACGGGCTGCCAAAAGATTATGTATTTCTGAATTATCTTAGGTGCCATGACGATATTGGCTGGGGTCTTGATTACGGTACGCTGCAGAAGGAAGGCTTTGAGGAGAGAAGTCATAAGCAGTATCTGAATGATTATTTTCAAGGTTATGCCGGAGGCAGCAACAGCCGCGGCGAATTATACAATGCGGATCCGGTTACCGGGGACGCCAGATTCTGCGGAACAACGGCATCTATGTGCGGTGTGGAGAAGGCAGCCGGCGAGCAGGACGATAAGGCGATGGAGCAGGCAATCCGCCTTGACTTAATGCTTCATGCGTATATGTTTATGCAGTCGGGGATTCCGGTGTTGTACAGTGGGGATGAAATAGGGCAGCTCAATGATTATACATATAAAGAAGACCCCGACAAAGTAGCGGATTCCCGTTATATACACCGTGGTGCAATGGATTGGAAGCTGGCAGAAAAGATTGGGGATGCAAAGAGCGTACAGGGTAAGATTTTTCAAGGGCTGGAGCGGTTAGAGCGCATCCGCAAAACAGAGAAAGTATTTGTCACGGATGCAGACGCATGGACGATTGAAACCGGTGACCAATCGGTATTGTGTATCGGAAGATATTACGACGGCGAGAAAATTATCGGTGTATTCAATTTCAGTGAATTTGATAAGAGTGTACAGATAGAAGAACAGGATGGCAGGTATACGGAGCTGCTGTCGGGAAAGACCATGATGATTGATGAGGTCATGATACCTGCTTATGGATTTTATTATTTTAAAAAGAGTTGAGGGATTCCGAGGAAGCAGGCGGGAAATTTCCTATTAAATAAAAAAGGGTTATGCCATTTGGATTCCATGGCATAGCCCTTTCTTTATGTGGTATATCATTCCGTGCCAGTTACGGCATCGGTGTAAAGTCATTATTCTGTGGCGGCACCTGCCCGAAAGCATCTGTCTGTGTCTGTGCATAGCGAAGCGCCAAAAAAGCATTGCGGTCGCGGTGATACAAATCACGCAGTTCCTCGGAGAAGCCAACGACAATATGTGGGAAATTGTTTGCATAATATTCAAGAATCCGGTCTTTTTCCTTTTTCTTGATGTCAAAGCTGTCAGCCGTTTTTCCGTCGCCGTTTACCGGATAAAGCACAATGCTGTAGTTGCTGCCGGTATAAATACCGTTCGTATAATTCTTTGTACGGTGCTGGTACAGCCATGCAATATTGTTATTTAAGTATGCGCGGGGTGCGGTTGCGGAAGTATTATATGTAAATATTCGACCGATGCGGATACCCTTGCCGAATGTGCAGGCGTTTTCATAGTCAGAGACAATCTGCCCTTCCGCGTAGGCGCCGAGTTGTGCAAAATCTTTCTTGATTTCTTTGAGATAAATGCCAAGGCACGCCTTGATTAGTACCCAGATACCGATTAAGAAAATGATGATACCAATGCCGCACATGAGATAGAGACGTAAGGGACTGATATCATCGGCAAATCTATCATCAACCAGTACATAGTTTATGGCATACTTTTTTATTTCATCATCAGAAAATTCCATGTTCCGGAACCATTCTTTGTAATATTTGGATTCGTCATAATCCATAAGACGAACGTTACCTTTGACAGAAACCGTATTGTCAAGGGCAATATCGTCATTTCCCATAAGGTATTCCCAAGTGTCGTCGCAGATGTCGTCAAAGGCTGAAGCCTTGCTTTCCTTGACACGCACGGCAATATAGTTTTCCCATTCTGCACCGTATGGAATGATATAGTACTCATAAATCTGTCCGTCGCTGGATTCGTATTCTGCAAAGCAGTCGTATACGGCAGAGATATCACTGCTTGCAATGGTATTGTATAACTCGGTCTGCGGAATATCATCCAGATTCGTGCCGCCGGAGAACATACTGAATAACTGCGGGACTGCCGCGCCGTTAATCAAAAATAAGATAACGGTGACGACAGCCAGAATAATAGTTATCGGCAGTACATTTCTAATAGATTTCTTTTTCAGTTGCTTTAATAGTTCTTCCATGATTTCCCCCTCTTCATCCGTAACTGTATTCATATCATACATTAACCATTCTATAGGAGAGAAGAAGGAATGTCCATTCTTTTTGAAAAAAATGCAGACAAATGGTTTAACGGACATTGAAGGCTCAACTGATACGACAAAAAATATAGAAAATAGCTGTGTACCGCTAAAGCAGAAATTCCTGCAGCAGCAGTTCCAGCTCTTCCATTTCCGAGTTGGAAATGGAAGGGGAGGGAGCTTGGGGAATAGCGGGATCTGAAAGCTGCTTTTGTGCGGCGTGATTGTCTTTCGGTTGGATTAGTTTCATGTCCAGTTCGGTCTGTTCTAAACGGTTTGCCAGATGATTTTCCAGATAGTCTACCAGATTGATGCGCAGTACATTGATTTTGCCGGGAACATCAACCAGCGAGGAGATGGCAAAGTAGCAGTACAGACCGAGAAGGCTGATGATATAAAAGGGTGCAATGCTGAAAAAATTTTCATTATGTATGATACTGATACAGGCGCCAATTCCGGCGACCAGAACCGAAAGCAGCGTAAGCTGACCCGACAGGTGCTTTAACATAGATAAAGGTACAATTCCAAATTTTATATGGCTGATAAACTTGTCCACAAAAACAGAAACGTTGGAAACTTTATCATTCATCTTACAGCAGCCGGAAAATTTGAGCTTGAGCTGCTGCAATGATTTATTGGTAGTGGTGGACATGTGCTCTGTTTCCCAGATTAAGTGATGGTAAATCACTCCCATCACAATCTGGCATATGATACTAGCAAACAGCAATGCCAGAATCACGACCATAAAGTTTCTATGTTGAAAAAAATTCATAAGCATGATTCGCCATACCCTCCTCAGATTCGATAAAATAAACCGCATACCTATATTATATTGGAAAGTTCATGATGTAAAAGCTGTAAAGCATCGTCAAATTCGTCTGTTTTGTGGCACATTTCTATGGATAAAAAGCATAATCCATGCGTTTGTCTTTGCTGGTTGCGTGAAAACGTCGCATACTGGAAATAAATAGGAGAATATGTTACAATAAACACAATGTGTAAAGTAGATTTATTCGGGAAAAATATTTATTGTAAACTGGAGGGAATCAAAATGGTATATCATCCGCAAGGAGTATGTTCTAAAGCAATTGATGTGGAAGTGGCAGACGGCGTCATCAAATCCGTTGCGTTTACGGGAGGCTGTAACGGCAACCTGCAGGGAATCTCCCGATTGGTTTCGGGAATGAAAATTGAAGATGCGATTGAAAAGCTGCGCGGCATTAAGTGTGGATTTAAAAATACTTCCTGTCCTGACCAACTGGCATGTGCTTTACAGGAAATCTTAGACAATTAGGAGGTTTCTTTCACAATGAGCAAGAAGATTGTACTTACCGGCGGCGGGACTGCCGGACATGTAACGCCTAATATGGCGCTTATTCCGAAGCTGCGGGAACTACAGTATGAAATTGCCTATATGGGTTCCTATGACGGTATTGAGAAGAAGCTGATGGAAGATTTTAATATTCCGTATTTTGGCATTGCAACGGGTAAATTTAGGAGATATTTTGACCCGAAGAATTTTTCCGACCCGTTTCGCGTGCTGAAGGGAATGGGGGAGGCAAGAAAATACCTTAAGGAGATAAAACCGGATGTCGTTTTTTCCAAGGGAGGCTTTGTCAGCGTGCCGGTAGTTCGCGCCGCGTACTCGCTGGGGATTCCGTGTATCATACATGAGTCTGACATGACGCCCGGACTTGCCAATAAGCTCTGTATTCCGGTGGCGAAGAAGGTTTGTTGCAATTTCCCGGAGACATTCAGTATGCTGCCGGCAAGCAAAGCCGTGCTGACCGGTTCGCCGATTAGAAAAGAACTTGCCATGGGCAGTAAAGAGGCAGGCTACAGAATGTGCGGATTTGATGCTTCCAAGCCGGTAATTATGGTAGTGGGAGGAAGTCTTGGTTCAGCGGCGATTAATCAGGCAGTGCGGGATGTGCTTCCGGAGCTGTTAAAGGATTTTCAAGTCGTACATTTATGCGGAAAAGAGAAAATGGATAATCTGCTTCTTACCACGTCCGGATATAAACAGTTTGAGTATGTGCGGTCCGAGATGAAAGACCTCTTTGCCATGGCAGATCTGGTAATTTCCAGAGCAGGTGCGAATGCAATCAGCGAATTACTTGCCCTAAAAAAGCCAAATATTCTGATTCCACTGCCGGCAAGCAGCAGCAGGGGCGATCAGATTTTGAATGCTAAATCTTTTGAATCCCAAGGATTCAGTATAGTGATTGACGAGGACGATTTGACCCACAAGCTGCTGTTAGAGAAGGTTCAGGAGCTGTATTTTAATAGATTCACTTATGTGGATGCAATGAGTAAGAGCAACCAGCGGGATGCCATTGGAACCATCATAGGACTTATTGAAAATGCGGTAAATGAAAAGTAATCTGTCGGTTAATCAGAATGGAAAAATCTTGAAAAACAATATGTGCAATGCTAAACTTATGTGTAGAACTGGTGTGTCTGTGATATGCACAGAAAGCAGCGCAGAAATAAGGAAAAAATGAGTGAACCGCGTGGCTGTAAGTCTGCATTACGGTGAAACGGTTCGGAATGGAGGATGAAATGAGCAAAGTTACATTTGACTATTCTAAAGCAGCTTCCTTTATCGGTGAGAATGAAGTGGAATCCATGAAGCAGCTGGCGCTTGATGCGAAGGAAGTACTTGTATCAAAGAGCGGGGCAGGAAATGATTTCCTTGGATGGATTGATTTACCGGTTGATTATGACAAGGAAGAGTTTGCAAGGATTAAGCAGGCGGCGGCTAAGATTCAGAGTGATTCGGAAGTTTTGGTTGTTATCGGTATTGGCGGTTCCTATCTCGGCGCGCGGGCGGCAATTGAATTTTTACGCCACAGCTTCTACAATGTAGTGGATAAGTCTGTCAGAAAGACACCGGAGATTTATTTTGTAGGTAATTCTATCAGTTCTACTTATATCAAACATTTGATTGATGTTATCGGCGACAGGGATTTCTCTATCAACATGATTTCCAAGTCCGGCACGACTACGGAACCGGCGATTGCGTTCCGTGTATTTAAGGAGATGGCAGAGAAGAAATACGGCAAAGAGGGTGCGGCGAAGAGAATCTATGCGACTACCGACAAAGCGAGAGGTTCCCTTAAGAATCTTGCCAATGAAGAAGGCTATGAGAGCTTTGTTGTTCCGGATGACGTTGGCGGACGTTTCTCCGTGTTGACGGCGGTTGGACTTCTTCCGATTGCGGTATCCGGCGCGGATATTGATAAATTGATGGAAGGCGCGGCAGAGGGTAGAAAGATGGCTCTGGAGGCTCCCTTTGAGGAGAACGATGCAGTGAAGTATGCGGCGCTTCGTAATATTTTGCTTAGAAAGGGCAAGGTAATCGAGATTCTTGCCAACTATGAACCGAGTGCACATTATGTATCTGAGTGGTGGAAGCAGCTTTACGGCGAGTCTGAGGGAAAAGACCAGAAGGGTATTTTCCCGGCAAGCGTTGACCTTACCACAGATTTACATTCCATGGGACAGTTTATTCAGGACGGTTCCAGAACGATGTTTGAGACAGTACTGAATATTGAGACAAGCAGGGAAGAGATTATTATTGGCGAGGAACCGGTAGATTTGGACGGTTTAAATTACTTGGCTGGTAAGAACGTTGATTTTGTGAATAAAAGCGCGATGAACGGTACGATTCTTGCACATACGGACGGACAGGTTCCGAATTTCATGATCAATGTTCCGGAAGTAAATGAGTTCTATCTGGGTGAACTGTTCTATTTCTTTGAGTTTGCCTGTGGTGTCAGCGGATATCTGCTCGGTGTAAATCCGTTCAACCAGCCGGGCGTTGAAAGCTACAAGAAGAATATGTTCGCGCTTCTTGGCAAACCGGGGTATGAGGCACAGAGAGAAGAGCTGTTGAAGAGACTGTAAAAGGGAACGGAATGCAGAAGGAGATGGCTCCTTGGGATATCAGGATGAATGGCTTTTATTGGAAGCGGGAGATGAGTTTGACGACATGGAACATCGTCAGCCGACAGAAGAATTCCTCTTTTATCAGGCAGTAGCGGACGGGGATGTGGAAACGGTTCAAAAAAACTGTGAGCAGGCAAGATTTTTGGACAGTGACGGAGTAGGCGTGTTATCCAAAGACCCGGTTACCAATTTGAAATATCATTTTGTTATTACGGCGGCGATGGTTGCACGTCTGTGCAGGCAGAAGGGTATGGCGTTGGAACAGGCTTTCCGGATGAGCGATTTCTATATCTTACGGCTGGATAATATTCATACGGTGGAAGAGGTACGAAAGCTGCATGATGAAATGGTTATGGATTATGCGCAAAAGATGCGTAAACTTTCCGGAAATCATACAGGCTCCAAATATATTAATGTCTGCAAAGAATATATTTATTCCCATCTGAAAGAGCGGATTACGGTCGCGGAATTGGCGGATGTGTCGGGAGTATCGACAGCGTATCTTTCCCGATTGTTTAAGAAGGAAACCGGGGATTCCGTCAGTGCCTATATCCGGAAACAGAAGATTGAGACGGCTAAGAAGCTGTTAAAGTACAGTGATTATTCGCTGATTGATATTGCAAACCAGCTTTCTTTTTCGTCACAGAGTCATTTTATCCAGCAGTTCCGTGAATTGGTTGGTATGACGCCCAAAAAATATCGGGATAGCGGTCGTGCGACTCCATGGGACGAGGCGGAAGAAAAAACAGAATCATGACAATAAATGGAGAATACCTCGCATTGATAAAGGGTGGTGCAATGCGAGGTATTCTCATTTACTTTTAAAAGTATTGGAAAAGAAATAACAATATTTTCTATATAAGCTTTATGGTTATTTCATGTATTCCATCGGACAGCGCTGCAAGCGCTTCAAAAGGAATCACGACAAAAGAGTCGTCGTTTACGGTAAGCGGAGTCTTGTCACATTCTGCAAAGCCAATAATGTATGCGCCGTAGTCTTTTTGCGCTTTGTTGAAAAAGGTAATGCGGAAACGCTTTCCGGCAAAGGGAACACAAATGGAGGCAGTTGCATCGGAATCAAACTGCTCGGCTAAAAGCTTCGGGCGTATCATAAGATTGCCGGCTTCTCCCCGTACACCAAAAATTTCTATGATCATAGTCATCATAAACCAGCTTGCTGCGCCGGTCAGATAGTGATACATGCCCCTTCCATCGGCACGGAAATATTCCGGAATGCCGGGATAGATATGACTGACATCAAAGTTTAAAGCTGTGTCTGCAAGAGTTTTTAATGCTTTCCATCCTTCTTTGACAAATCCGCGACGGTACAGTGCATTTGCATACATAACGGTCATATGAGAAAAAACGGCTCCGTTTTCTTTTTCTCCGTAAGCAAAGCCAAACATTCGTCCCATGTCAAATTTGAGTTCACGGAAGTCTGTATTCAGACGATAACCGCCGGCTTCTTTTTGATACAGATAGTGGTCTGCACTCTTGACGATCTGCTGAATCTGTTCGTCCTTTGCAACACCGCTCATAATAGCAAAAACCTGTCCCGTCAGCATCATGCGCACCTGACTGCCAAAAAATCCCTCGACAGCGCGGCCATTGTTATCATAATAGCTGTTGAACCACCCTTCCCCATTGGCGTGGCTAATCCATTCATGAGACCTTATATAGTTGACGAGCCAGTCTGCCTTTCGGGTTAAATTGTCGGCAAGCGAGGAAAGAGAAAAGGCGGTGCGTCTACCGCTTATGGTGTGGCGGCAGCGGAGCATGTAGGATTCCAGTAATTCTCTTTTTTTGTGGATATTCTCATAGATATCCGGTGTCTCATTGATTAAGACAGCAATATTTTCCCATAAATCAACAGTATGCTGTGAAGAGCGGCTTTCCAACAGACGAAGCAGGGAAGCCATGTCTAATAAATTTCCGGCATAGGCGCAGGTAAAAGCAACGCTTTCACCATGTTCCGGCGCCATATCGAGGGCATCGTTCCAGTCTGCGCCGCGAAGTCTGAAAATATTATGGTCTCCGACTTCGTAGAAAGCAGTAAGCTGCTGTATCAAAAGATGCTCTAAAATACTTCCGGTATAGACTTCATCCTTCATTGTGAGCTGTTGATTGCCAAGCTCCGGAGACCAGAGATTATCAGTATCGTTACCGCGCATAATCTGTGCATCTTTAAAATAAGGAACCTGCTGATTCAGAATGTCGATATCTCCGGTCTGGTCTATATAGAGTTTTGTGGTCATCAACGCCCACAGAGCATGATCCATCCAGACACGGGAAATGCCGTTGCGATCGGCAAGGAAGCTGCCGTTTTCGCTTCCTATGATAGTGGCATTTGTACCGTCAATACGGACGCCGCCATAGTTTAACGTAATCATTTGTCCGACGCCCTGTGGTTCCAATAGCAGCAAGGAGAGGCAGTCCTGCCATAAATCGCGCCATCCCCGACCGCCGCGTCCGTAATCGTGATGCGGTAGAAATGAACAGCCGAAGATACGACGTAAGAACGGCTGGAAGCTGACCCATTTCATAAAACAGTCAAAGTCAGCGTCTTTTGTGTGAAAACTGACATTTACCTTGCTCTGCCAGTATAACTTAACAGTTTTCAAGGCAGATTGCGTCTTTTGCGTTGTATTGTATTTTTGCAGAATATCGCAGATACGCGTTTCATCTTCCTCTACACCCAGAAGAAGAATATAATCCGTTGTTGCGTCCGGCGCAAGAAGAACCGGTTCAAAGCGAAAAGCGCCAATAGCCTCTCTGCCGGCGGATTCAGCAGGCGCTGTAATACCGGGATAATTCTCGTAGACGGCTCGTGGATGCGTGTAAGTACCGCCTTCCCCGATAAAATCCTCGACGGTGGGATAGAAACTTACAGGCGCCTTTCCTGCGCCTGTATAGCCGCTGACGTAATATATTTTATTGTTTATGCGATGCCCTTTTTCATCAAAAGACATCGTCGGATGGACGAAAATACCGTTTTTTTCTGTTCTGATACGGTGGAGCATGGAAGTTACATTGCGGTGGTCACGTATATTGTCCGCACTGCGTCCATAAATAGGGATTGCCCCGTAAGCCGTTATCTGATGGGTATCTTTGGACAGGTTGCGCACGGTTATGTGCATGATTTCTACATTATTGTCGTTGGGAATAAAGGAAGTAACAGTGGTTTCTAATGGACAGGTTTTTGAAGAACGCCTTAGTGTCTGCCACATGAAGCCGGCAGTTAATTCACTCTGATCCTGTGCGGAAGAAAATTTAGCCGCTTCCTGTTCGGCGGAAAAACCGGTAACCGAATATACAAGGGTGTCATCCACAACACACCAGAAGTTTCGGCTGGAACGGTTATTGTGCAAGTTTTCGGAGCTTACCGGTTCTAAGAGAAACGTCTCCTGATCAATTTTGGCATCTCCGCCCAAATTTGGGGTAACAGAACTTTTTAAACCGGTTTCGGAGGCAAGAGGAAAATAAAGATAGCTTATGTTTTCCGGGTTTTCCAATGTAAAACTGCCATATTCGTCAATGAATTTTAATGGTTTCAATTTTTGTACTCCTTTCTTCCTATCCGTAGGATATAGATGAAAAATAAGCTTGATAGCTTATTTTTCAATCGGCAATTTGAGGCTATGACATGGATGATTAAAATATCGCAATTATATACATAAATAAATCATACATAAAATTTGGCATGGAGAAAACTAAAAAAGTGAAAAAAATATCAGAATTATGACTTTTGTTCATAAAACAACAGTGCCGTGACCGTAAACAGATTATTCTTCTCTTCAAATTCCAGACTGCCATTATATTTCTCGACTTTTTCCCGCACATTGCGCAGTCCAATTCCGTGATGGAGAGTGTCGGATTTGGTGGTGGGGAAGATGCCAAACAATTTGCGGGGCGGTACACAGGGATTTTGTATTTTGATGATTAGAAACTGATGAATCCGCCGGATGGTTACTTCCACATACGGGGATGTCCCGGTTTGCTTCATATAACGCAGACTTGCCTCCATCGCGTTATCCAGCAGATTAAACAGAATCACGCACAAATCATCGGAAGCGATGGTGCTGTTTGGAGGAAATTCTGCATTTACATGCAGCGTAATGCCCTGTCTGTCTGCTTCGTGAATGGTGTGGTTCAAAATCGCATCAACCATATCGACGCCGCTCCATGTCATATCGGTAATTTCATTGATGGGCGTACTGATAGCATGAACATATTCCATCAGCTCTGAGATGTCATATTTTTTGGCAAGATGATAAATCATCTGCAAATGGTGGTTCATGTCATGGTACAGATGCTCGTTTTTTTGATAAAGCTGGGTAAGAAAGTGATAATTTTCTTCCAGCACCTCATTTTTGCGTTCTAAAAATTTGATTTTGTTCCTGCGTGTCTGTAACATTGCCGCCTCTATTCCATGTGCCGGTCGTCTGGACTTAGCACATTATACTTTATCCTTCCAATATCTGTTCAGCTTTTTTTTAAATTCCGCCAGCCGGCTTTGGGAAATGGGTAGCTGCGTTGCATCCGTAAGAATACAGTCGGTACGGGAAATCCCCGATACATGGCGCAGATTTACAATATATCCCCGTTCGATAAAGTAAAATTCTTCCGAATGGAGCTCACCAAAAACTTCCGTAAGGGATTTGCGGATACGTCTGGTTTTCTGCGTCGGTGCGTTTTCTTCCACGCTGCGCTTTGTCCCGGAGGTTATGTGGAAAATAGCGTTCTTCCCGTCTTTTTCAATATAAAGAATCTCCTTCAACGGGATGCGTTCAAGACGATTCTGACTGTCAATGATATAGGAATCCATGTTCTGGATTTCCAGAAGGAGGACAGCGTCCTTTAGTGCATGTGGAAGCCGTTCTTTTAGCTGATTTTTGGGAATATAGCGGAAGATTTGAAGTTCGTAGGCGTCCACGGCATATTTGTAGTGGGCGGTTACAAAGATGATAAGGGCGTCGGGAAGCAGCGCATAAATCCGGCGCGCCAGTTCCATTCCGGAGATGTCCGGCATTTCAATATCAAGGAGAAGCAGGTCAAAATACCTGCCGTCCTGAATATCGTACAGAAGAGTTTCTCCGTCGGTGTATGTTGACAGGATGGAAAAGACCTGCTGCTTAGAAAGGCAGTTTTCCGTAGTGTTTTTGATTTCATTAAGCAAAAGTGTTTCGTCATCGCAGATAGCAATTTGCAGCATATCATCCTCCGTTACGGTATGTCCTTTTTTCTATTTTCCCATAATTATAGCAAACGACATAACAAATTGCACATTCCGGCTCTTGCAAAAACCATATACGCAAGCTTTTTGCAAGTCCGAAATGGCAATTTCTAATGTCGTTAACTATAGTATAGAGAATATCCGTGGTACGTGCAATGGAAATTGGAGGACAAAAAGACGGGATTGGGGGACAGAAGACAGAAGGTTAAAAATTTTATGCTACAATAAACTCAAGATTCATATCTTGAGTTAGCAGACTCAGAGGAAAACGGTTCTGACAGGGAGGATTCGTATGAAAGACAGTTTTTTGTACAGAACATTTCAATCATGCAGGTTTGCATTGCAGATTGGATGGAGGATTAATCGTAGGCGGGTTATTATGGAGCTTACGCAATGGGTTTTTCTTTATATAGACTGGCTGATTGTTTCCTGCGTTCTGATTCGGTTTATTCTTGATATGGCGATGAAAAGGACGTCTTTTGGAAAAATGATGGTGTACGTCTGGAGTGTTGTGGCGTTGGAGGCGCTGCTTGAAATATTCAGCCGCTTTTTTGAAACTTACGTAAAACCGGTCTCAGACGTGGAGCTATATGCAAGTATCAACAGAATGTTGTATGACAAGGCGTGTCAGGTAGATATGCTCTGCTTTGAGGACAGCGAGTTCTACAATGAGTATATGATGGCGGTCAGTCAGGCACATATCAGGCTGCCGGATACGCTGCAGGGAGCCTGCCAGATTGTGGCGAGATTTGTGGCTATGATTGCGGCAACGGTTATTATTTATCAGATTGACCGGTTTGCGATTCTGTTTACGATTTTTCCGATTCTGGGTAATTTTGTTTTTTATGCCA
This sequence comes from uncultured Lachnospiraceae bacterium, assembly GCA_947564735.1. GTDB lineage: Bacteria > Bacillota > Clostridia > Lachnospirales > Lachnospiraceae > UBA3282. The sequence goes on along the minus strand of CANOEC010000001.1, from coordinate 140,100 downwards.
TTCTAAACAGCAGGATTTTCCGTATGGAGAAAGAAAATATTGTATTTCAGAGGATGGCGGATTATGTGAATAGGACGATTCATCTGGGAGAGTATGCGAAGGAAATCCGCATGACCAATGTGTTTCGGCTGCTGAAAAAGCAGTATGACCGGGCGGTTAGCGCGATGCGGAAGGTAATTGGGCGTTATTCCGTTGGCAATATGATTCTGTTCTGGCTGTTCCAGTATTTTACGTTTACGTTATTGCAGGAAGGGGCGGTGCTTTATGCCGGGTATCGTGTGTTAGTCAGCGGAACCATGGTGTTTGCGCAGATGGCGGTCATCCAGACGACGATGAACAGCAATACATGGACGCTAATTGAGTTTGCCGATTCGGTCATGACGGTTGTCAAGAATGGATTGTATTTGGAGCAGACACGTAATTTCCTTGCATATGAGCCGGCGATTCCGGAGGATCAGGACGGGATGATTCCGGAATTGCCGATTCGTTCCATTGAATTTGAACATGTGTCCTTTGGGTACAAAAAGTGTGAGGGAGCGTTTCATGACAGTGCTTTGCAGGCGCAAAGAAAACAGGGGGATCTTCAAAACAGAAAAGGAAACGACTTTGTCTTGAAGGATATTAATTTTAAAATAGAAGGAAATCAGAGCGTAGCGTTAGCGGGATATAACGGCGCGGGTAAGAGCACCATGATGAAGCTCTTGATGCGGCTGTACGATCCGGATGAGGGACGGATTCTGGTAAACGGGATAGACATTCGCAATTATCAAGTAAAGGCATACAGGGAACTGTTTGCCACGGCTTTTCAGAATGGCAGGATATTTGCGGATACGATAGAAGAGAATGTTCTGATGGGACGTCATACAGAGGAAGAGAAGGATAGAGAAAAGGTATGGCGTGCACTGAAGCTTGCAGATATGTATGAGGAAGTGGAGAATCAGCCCCTTCGGGAAAAAACCATACTCACCCGTGAGTTTTCCAAAGAGGGAGTGGTATTTTCCGGCGGACAGAATCAGAAGATACTGGCGGCGAGAGCATTTGCGAAGGAGAGCCCGATTGCAGTGTTTGATGAGCCGAGCAGCGCCCTTGACCCGATTGCGGAGCACCATTTATTTGAGAATATCAGAGAGTATGGCAAGGGTCGAATGTTATTTTTTATCTCGCACAGATTATCTTCCGTCCGTGATGCGGATGTTGTTTTCTATATGAAAAACGGCAGGATTCAGGAGAAAGGTTCGCACAGTGAATTAATGGACCGGAATGGTGAATATGCCTCTTTATACAGATTGCAGGCAAAGAATTATCAATTTTAGGAGAGGAACATCATGAAAGAAATGCTTACATGGAGGCAGGTTTTAGCCCAACAGTGGTTTCTGACCAGATTTTGTTTCAAGAAGGCGCCGGGGTTCATGGCGTTTCATCTGTTTGAGAGCATCAAATTACAGATTTCTATTTTCTTTGAATTTACGTGGACAGTCAATTATGTTCTGACCGTGGCGGAAGAAGGCGGAGATTTTAAGAAGATTCTGTGGTGCATGGGAATCCTCATGGCGGCGATTGCGGTTTCCACGGTGACTTTTGCAATTTATAAGCACTATGCATTTCCACGGGGCAAACAGGTATTGTATCAGGCGTTGCGGATGGAAATATATAAGAAGGCAAAAGAAATAGACTTATCGTGCTATGATGACAAAGATTTCTATGAGACATTTATTCTGGCGACAGGGGAGACGGACCGCTGCATGGACAGATATCTGGTTTTTGAGACGTCGGTGCTTGCGCGGCTGGTCGGCGTAACATGCTCAGTATTGTATTGTGCGTATATTAATCCGGCCGCGCTTCTTGTGCTGATAATCATCCTTCCGCTGGAACTGCTCTGCGTTGTACAGGAGAATAAGAAGACCGTGGCTGCACGTATGGAGCGGGTACCCCATGAACAGAAACGGGAGTATGGAAACAGGGTGTTTTATCTGTCTGATTATGCCGGGGAGCTTCGCTTATATCCGCAGATGAAGGATAAATGCAGGACCGATTATACGGAGGCAAACGATAGAATCAAGTCAGTCAATAAGAAATACGGAAAGCAGTTATTCGGTTATGGTCTGTTACATGAGGTGCTGCTGTCCCGTGTTGTTAGTGAGGGAGGAGTCTGGACTGTTCTTTTGTATCAGATGCTTGTGTTGCAGGCAGTGACGGGCGCACAGCTTATTACGAGCCGCAATTGTGTCATGCGGATATCCGCAAATGTGAAAATTATTGTCGATGGGTTGCGGTCGATGGCGGAAAATGCGGCGTATATTTACCGTATCAGAGAATTTCTGCAGATGGAATCGACCATTGTTTCTGAAAAAAATGAAGAAGTACCGCAAGGTAGCGGCGGTTTGTCGGTGGAGCATGTGAATTTCGGGTATCTTGCGGATAAACAGGTATTACATGATGTCACATTTGCTGTTGAACCGAAGCAGAAGATTGCGCTCGTAGGATATAATGGTTCCGGCAAAACGACGCTGGTAAAGTTGCTGTTGCGATTGTATGATCCGTTATCGGGAAGAATTTGCTATCATGGAAAAGATATCCGTGATTATAGAGTCATGGATTACCGACGCAGCATCGGTTCTGTTTTTCAGGATTTCAAGATTTATGCGGCAACGCTTAAGGAAAATGTATTGATGGATGTGGAGAATGGAAGCAGGGAAGAGACTTACAAGGTGGAAAAGGCGTTGTACGAGGCGCATTTTACGTTAGGAGATAACAGGCTCTCCTACCAGATTGAGACGCCGCTGACGACAGAATTTGAAAAAGACGGGATTAATCTGTCGGGCGGGGAGGCGCAGAAGGTTGCCATTGCACGTACCTTGTATCGCACGCAGGATATGATTATTATGGATGAGCCAAGCAGTGCGCTAGATCCTTTAGCGGAATACCGTCTGAATCAAGAGCTAAATGAGATTGCAAAAGATAAGACAGTGATTTTTATTTCCCACAGATTGTCCACAGTCCGCGATGCAGACTGTATCTATATGATGGAAAAAGGTAGGATTGTGGAGAAGGGAACCCATGAAGGATTGATTGGGATAAACGGAAAATATGCGACAATGTGGCGGATACAGGCTGGGCTTTATGCAGATGTCGGAGTATAACATGCTTATTCATTCCTTTTCTTGTGTACGGCAATTGAGATTTTGTTGTGTGCGTCGGTAATCACGGCGCAAACCACCCACATGAAATTTTGATTTTGCCGTCACGGGTAATGACAGCGTGGTTCAGGCGGATTGTGCCGCACACACTCACACCGCCTGACTGCGCGGTTCGCACCCGGATTGTCTGATAGGATGTAGTTATCCAAAGGACGCTGTGTAATGGTATTGCTGACATGGAGGGCTGAGCTGTTACTATTTTAATACAAAAAATTAAAAAATGTATTGACATTTGAGTTAGTGTGTGCTAACCTTAAGCTCAGAAATGGTTAGCTGATGCTAACTAAGGAGTATCATAAAGTGACTTACAGCCATAAGAAAGGAGATAAAGGAGATGCCATTGACATTTGCAAAGGAAGGGGAACCTATTTCTATCAAAAAAGTCGGCGGTAAAGAAGATACGAGGCAGTTTCTTGAGAACCTTGGATTCGTTGCAGGCGCTGCGGTCACAGTGATTTCTACGGTAGGCGGCAATCTGATTGTCAATATTAAAGATTCGAGGATTGCTATCGGGAAGGATATGGCAAACCGGATTATGGTGTGAGCAGAATTGAATATAGGTGCATTCTGAGTTTACATAGGAATGCAATCCAGATGCGAGCTTGCTGTGGCAGGCTCTACTTATTGCCCCGCAGGTAAGCCGTGACTAACTAAAAATAGATTTGACCAAGAAGCTGTGTCATTTCGGGATGGAGGAGAAGATGAGGACATTAAAAGAAGTATCGTGCGGAGAAACTGTGACCGTTAAGAAGCTGTCAGGCGAAGGACCGGTCAAAAGACGTATCATGGATATGGGCATTACAAAGGGTATTCCCGTCTATGTTCGCAAGGTTGCACCGCTTGGCGACCCGGTAGAGGTAACAGTCCGGGGCTATGAATTGTCGCTTCGCAAGGCGGATGCGGAAATGATTGAGGTTGAGTAGGACGATAGGAAGGATAGGAGGAAGGAAACATGTCAATCAAAATTGCACTCGCAGGAAACCCAAACTGCGGTAAGACAACGCTTTTTAATGCACTGACTGGTTCCAATCAGTTTGTAGGAAACTGGCCGGGTGTTACGGTGGAGAAAAAAGAGGGAAAATTAAAAGGGAACAAGGACGTAATCATCATGGATTTGCCGGGGATTTATTCTTTGTCGCCTTATACGCTTGAAGAAGTAGTTGCAAGAAATTATCTGATTACTGAGCGTCCCGATGTCATTATCAATATTGTGGACGGCACCAACATCGAGCGTAATCTGTATTTGTCCACACAGTTGATGGAGTTAGGCATTCCGGTAGTGATGGCGGTCAATATGATGGATCTTGTGAATAAGAACGGAGACAAGATTTCCACAAAGAAACTGAGTGAGGCGCTGGGCTGTGAAGTGGTAGAAATCTCTGCTTTGAAGGGAAGCGGTATTCAGGAAGCGGCTGACAGAGCAGTTGCGATTGCCGGAAGAAAGGCACAGCCTGTTGTGCATCAATTTGACGCGAGAGTGGAAGAGGCAATCGCAGCTGTATCTGCATCATTGAAAGGTGTGGCGGAGGACCGGAAGAGATTTTTTGCGATTAAATTGTTGGAAAAAGACGCAAAGATTCAGGAGCAGATGAGCAGCGTGCCCGATGTGAGCAGGGAAATTGCCAATCTGGAAGAGATTTTTGACGATGATACGGAAAGCATTATCACCAATGAGAGATATGTGTATATTGCGTCTGTCATCGAGGGATGCGTTATCAAAAATAAGAAGAATACATTGACGACTTCCGACAAGATTGACAAGGTTGTAACAAACAGATGGCTTGCGCTTCCGATTTTTGCACTTGTCATGTTTGTTGTATATTATGTCTCTGTGACGACGGTGGGCGGATTTCTGACAGACTGGACGAACGATGTGCTGTTCGGGGAAATCATACCTCCGGCAATTGAAAACGTACTTGTAAGTATAGGCTGTGCAGACTGGCTGCAGGGGCTGATTTTAGACGGTATTGTAGCTGGTGTCGGTGCGGTTCTCGGTTTTGTGCCGCAGATGCTTGTGCTGTTTATTTTCTTGGCGTTCCTTGAATCGTGTGGATATATGGCACGTATTGCTTTTATCATGGATCGTATTTTCCGCAAATTCGGTTTGTCCGGAAAATCCTTTATCCCGATTCTTATCGGAACAGGCTGCGGTGTGCCGGGTATCATGGCGTCCCGTACAATCGAGAATGACAGGGATCGCAAGATGACGATTATGACGACGACATTTATTCCTTGTGGTGCGAAGCTGCCGATTATCGCATTGATTGCAGGCGCATTTTTCAATAATTCCGGCGCGGTTGCATGGGGGGCATGGATGATTGGCATCGCGGCGATTGTCTGCTCCGGTATTATTTTAAAGAAAACGAAGATGTTTGCAGGTGACCCGGCTCCCTTTGTGATGGAGCTTCCAGCATACCATATGCCAACCGTCGGTGCAGTGCTGCGGAGCATGTGGGAGCGTGGCTGGTCCTTTATCAAGAAGGCTGGAACGATTATCCTCTTATCTACGATTGTATTGTGGTTTCTGATGAGCTTTGGCTGGGTGGACGGAAGTTTCGGCATGTTGGAAGCGGAGCAGCTTGACGCCAGCATTCTTGCGAAAGTCGGCAGTGCGATTGCGTGGATTTTCACACCGCTTGGATGGACACAGGCAGGAGAAGGATGGAAGATGGCGGTTGCGGCAGTTACCGGATTGATTGCCAAAGAAAATGTCGTGGCTACCTTCGGTATGCTGTTCGGCTTTGCGGAAGTAGCAGAGGACGGCGTCGAAGTATGGGGCAGTCTGGCAGCGGTTATGACGCCTGTTGCAGCGTTCGGATTTCTTGCATTCAATCTGCTGTGTGCGCCCTGCTTTGCGGCGATGGGAGCAATTAAGAGAGAGATGAATAATATAAAGTGGTTCTGGTTTGCCATTGGATATCAGACACTGCTTGCCTATGTGGTGGCGATGAGCATCTATCAGCTTGGAACATTTTTCATGGGCGGTGGTTTTGGAATCGGAACGGCAGCAGCGCTCCTTCTTGTAATTGTTTTCTTGTATCTGCTTTTTAAACCCTATAAAGAGGCGGATAGTCTGCAGGCTGATATGAGAAAATTTGCAAAGGCGGCTAAGTAGGGTATATAATAGCCGTAGGACAAAAACAAGCGGCTGCGAAGCACATTTTTGTGAGTATGAGAATTGCAAAATAAATAAAAATTGAATTCGGGAGTTGATTAGATGGGAACAGTGATTGTATTGGCAGTTGTGGCAGCGGCAGTGGCGCTTGCCCTGCGGAGTATGATTAAAGACAAAAAGGCAGGGAAGTCGCTACAATGCGGCGGAGATTGTAAGCACTGTGGCGGCGGGTGCCATTAAATCGGGATTTCAGAACAATGAAAGTTTGAATAAAATCATGTGTGTATGATAAAAAGGTGTTTCGAGACGATAGGTCTTGGGGCGCCTTTTTATGTAATGCGCCTTGCGGCGCACGTTTCTAACGGGTGCGAGACGTGTGTCCTACAAGTTGTCAACAGCTTGCCAGTGAAAGTCTAGTCGGAGTAATCGCCAGTGGGCTCCGTAGCAAGCATCCAGTGCTCTTGGGTGACCGATTGTGCTGAAGTGGTGTATGCCTATGTGAAATAGGTGCAAGTTAGCAGTCCGTAACATAAAGGGAATCCTGTAGCATCGTTACCTTAGACCCTTCGGGGACAAAAGGGAGTCGAGTTATTGGCTTTCTGACGAAGACCATGGAAGGCACGGAGATACTGGAGGTAGTGCTGAGGAACCCTTCGGTGTAGAGGGAGAACTTCATGAACGGTTTGAGACGGCAGGTGATGGAAACGGGATAACCGCGCCATCACTTGACCCTACCACATAGGCGCAGCTACCGACGAACTTTATGGCGGCTTCCAAGGTCTGTACCGTGAGGTACAGGTCTCACAGGCGGTCTCATCAGCCGTATTAACAACGAACTGTGAGAACGTCGCAAAGCCAAGCAGGCTTGGCTTTAGCCATAGTAGAGTTGTTGGAGAAAATACTGGACAAAACGAGCATGAATAAAGCGTACAAGAAAGTCTGCGCCAATAAGGATGCAGGCGGCGTTGATGGCATGGAACTGAAAGTACTTGAGGGATTTATCCGTGAGAAATGGGACAGTATCAAAGAGCAAATCAGAACAAGGAGTTATAAACCACAACCGGTAAGACGGGTAGAAATCCCAAAACCTAACGGAAGCAAATACCTCAAAGTCAGTGACCGACATTTATGACGGATTGTACCACTGGCTGGGAGGACAGGATTTCCGCAGGCTGTTTTCGGTGATACTGGCGGACAACGGGGGTGAGTTTTCCAACCCGAAATGCATCGAGAACGAACCGGACGGGAAAGTGTTCCAGAGGACGAGGATTTATTACTGTAACCCCAGCGCACCGTACCAGAGGGCGGAAATAGAAGTAAACCATGAATTTATCTGCAGGGTAGTGCCGAAAGGAAAAAGTTTTGATGAACTGGCGCAGGCGGGCATCAGCTTGATGATGGTCCACATCATAAAACGGGAAAGTCGGATTGCAATCGACCAAAATCATTATTTTGATTCAAATATTGAAAGAAAAATTGGCAACGAATCGGGTATTTATGACAGGATTGAAAAAATAAAAAACTTATATGATTTAATTGAATTATAAATTAGTTATCAATCAATAATAACAATCATTCATTTGGAAAGGTATTAATGATGGTTCTCCGTCGTTAATATAAATGAAAAGAGAGGAGGAAAAACTATGACAGGAATGAAAGAACTTTCATTGACTGAAATGAAATCTGTAAAGGGTGGAAAATGTAATTCTAATTATGGATACTATTTTTGCTGCCCGGCAGACACAGCTGCATTGCAGAAAAAAGTTGCAGAATATCTGGCAGTTAGTCAGGATAAAGCAAGCAAGTATGTTCAGTTCTGCTATGAAGATTGTGGCTTTAACTAATGCAATACTATAGTTTGGTGCTAAGAGAGCTGAATCTTTTATTTAATGGATTCAGTTCTTTTAGACCACAATGATTTGAATTATAAAATATAAAAGTAACAAAATTTTATTGGATTAATTCAAAGGAAGAATACAATATGAAATATAAAAGTGTCAAGCAGTATGAATCAACAGATTGTGCGAGTGCCTGTATAGCTTCAATTTCATGGTATTATGGAAAGAAAGTTTCATTATCTAAGCTTCAGCAATATACCAATATGAACAAAGAGGGGTCAAGTGTTTTTGACATTATAAAAGCGTGTGAAAAAGTTGGGTTAAAAGCTAATGCTGCAAAGAAAATGGAAACATTTAATGAAGATGTTATTTCTGTACCTTGTATAGCACACGTTTTTTTGGAGGATGGAGTAGGACATTATTTAATAATTTATACAATTAAGAAAGAGAAAATTATAATAAGTGATCCGGCTATAGGATTGATGTGTATTGATAAAAAAGATTTTTTTAATTCTTTTTTTTCTGAAAAATCGCCTTATGTTTGGAGTGGTATTTTAATATTTGTGGAACCGGGAGAAAACTTTAAGGAAATTATAGTAAAGGAAAAAGACGGACATTCATTTGGAAAATTGATTTTTGCAGAGAAAAAATTATCTTTACAAATTTTTTTCTTATCTCTTTTTTCGATGTTTTTTAATATGTTAAATGTTTATTATTACAAAGTCATGTTGGATGTATTAATTCCTAAGATGTGGGTTAATTCTCTTATTTTATATACGCTTTTTTTTATAATATTGAATATTATTAATGTTTATATAAATAAACTGAGAGTAAAAAAAGCATTGGAAATAAGTAAAAATATAAATTTGAAATTATCTTTAGAATATTATCAGAAAGTTTTGAATTTGCCAATTAGTTTTTTGAATGGTCGGAAAAACGGAGAATTTATTTCTCGGTTTCAAGATATAAATAAAATTCAAGAAATACTAGTAACGAGCGTATTAATAATGCCAATAGATCTTATACTAATTATCATAATAGGAATAATTTTGAGTTTAAAGGGTACAAAACTTCTAATAATGGTATTATTGATGTGTCTAGGATATTTGTTTGTTACAGTATTATTTAGAAACAATTATTTAATATATAATTCTAAACAAATGATTTCACAAGCTAATATGATGAGTTATTTAGTTGATTCTTTAGAAGGGATTGAGACAATTAAAGTATATTGTCAAGAAAGTAAATTTTATGAAATGGGTAAACAAAAACTTCTGAATTGGCAAAATTCAATTGTTAAGTTAGCTGATATAGAAAATAATCAGACAGCGCTAAAAACCATTATTAGTAGTCTGGGAAGATTTGTAATAATGTGTGTTGGAGCAATTGCAGTTATATATGGGAATATTACAGTTGGAGATCTTGTGGCGTATAATGTTCTTATTGGATATTTATTAAATTCAATAGATGATATTGTTGATATACAACCACAATTTCATGCAGCGCAAGTTGCAATGGAAAGATTGGACATTATTATACAGTCTATGTCGGAAGATGAAAAGGGAAAAAATTTATTGAATATAAATAAAATTGTTTTTGATAATATCGATTTTACATATAATAGTGAATGCAGAGTTTTAAAGAAAGTTAATTTTAGCATATCAAAAGGAGAAAAAATTGCGATTATTGGTGGCAATGGTTCTGGAAAGACAACGTTGGCTAAATTATTAGTAAAGCTTTATTCTGGTAATAGCGGTCATATTTATTTTGATAATGAAGACATTTCAAATATAGGGAGAAAATCCATTCGTAAAAATATTATTTATGTTTCACAAGAGGATTTTATATTTTCATCAAATATAAAAGAAAATTTGAAATTTGGAAATGAAAATATTTCGGATGAAAAAATGCTTCATGTTGCAAAAATAATAGGAGTACATGATTTTGTTAAACTTTTGCCGAGATTTTATGAAAGTATTTTAGAAGAAAAGGGTTCTAATTTATCAAAAGGTCAAAAACAAAAGTTAGCAATAGCAAGAGCAATATTGCGTGAACCGCAGATGCTGATTTTAGATGAAGCAACGAATGGTATGGATTCTTTTAGTGAGAGTAAAATTATGGAATATCTAAAAAAAGATGAAGATATAGCTTTAATTGTTATCACACATAGGTTAGATAACTTAAGGGATTTTGATTGTATTTATGTAATCGATGAGGGGAAAATCATAGCTAAAGGAAAGCTTGATGAGTTATTGAATGATTTCCCAGAATATAAAAAACATATGGAAGTATGAGGACAAAAGAATGGAAAAAAAAATAAAAATTATAATTATGTCGATTATTATTGTAGTATTTGGCATATTAATATATAGGTTAATTCCTATGGCTAAGGAGGAAGTTCTAAATTCTAATGTTGAACAAGTATCATTGAATGAAATCTTTAATACGAAAGGACATTTTTATGTATATTTTAGTAGGGAGGATTGCCGATATTGTAAAAATATAGAGAAAGATATAAATGATCTGAGTAGCAATTTAACAGTCTATATGGTTGATCCGGAATTGTGCGAAAATATAATTGGTTATGACTGGGATGAACATGAATTAAAATATGATGTTGAAATTGGAGAAATGTTAAGTAATGGTGATATAAAATATTATAATGATTTAACGGAAAAAGATATAAAAGAGCAATATCCGGCAATTGACTATAAAATTGTGTTAGCGAATGAAAGGTATGTAGAATTACATAAAGGTAAGGAAGCTGGGAAAATATATGCTGTCTATACACATCCGGTTTTGGAAAAAAGTGATTTCCAAATAGACAATTTTTGTGTGCCAGCAATTCCCATTTTAGTTGAGTTTGACAGCAATAATGTTATAAAGTATTATTTTGATGATAAAGAAATTATAGAATATTTGGGTAGTGATACAGAGCCGTTAGATAAATACTGGAATTTAGAATAATTATGTATGAATCTCTGAATGCCATTGGGAAATAGAAGGAACTGGATATGAAAGCAGTCAGAATAGTTGCACTCACAAAAAAGTATTTAAATTGTCATAACGAGATTTGTGTATTAAATAATGTATCGTTAGAGATTGAGAAAGGTGAGTTTGTTGCTATTGTCGGAGCCTCCGGAAGTGGAAAAACAACACTTTTAAACATAATCGGGGGATTGGATCGTCCGTCCAAAGGAATGGTTTATATTGAGGATGTTCCGATTTGTGATATGACGGAAGAAGAGTTAAGTATTTTCAGACGGCGAAATATAGGGTTTGTTTTTCAGAATTACAATTTGATTCCCGTATTAACTTCATATGAAAATATTATTTTACCATTGAAGCTGGAAGGAACCGACGTTGATGAAGACTTTGTTAATGAAATTTCTGATTATCTGAAAATTAAGGAAAACTTATGGCAGATGCCAAATACTTTATCCGGGGGACAGCAACAGCGTGTTGCTATAGCAAGAGCATTGATAACAAAGCCGGCAATCGTTTTGGCAGATGAGCCAACCGGGAATTTGGATAGCAGAGGAAGCAGAGAAGTTGTCGCATTAATGAAAAATTTTTCTGCTCTATATAATCAAACTGTTGCAATAGTCACTCATAATGAAGAAATTGCAATAAAAGCTGACCGGATTATCCGCATTGAAGATGGAAAAATTCTATAATGAAAACTATATTTAAGAAAAAACAGATTCTCTTAAAAATTTCTAATGCTTTTGCAGCTGGAAATCGTAAAAGAAATATTATTTTAGAGGCGACGACGGCATTTTCGATAATGGCATTATTTTTATTGTTAACTATAGTTAATGGCAGAGTGAAAGCGGATGATCTAAAAAGAATAAGAGAAAATGGTAATTTTGCCACTGCTATTTTGGAAAATGTGTCTGAAGAGCAATATCAAAATTTGAAAGAATTAGATTATGTAGATGAACTAGGAATTGTTCGTAATTTCGGAGTTTGGTATCAGGATAGTAAAAAAGTTGCTACCTGTAGTGTGGTCAGTGATGAATGCTTTGAAAAAATGTATTTGCCCGCATATGATAATGTTGTGGGAAGGTATCCTGAAAATTTCAACGAGATTATGTTGTCGGTTCGAGTTTTAAATAATCTGGGAATTGAAGAACCAGAAATAGGAATGGAGCTGCCAGTACATATTGTTCTATTCGATTGGTTTAGGAACGGTACAGAGGATATTGATATGACTTTTCAATTATCAGGTTATTATACAGATTACGTAGAAGATGTTGAGAAACTTCCGAAAGCATTTTTTTCAGAAGAGTTTGCAGAGCAACAGAATCGTTTTTCCTTTATAAATGATGCGTTGATAAAATCGGATAAGTTATGGATGAATTCTGCTCAGGTGGAAAAACAGATTAATACGGATATCGTACTGGAAGATGAACAGAATCTGTTAATCATGAATGAGGGTGCGTCGAAAACCATTCGGAGTATGATTGGAAACTGCATATTTGCATTGTTCGGAATAGTGTTGATAACACTTAGCATGAATTTATTCATTTATAATATTTTTTCTATATCGGTTAGTAAGGAAAAACAGGAATATGGATTGTTGAAAGTGGTTGGAGCAGAACCAAAACAGATTAGAGAAATATTTCTTTTTTCAGAGTTAAGAATTATATTATCGGGATGTATGCTGGGAATACTATTTGGCAGTCTGGCTGTCAAATTTATTTTACCGCCATTGTTAGAAAAAATGTATCTTGTGGGAAATGGAAATATAAATCATAAAGAGCTATATTCAGGGGAAATGTTGATTGCAGCGGTGATTTTGTGCGGAATAGGTGAAGCGTTTGCCTTTGGATGTTGTATTCGTACTGTTATGAAGTTATCTCCGATAGAATGCTCAAAATGTGAAGAAAAAATTAATATGCCATATATTTTCAACAGGCATTCAAAAAGATTTGGCATTTTAAGTATAGCATGGAGAAATTTTACAAGAAACAGAAAGAAGATGTTAGTAACGATAAGTTCTTTATTTATCGGTATTGAAGTTTTTTTATTGGCAGTTGTAATAAGTAATGGTTTAGACCAAACAAACAAAATTTGTCAGGAACCGGATTTTGAGGTTGGTGTTACGAAAGAAGCAGTGGAATATTATCTTCGTTTGAATGAGGGATATGCTTCGGAAGATTTGAAAGGACACGAGCTGGTGTCAGAAGAAATTATTTCTGAAATTATAAAAATGACAGGAATAAAGGGTGATAATATAAATAAATGTGTTGGGGGATTTGGAACATTTAATTATAAGTCAGAGGCAATAAAACCGAGGATTGATTCATGGCAATATGATTCAGAAATTATTACGGAGCTGACAGTACAGGTGGTTTCGGAAGAATGGATAGATAAGTTGGAAACGTATGTTAAGAGAAAAGGATATGGTACAGATATAAATACTTTAAAGGAGGGAAATGGTTTCATTTTACTGCATAATCATGAATTATCTGCTAAACAGACAGAGGAAGCTGACGTGATGATAGGGCAGAAGCTCTCAGGGATTCTTTTTGAAGAGAGTGGGAATGATTTTGAGTTTATTTGTTGTGGTTATTTGGATTTTTCAGAAAATGGATTTCCAGAGCTAAATATGCCATGGGATGGTAAGAATCTAAACTATATTATTATTAGTGAAAAAACAATGACGGCATTAGATATGAAGCCGATTATTTACAATATTTCTTTTGATGTCAGCGAAGAGTATGAGCAGGAGATAAAAAATATAATCCAAGGTATTTTACGGGATGCGAATCAAAATTCAGAAATTACCAATACTTATTATATGACGGCTAGTTCCGATATCTTGGCTAAAGAGCAGAATTATATTTCAGCAATACGAATTATTATGGGAGGATTTAGTGGAATTTTAATACTTTTTGCATTTGTGAGTTATTATAATACGCTTCTTACAAGCTATATGAGCAGGAGCAAAGAACTTATCATTATGAGAAAAATCGGGATGACAGTGAAACAGTTAAAGGCAATATTGGTTTATGAAGGTGTTTTTTATTGTATGTCTACATTAGCATTCATATTAACTTTGGGAAATGGAATTTTGTTTATGGTTGGAAAATTAATGCATAATGAAGTTTCCTATTTTGCATTTAAATATCCTGTTATTTACATTTTCTGTACTTCTTTTGTAATGTTTTTAGTAAGTATTTTTTTACCATTATTTTTATATTCTAGTGAAACAAAGAAAAAAGAAATAAATAATTCTAAATAACATTGAAAACATAGTTTTTATAGAAGCTGAATCGTAAGGGCATAGTTTTGAGGTTGAACCTTAAAACTATGCGCTTATTGTGTCACAGACAAAAATAAACCCCCTGCTATGCAGGGGGAGGGCAGATCTTTAGATAAAAGAAACTCCTGTGTTAGTATAAAAGTAGGTCTGCAAACCACAAAAATACAACACAGGAGGAGCCCAAGATGGACACAACAAATAGTTTAGCCCATACAAAATGGGAATGCAAGTATCATATAGTTTTTGCACCAAAATACCGCAGACAGGTGATGTATAAAGACATTAAGGCAGATGTAGGTCAGATATTAGGAACACTATGCCGCAGAAAAGGGATAGAGATCATAGAAGCCGAATGCTGCCCGGATCATATCCATATGCTGGTGAGGATACCGCCCAAATATTCGGTATCAGAGATAGTAGGATATTTGAAAGGGAAAAGTTCCCTAATGATATTTGAGAAACATGCGAATTTGAAGACAAATATGGGAACAGGCATTTTTGGTGCAGAGGATATTATGTAGATACAGTAGGGAAGAACACAGCTGCAATCAAAACGTATATCCAGAATCAGCTGAAAGAGGATTTAGAATACGACCAGATGTCACTGGTAGAGTATATCGACCCGTTTACGGGTGAGCCGGAGAAGAAAAACAAGAAATAAGCCACTTGGAGTGGCAGTAGGAAGTCAAAGCAAACCAGCAAGCCCCTTATGGGGCTGCGCCGGAGTAAGGAAGCGCCGAGAAAGCCCTTTATAGGGGCAGAGCAGGCTACTGGCTAAGCCGGTAGTCTTGACATTGTGTATTGTTTGTTTTGTATTGTAGCATTTTTTTGGAGAGGTTATAATATAAAAGACAACATATTAATAATATGCAATTAGTCATTGCATTATAGAAAATTATTTTTATTGCAAATAAACTATGAATTTAGGCAATATATTATAAAAGGGAATGCAAATGATAAAGATAGCTATTTGTGATGATGAAGAAATTATTACTGGTCAAATAGATAACATGATTCATGAAATTTGCGGTAAGGAAGGTATCTCGTTTGATACGGATGTTTTCTTTAGTGGAAATGGGTTAGAAAAAGAAATAGTTAATGGAATAAAATACGATATAATATATTTGGATATACAGATGAATAGTGGAGATGGGATAACGACGGCTAAAAATATTAGAAAAATAGACGAAAATGCGTTATTGATTTACATTTCCGGATATGACAAATATATGATTGAGTTATTTAGGTTGAATGTTTTTGCGTTTATCAAGAAACCTATTGATTACTTTAATTTTAAAAAAATCTTTTTAGAGGCAAATCTTAAAATATGTAATCAGCAATTCTATTTCTCATTTCATTATAAAAATAGAGAGTATAAAATTCCCTCTATTGATATTATATATTTTGAAAGCAGAGGTAGAACAATTCATGTGTATTTTAGAGATAATAAGACTGAAAAATTCAATGGAAAGCTGTCAGAAGTAGAGGGAAGGCTTCTAAGTGGGAAAATTCCTTTTCTAAGAATTCATCAATCATATCTTGTGAATTATCATCATATACACTCTCGTTCAAAGACAGCAGTAACATTAATAAATGGAACCAAATTACCTATCAGTGAAGATAGACAGAAGAATTTTGGAACACAGTATAGTAGATTGTTGGGAGGGGATATTGGTGTTTGAGATAGGAAATTATATTTTATATTTTGTTATGGTCATTGCAGCGGTATGGATTGTTAATAGGTTCTGGGGGAGTTTTTTTGTAAGGAAGAAAAGTTCAATTTTGCTTGTTACAGTAAATATTTTCTATGGTGTTTTTCAGATGTTCCGTCAATGTAATAAAGGTAATATAGATATAATACAAACAGTTTTAAATATTATACTAATATTGATAATAGCTGTATGTGGATATAGTTGTGCTGGAAAGAAAAAATATTTTCTTTTACTGTTATTTTTTTCTGTTTGGTCATTGCTAGAAGAATTTGTTTACTTTTTAGTAAGAAATATCCAAATAGAACAGTGGAATCAGAATGAAATAGGCGTGGTTATTTCTAATATCCTTATGATAATACTTGTCTATATTATATCCGTGGTATGTTACA
This sequence comes from uncultured Lachnospiraceae bacterium, assembly GCA_947564735.1. GTDB lineage: Bacteria > Bacillota > Clostridia > Lachnospirales > Lachnospiraceae > UBA3282. Next base: position 123,578 of record CANOEC010000001.1, on the reverse strand, counting down.
AAAGAGACAGTGAATTTATTCCTAACAATTTTTATTTGTATTTGTTATTGATGCCGATAGGAAGCATTTACATTGCCATAAATGAATTTTATTCAAAAAATAGTAAGATTTCTTCAATGATTACAATCAGTATTTTGATATTATTTAATGTCGTTATTTATGAAATTTATATCAAAATAAATGAATTTTTTGCTTACGAAAAAGAAAAGACAGTATATGCACAGCAATTGGATATTATTTCATATAACACTTTAGAACAACAGAAAATGATGGAAGACTTTCATGAAGAAAAACATAATCTCATTAATGAACTTATTGTTTTAAAGGGTGGAATAGAGAACAGTGATAAAGAGAATGTTATCAAAAATTTAAATAAAATTATTAATAATTGTCATTATGTGGAAACGGTTTCGAACAGTGGCAATAGTACAGTAGATTCTGTAATTAATTTTAAGTATGCTGTTGCCAGAGAATATGGAATAGAGTTTTGCCTAAAAATATTTATACCGGATAAATTGCCCATAGAACAATGTGATATTGGGGTTGTTTTGGGTAATGCTATTGATAATGCAATTGAGGCTGTAAGAGAATGTAAGAATAAAGAAAAAGTAATTGAGATTACAATGGGGGTGAGGAAAGAAGCATGGGTTTTGGTAATTAAAAACCCATATGAACATGAAATAAAAAAAGATAGAACGGGGATGCTGCTGTCTACAAAACAAGAGAAATACAGGCATGGATATGGTTTGAAATCAATCATGAGGATAGCTGAAGAATATCAAGGAGAAGCAATTGTGGATGTCGATAATGGTATCTTTTCTTTGACATTGGTTTTGAATTTTAAGGATTTTTAACAGCAAACCGCGTATTTTTGACAAAAAGATAAAATATGTTTTTTTGGGTGTATACTTACTTAAATCATTTGTAAAAGGAGGAAGGACAATGAAGAATAAGGATAAGAATATGGTAGCAAAGGTATTAACTGGAGTTACTAATAATGTGCTTTCTATTGCTGCAAATAGCAGATGCGCACTTATTTATCATCAGCCAAAACAGCCTGAAGCATTGAGAAAATTCCGTAAGTTCTAGTTATGGAAAAGGTAGCAAAGCTTTTCGCAGATTATGTCATTCGTAAAGACATGGTAGAGGAAGAAGACAGAACTATATATGAATATGGCTTTACAGTAACCATAGAAGTAGGATTGTTTTTACTATTTTGCTTGTTTATGACACTATATCTACGTATGTTTGTAGAAGGAATATTATTTTTTATTATTTTTGCCCCATTGCGCTCATATGCTGGAGGGCTACATTTAGAAAAATATTGTTCCTGTTTTGTTTTATCATGTCTGACATTTTCTGGCATATTATTGGTAGTTAGGTATATTCAAGCTCCTATTTGGATTTCATTTATCGCGCTGTTTATTTTAGAAATGATTACTTATATATTGTATCCGGTTGAAAATATAAACAGAAAAATAGATAGAGAAGAAGACAGGTATTTTAGAAAAAAACTAAAATCATTTCTTCTTATGGATATGATAATAGCAGTTGTGTGCATCATTTTGAATAACAGTAATGCACTATTTTTAATAGCAGATACTTTTTTGATAGTGGTTATAACAATGGTGATAGGAAAATATAGGAATCATAACAGGTATTTAACAAGCGAATAAGATGTGTATTTGTTTTGATTATTAATAAAATGTAAAAGAATAGAAATGTCGAACTCGTATGATTAAATGGGTTCGGCATTTTTTAGGTGGTGCGCCTTGCGGCGCATGTCGCTAATGGATGAAAGTTCCTAATCCGCGCTAGTAGTGGGAAGGATACAGTCAAAACCAAGGGTGTCCATCGTGAGGTGGAATCTGAAGGAAGGTGGTGGCAAATCTCTGGTCTGACGGACAGAAATTACATTAGGTTATGGGTAAGGATAAGGCCGCCAAACAAATTAAAGTCCTAAAACAGTTCCAAAAGAATGTAAATGAAGGCTGCATGTATGTGGCGGACATGGATTTGGAAAAGTTCTTCGACACAGTATGCCAGAATAAGCTGATTGAGGCGTTGTCACGAACCATCAAAGATGGCAGGGTAATTTCGCTCATCCGCAGGTTACAGGTTTTTGGTGCAAGGCACTGCTCGGACTGCATTCAGTTTTGATGCCATAAAAATTATATATAATCTTCAAAATGAAGATTCGCGTACCTTTTTATATAGAGCGCCCAAAATGATATTGGATCCATTAAACTATGCTGCGGTTAGAAAACAGTATATGGATATCTTTCATCTGGATATGGAGAAAGCAGGGGAAATGACCGATTTAACGAAAGGATATCCGTTTGCATTTCAGATGTTGGGCTATCTTCATTGGGAAAATCAAGAGATAGAATCAATTGACGAAATATTTCCAGAGTACGACCAGTATCTTGAAGAATATGTATACAGTAAAATATGGTCAGATCTTTCGGAACTGGACAGAAAGATAGTGATTGAAATGTCTGTGAGCGGAGAAACAAGGGTAAAAATATCAGAGAAAGGATAGAAATGAAATCAGAATTGTTTTCTGTATATAGAGACCGGCTGAAACGAAAAGGGATTATAGATACAAGTAAATATGGAGAGGTAACGTTTATTCTGCCTAGGTTCGCAGAGCTTGTGCAGACGAGGTTAGTATAGCAAAGCCTTATTTTATGCCGTATGCAACTGCCAGTTGACAAATTTCCAAGTGCCCTGTATAGCTATTTTTGTAGGTTTCATTTATGATTGAAACAGATTGAAGAGCGCTGTTCAATCAAGATAGCTATCTTAGAAAAGTGTGCTGATACAATTATAATTGAGTCATCAGCATATGTACAAAAGGGAATAAAAATAAGAGCTAACATAGCATAAGGAGAATATCATATGACACTTGGGGAAAAAATTTACAGACTTAGAACAGAGCAAGGCATGTCGCAGGAAAGCTTCGGGGATACGCTGGGTGTATCGAGGCAGTCCGTTTCAAAATGGGAGACAGACCAGTCTGTTCCGGAATTGGATAAAATAGTGGCAATCAGCGAGATGTTCGGAGTCAGCACGGACTATTTATTGAAAGAGACAATGGAAAACCGGCGGAGCCAGCAGACAGCGCAAAAAGAAACGGACGCAGGAGGAGCATATTCTGACGGGACGGACGGATATCCACGGCAGACGCACATTGTAGTAGAGAGACAGTCTTTTCATTATGAGTATAAGAGTAAGAAGATATTTATGGGAATGCCGCTTGTGCATGTCAATATCGGGCTTCGCCCTGTGCGCGCGAAAGGCATTATTGCCATCGGCAACACGGCGCAGGGTATCATTGCAATCGGGATTGTGGGGGTAGGAATCATTACATTGGCGCCGGTGGGCGTCGGACTTCTGTTTGCCCTTGGAGCATGTGCAGTGGGAGGCATAGCGATAGGTTCTATTGCCGTCGGTGTGATTACTGGCGGCGCCATCAGTGTGGGCGTATTTGCAACAGGTGCGGTAGCGGTTGGGCAGTTTGGTCTCGGTGCCTATGCCTTAGGGTCGCAGGTAGCGATTGGCGATGTGGCGCAGGGAAATATAGCGCTGGGCTTTAGTGAGGCGGCAGGAACAATTTACGAAGAAGTACGCGCAGCGGACGGAAGCTTCGACCATCAGGCAATGCTTGCGGCGATTGACGCCAATGTGCCGGACTATTTGCGTATTTTTGCAGGCTGGATGAAGGCGGTTATCAGGGCGATGGCGTAGTTAAAAAAGATGATTAGAATCATAAAAGTAAGAAGAGCAAGACAGATAAGAAGAAAAAAGCATAAATTGTTTGAAACAAATAAGGCGTATGGTTACAGATGACTGTTCCATGCGCCTTTACACTCACATAACCTGCGCAAACACGACATAAAAAAGAAATATATGGCAGGTAATTATCTAAATAAATGAAAAGGGTTTTTATATAATATATCTAACAAAGAAAAACAGATTGAAAAATCAGCGATGTTTTTTTCTGTAGTCGGATGGCGATATATGGTAATGCCTGCGAAAGGCATTGGAAAAATGCTCGACAGCTGAGTAACCAAGAGACTCTGAAATATCGGTTATGGACTGATTTGTGGAAACCAATAGAACAGATGCCGCCGCCATACGCGCATCGTTTCGTTTCTGCAAAAAGGTTTTGCCGTAATGTTCTTTCAATAACCGTTCGGTTTGTCTGGCACCAAGCCCAAGACGGGTTGAAAGATTCGCAAGGGTAATCTCCTTGTAATCGTAGAGAAAGCATTCTTCAATAATAATATATTTTTGTTCAAAAAGATTCGCAGGGCAGAAGGGGATGTCTTTTGTCTGAAGAGGAACTGGTGTGGAAGCCAGATAATTCCGAACCATTTTAATGACACATTGGGAGAGAAGAGATTCTACCTGAAGTCTGTATCCCAGCATCTGGTGCTGCATCTCGTAAAAAAGCTGTTCCATGAGAAGATGAATCTGTTCGGTGTCCTGACCAAACCAAAAGAGGGTGTTTTCAAACAATGTGGTGATTTGAGAAGCGTCACCGTGAGGGTAATCCGGATTGGGACTTATTTTGAGGTTGATGCAGTATTCTTCCATCGGATCGTTTTGCATCGGGGTTTGTTCATGTTCGATGCCGGGACCTGTTACATAAAGAGTGTTTGGGATAATCGGATAAGTTACGCCTTGTATGACAGCCGTTCCGTATCCCTTGGAGATATAGTGAATCTCATAGCTACGGTTACTATGACTGTGTTTGGGGATGGAACGCAGAAATTTTTCATATACAAGATTTAAGACGGCAAATGACATATGTTCTAAAGAAAAATGTATGTCTAAATTCGTATATTTAATCTGCAAAGTGAATACCCCCTTGACCGCAGGATAATATTTGCCATAAATCTATCAGAACGTATTTAAAAAGTCAATTGAAAAGCAAAAAACAATATAAAAGATTCATAGGAGAGAACGTTATGATTGTAAAGGGAACTTATTTTCAGAACAGTAAGGAAAAGCCGTTGGTCTATGGTGATGTGGAGCTGATAAACCCAAAGAGACAAAGACTGCGTGGAGAAGAGGAGCAAGAGGGGATTCTTGCAAAAAGCGTGATTGTTGGTTTCTGTGGAACAGACCATGAACTTATGAATATGGGGCGTCAGGGAAAACTCGGCGCGAAATTTCCGGAAGGCACGAATCGGCTCATTAACGGACATGAAGGGGTTGTATGGGTACCGGAGCAGAACCGGTTTGCCATTGTGCTGATTCGCGGCGGAAACAGTTATGACCCGACCCGATATACGGAAGAAGAAACATACTTTGAATATGGATGCGATCAGGCGGACGGGTTGTTTTCGGACTGTAATTATTATCATCCGGATATGCTGCTTCCGATTCCGGACGGATTTGCAGAAAATGGAAAGCTTCCGTTGTCATTTGCAAAAAAAATGGTATTTCCGGATCCCTTTGGCTGTATGGTATTCCAGCTTGAGAGAATGGAGGACATCGGAAGCGCGCATAATTTCCGAGTGGAAATGGCGAAGAATAAATGCAGCGAGGAAGAGGGGAGAGAACTGGCAAAGAAGCATTTGTTTGACAGGACTGTTATCTTTGGGCTGGGTACGACGGGGATGTTTATCGGTGATTTGATACACAGAAAATATCCGGATGCAAAGATTGTATTCGTGGCAAGAAGTGAGGAGAAGAGCCTTAAAGTCCGTTTTGCAGTCAGTCATACGGGGGCTGCCTATGTGAAAAATGATTTTTCAACGAAGGAGAAACTGGCGGAGGCAATCAAAAAGGAGCTTTTAGGAACAGCGACCGTGTTTCTTGGTGTAAGCGGAAGCAGTGTGGAGCATGAGATCGCCTTTGCATATGGCGTGCTTGGCAATAACGGCATTTACAACAGTTTTTCTCTGGGACCTAAAGTTGCATTTGACACGATGCCCTTTGGCTTTAAGAATCAGATTATCTTATCCTCTATTAATTTCCGGCAGGAGCATATGGAACGCGCCATCAAGCTTCTGGTGGACAGCGACTATGACAAAATCGTTGAATTGATTGACAAGGAGACGTTTATCAAAGACCCTGTCGATGCGTATAACAATCGGATTTACTGTAAAGATGCTCCATTAAAAACGGCGGTCATCTGGGACGAGTCTTTTATAGATATGAATAAATAGCATAATCAGGAGGAAATGAACGTGAAAGCAATTTATATCAACGCACCGGGAGAAGTAGAAATCAAGGAGATTGCGAAACCGGTAAGAAAACCGGGAGAGGCGCTGCTAAAAGTACTGTACGGTGGAATCTGCGGAAGCGATTTGGGTTCTTACCGCGGAACATTTGCCTACTTCAGCTATCCTAGGATACCCGGACATGAGTTCAGCGCAGAGATTGTGGAAGTCGATGAGAATACATACGGACTTAAGAAGGGTATGATTGTTACGTGTAATCCCTATTTTAACTGTGGAAAGTGCTATAGCTGTAAAAAGGGATTGGTGAATGCATGTATGGACAACCAGACCATGGGGTGTCAGAGAGACGGTGCGTTTTGCGAGTACATTACCATGCCGCTGGAGCGTATTTATGATGGAAAGGGTCTGGCTCCTAAAGTGCTTGCAGCCATTGAGCCTTTTTGCATTAGTTATCATGGCGTCCAGAGAGCGGGCATAAAACCGGGGGATAAGGTATTGGTTGTGGGAGCCGGAACAATCGGTGTGCTGGCGGCTAATGCGGCAAAAGCTCTGGGCGGAGAAGTGTATCTTTGCGATGTGGCGGAGAAGAAATTGCAGTATGCCATGGGTGCTTTTGGATTTGCAGGTACAATTCTGAATCGTTCATCGCAAGAACTGGAGAAAGCAGTAAAAGAGATTACCGGAAGCATTGAGCTAAACGGGGAAAGAACAGGATACGGATTCGACGTATGTATTGAGGCGGTAGGGCTTCCATCAACCTTCCAGAATTGTATCGACGCGGCTGCATTTGGCGGAAAAGTAGTATTGATTGGGGTTGGCAAGAGCAATCTGGATTTTAATTTTACACTGATTCAGAAGAAGGAATTAAACGTGTTCGGAAGCAGGAACGCATTACAGAAGGATTTTTATCAGTTAATTGATTTGGTAAAATCAGGAAAGGCAGATTTGGAAAAGATTATCACCAATACCTATCAGTTTGAGGACGCGGCTCATGCCTTTGCGGATTTTAGCAGCAATGGCACCGACATGTTAAAAGTGGTCATTGATTTTACGGACATTCGATAGAAGAGAAAAGTGTGAGAAGAACTTCTAATCACTCGCAGCAAGGGTTGCATCGCAAAGTCAGCATAGCTGACTTGGAAGTTCTACGATTTGCTTTCAGCAAATCTTTCTCACGCCAGAGAATGCCCAAAATACGGGTATCCGCCGCACAGACTTGAACATCTGTGGGCAGATAGGGAGGTTCATATGAAGAGACTAAATTATACAGTATTAAAAGAGAGCAATTATCAAGGGTATATCAAGGAGAGCGGGGCTGAGAAGGTCATGCAGTTTGGCGAGGGGAATTTTCTCCGTGCCTTTGTGGATTACTGGTTTGACTGCGCCAATGAACGCGCAGGCTGGAACGGCAAGATTGTGGTGGTTCAGCCCATCGCCCAAGGACTGACGGAGTTAATTAACGAGCAGGAAGGCTTGTATACGCTCTATCTTCGAGGGAGCGAAAGGGGGCGGAAGGTAGACGTAAAGAGGGTCATATCCGCTGTCAGCCGATGCATCAACCCTTACGAGGACTTTGACGCCGTACTGCAGGCGGCAGTGAGTGATGATTTGGAAATGATTGTGTCTAACACGACGGAGGCAGGGATTGTATACGATAAAGAAAGTACGTTTGACCAATGTCCGCCGGTCAGCTTTCCGGCAAAACTGACCCGGATTCTTTACGAGCGGTATAAGGCAGGTAAACCGGGGCTTACTATGCTGTGCTGCGAATTGATTGATGATAACGGCAAAGAGCTGTTAAAATGTGTTGAGCAGTATATCCGTGACTGGAAACTGGAGGAAGGGTTTCTGACATGGGTTCGTGAAGATAACCTTTTTTGCTCCACGCTTGTAGACCGTATTGTGCCGGGGCGCATCCGCGACCGGAAGGAAGTGGAAGCTTTGGAGAAGGAAAATGGATATCATGACGAGCTGATAGATGTGGGAGAATGCTTCGGCGTCTGGATGATAGAGGGTCCTGCGGAACTGGAAGAGAGGCTTCCTTTTAAGGAAGCCGGGCTGAATGTTCATGTCGTTCCCGATGTGACTCCGTACAAACACCGCAAGGTCCGCATCCTAAATGGCGCACATACGGGCTTCGTTCTGGGAGCCTATCTTGCAGGTTTTCATATCGTAAGGGACTGTATGCATGACGACACGGTGAGAGGTTTTATGGATAAACTGCTCTATGATGAGGTGATTCCTACACTGAGACATGAGCTGGATGAAGCAGAGTTAAAGGAGTTTGCTGCAGCAGTGACAGACCGTTTTAATAATCCCTTTGTAGACCATGAGCTTATGAGCATTTCCCTAAACAGTTCGTCAAAATGGAAAGCGCGGAACCTGCCCTCCCTGCTGGCTTATGTGGAGGAGAGAAAAGAACTGCCGTCCTGTCTGGTCATGAGCATGGCAGCATATATTGCTTTCTACAGTAATGAAATTCAGAGGCGGGAGGCTGACGGACTAATCTGCAGACGTGCCAAAGGCAATGAGTATAAGGTGCAGGATGATGCATGGGTGTTAGATTTTTATTATGCGCACAGAGAAGATGATGCGGAAACGCTTGTACATGAAGTTTTGTCAGATGCCAGATTCTGGGAGAGAAATCTGACAGAGATTGAAGGGTTTGAAGCTGCTGTGGCAGGGGGATTAAAAATAATCCGCAGTCAGGGTGCGCTTGCCGCATTTGCCTCCTGTCTGTAGAAGGTTAGAAACGGAGTAAAATATGAACAAAGTAATCCGTATCAATGAGAAGGATAATGTAGTGGTGGCGCTTTGCTCCATTAAGGCAGGAGAGCGCGTGAATGTGGGGGAAATAATCGTCACTGCAAAGGAAGATATTATGCAGGGTCATAAGATGGCTCTCAAGGATATCCCGGAAGGAGAACATGTGATAAAATACGGTTTTCCTATCGGACATGTTACGGTATCTGCGGCAGCAGGGACGTGGCTTCATACTCATAATATGCGGACAAATCTGTCTGGAGAAATAGAATACAGCTATCATCCGAATGTAAAACCGTTAACACCTGTGGAGCCGGAAACCTTTATGGGATATCGGAGAAGGGACGGCAGAGCCGCCATTCGTAATGAAATCTGGATTGTCCCTACAGTGGGCTGCGTCAATGATGTGGCGAAAAAGATGGCGGAGGATAATCAGAATCTGGTAACAGGCAGCGTTGAAGGGTTGTATACATTTGCGCATCCTTATGGATGCAGCCAGACGGGAGAAGACCACGTGCAGACAAGGAAGCTTCTGGCGGCGCTTACAAGGCATCCGAATGCCGCTGCAGTGCTGGTGCTTGGTCTTGGCTGTGAAAATCTGACCCATGAGCAGTTTCTGGAGGAACTGGGAGAATATGATGCAGACCGCGTCAAATTTCTGATTTGTCAAGAGGTAGACGATGAGTTTGAAGAAGCAAGGAAACTGCTGAAACAGTGCGCGGAGTATGCAGGACAGTTTACAAGGGAAGAGATATCGGTCAGCGAACTTGTGATCGGTATGAAATGCGGCGGTTCGGACGGACTTTCCGGCATTACGGCAAATCCCGTGGTAGGGCGTTTCAACGATATGATGTGTGCAAGGGGTGCAAGTACCGTTCTTACCGAGGTGCCGGAGATGTTCGGTGCAGAGGAAATGTTGCTGAACCGTTGTATTGACGAGGCGGTTTTTGATAAGGCGGTGCGCATGATTAACGGATTTAAGCATTATTTTATCAGCCATCATGAGGTGGTCTATGATAATCCGAGTCCCGGCAACCGGCAGGGAGGCATTACAACGCTGGAAGATAAAAGCTGCGGATGTGTGCAGAAGGGCGGCATGGCACCGATTATGGACGTGATAGGATATGGTGAGCCGGTGGTGACAAAAGGCTTAAATCTGCTCTATGGACCGGGCAATGATTTGGTCAGTTCCACGGCAATGACAGCGGCAGGGGCGCACTTGATTCTTTTTACAACAGGGCGCGGAACACCGTTTGGCGCGCCGGCTCCGACGGTGAAAATTGCCACCAATACGGAGCTGGCGGTAAGAAAGCAGGGTTGGATTGACTTTGACGCAGGCGTGGTGGCGGATGGGGAATCCATAGAAGATGCGGCAAAACGGCTGCTACAGCTTGTAATCGAGACAGCCGGTGGGAGACAGACAGAGTCGGAGCAGAATGGGTTTCGGGGAATTGCGATTTTTAAGGACGGCGTAACATTGTAGGAAATTTCTCCAGAGAGCAGAAGAATGCTCTGCATTCTTCCCAAGATAATTTGCGGAGCAAATTTTCTTATAGGAAAGATGTACGAGAGGAGGGAGTAAACATGATTATTGATGCGCATGTACATCTGTGGAAAAAACAGCAGGGAGAAGTGGCGCAAGGAGCTGTCAGAGGACTGGACGGAGGAAAAAGTGATTTTGCGGGAACGGTGCGCCAGATGATGCCGCCCTATCTTCTGGATGGTGAAAACAGGGCGGAATATCTGATTTCCAATATGGATTATGCAAGGGTGAATGCAGCGGTCGTTACGCAGGAGTATATGGACGGCAATCAAGACCAGTATCTGCTGGAAGTCAGGAAAAAATATCCGGACAGGATTCGGATTTGCAGTCTGTACGAGGAACGGGACAATTTCCGGGTGGAAGGCTTCGACGGGATTAAAATCTGCGCTGCGAGGATGAAAGCGCCCCTTGAGACTGCACTGCCGGTCTTTCGGGCAGCGCAGGCAGACGGAAAATTTGTGGCGGTCGAGCTGGCGGAAGGGGAAGCGCAGGTGGGAGCTTTGCGTGAGATGATAGAAGAATACCCGGATGTAAAAGTTGTCCTTGGGCATTTTGGCATGGCAGGGCGAAAGGGCTGGGAGGCACAGATTGCCCTTGCAAGGTATCCGAATGTGTATGTTGAAAGCGGCGGGATAACATGGCTGTACCACAAGGAGTACTATCCTTACCCCTCTGCCGTGCAAGCTATTTTAAAAGCAAAAGAAATCTGCGGAATAGAAAAGCTTATGTGGGGAAGCGACTATCCAAGAACGATGACTGCCATTACTTATCTGATGTCACAGGATTTTATCTGGAAAAGCAAGGAGCTTTCGGATGAGGATAAGAAAAGGGTTTTGGGAGAAAATGCAGAAAAGTTCTATGACTTTGGTCATCAGAAAGAGCTGCCGAAGATTCCCAATATGGTAGAAGACTGACAGAGGAGGAAATGCGATGTTAAAAGGAATCCCAAGAATTTTGTCCCCGGAGTTATTGAAGGTATTATGTGAAATGGGGCATACAGATGAATTGACGATTGGAGACGGAAACTTTCCGGGGCATACCTATGGGAAGAAAGTCATCCGCATGGATGGACATGGAATCCCGGAAATCTTAGATGCGATTTTAAAAGTTTTTCCATTAGATACCTATGTGGAGCATCCGGTGACGCTGATGGATGTGGTAGCGGGGGACCCTGTGAAGACGCCCATATGGGAGGAATATCAAGAGATTGTATCAAAATATGATGCAAGAGGAAAAGATTGCTTTGAAAAAATAGATAAATGGAAGTTCTATGAGAAAACAAGAGATAACTCATCGGTTGTTATCATGACGGGAGAAACGGCACAATATGCCAATCTTATTTTAAAAAAAGGCGTTGTTATGATGGATACAGATTAGTTTAGGAAGCAATCATAACTTTTTTGAGAGTGTATAGTACAAGAGGGGATGAAAGCAGTCGTTAAGGCGATGGCGTAGTTGAAAAATGATGGCTGGAATAGTAAAATGAGAAGAGCAGCACGGTGAAAAAGGAGTTGTAAGGTATGCCCTTTGCATTTCGGATTTCGGTCGTCATTTTTGTTTTTATCCTGTCGGGACTTGGTATGTTCTGGCTGAGTGCCGGTATTGTCGGTAAGAGAGTAAGGATACGTCCATTTCTTATCTATGCGGTATGTTCCAGTGCGATTTATGTGCTGTGTATGCTCTTATCGTCGTGGCTTATTGACGAGGAATATATTTTCGGACCATATTTTGAACTTCTTTTTTCACTGATTGCATATACAGTTGAGGCGGCTGCATTGGGAATCGTAATGAGGAAATGTTATGGAGTTCCTTTTATACAAGGATTGACTGCTACTATGCTCAGTCATTTCATTATTTATACGGCGGACGATGTGGTGTCTGCGGCGGCAGAAGCCTATAGTCCAACCTTTGGGGGAATGTATCTTTATACTTTTATAACCATTGTTTTTCCTAAGCTGTGGGGATTTTTCATTGCCTTTCTGGCAGCTTATATATTGCACAAAAGCGAGTTTTACCGTTATTTTGCCGGCTTGTTTTCCACCAGATTGAAAACCGTTGTTTTGCTGACAGTTAGCTGGGCGTTTATGCTCTTTTGGTCATTTGTCGATTTCTTTTATCCGGGCGCAGAACCGAATGCGCTGTATGCGCTTTTCTTCTTTTCCTTGATTATCGTGGTGCTGTTATGGATACAGTTTATGGCGATGTACACTGCCGGGCAGGAGAAGATTCATGCGCAGGAGGAGACGATTGCGCAGCAGCGCTCACACATGGAATTGTTGGAGGAGTTGCAGCAAGAGATTCGCGCCTTTCGGCATGATGTGACAAATCTTTTCTCAGGACTGGTTTTGCAGGCACAGGAAGGCGATCTTGACGGAATACAGGAATTTATGAAAAAGACAAGCAGCTATTTCGATGAAAAGCTTGGAAATGAGATTAAACAGATGGATTGTCTGAATAACATACAATCCTATCCGATTCGCAGTCTGCTCACCGCGAAGCTGGCGGCAATGCGCCAGAAGCATATACAGAGTGTGCTGGAGGTGCTCTATTCGGTGAAGGAAAAGCAGATGATGGAGACAGCGGATTTATTGCGAAGCCTTGGTATTCTGATTGATAATGCAATAGAGGCAGTTCCGGAGAAAGACGCGCAGATACGTCTTGTACTACTGCAGGATGAAAAGGAACTTTATATAGCGGTGGCAAATAATTATGAGAAGGAACCGGAGTTGAATGCGCTTTCGCGGAAGGGTTACACCACTAAAGGAAGCGGTCGCGGAACCGGGCTTAGCAGTTATCGCAAGATAGTATCCCATTATCCCGGCTGTATTGCGAGAACCTATCTGCGTGATGGGTTTTTTGTGCAGGAGCTTCATATACCGATTCAGCCGGTACAATGATAGATATAGTCGGTCAAAAGAGCGGAAATTGTATAAATCGGATAGCAGGATGAAAAATCATCTTGATAGCTAATTTTATCAAAGTCTGAATTTGTTCAGACGGCAACTTGAGACTCTGACATAGAGAATTGGATTGAGAGAATAACATATGATTCCCGTATATATTTGTGATGATGAACAAGTAATCAGTGCACACCTAAAGAAAATCGTGTCTGACCAGATTATGATTCTGGATGCAGATATAGGACCTGTGCGCGTGGCGGATGATCCGGAACAATTATTGGAATTACAGCGGCAGGACACAGTTCCCGCGATTTATTTGCTGGATATAGATTTTCCGGGTCAGATGAGCGGACTGAAACTCGCGCAGGAACTGCGCAGGTATGATCCCAGAGGCTTTATTGTGTTTATCACTGCGCATGGTGATTTGGCGTTTGAGACGTTCCGCCTGCGCTTGGAAGCCTTGGATTATATCGTGAAAGGCGACTATGACGCAATGAGCGTGAGAGTGCGGGAATGCTTTGAGAGCATTCAGGAAAGACTGCACGATGAACCTGCGGGACAGGGCAGTTATTGTACACTCAAATTATTTGATACGGTGCGTCATATTCCGATGCAGGATATTTTATATTTTGAAGCGCTGGGATATAAGCATACGTTACGGCTGCATCTGGTCAATGAACTTCTGGAGTTTAACAATAGTCTCGATCATTTTCAAGAGCAGCTAGGAGAGGGATTCTGGAGGTGCCACAGGGGCTTTCTCGTGAATCGCGCACATGTTCGGACAGTACATCTGAAAGAACAGATTGTGGAGCTTGACACGGGGGAAGAGTGTCCTCTGTCCCGTAAGGCGAAGTCAGAGTATAGAGCGGGATTATAAAATTTGAGAAAGAATTGACCGTTGACGTAGTCAAAAAAACAGTTTGCGAAGGAAGTACGCCGTAATAAAATTGCGTTGCTATAATGAATCCAACATCAAACAAAGAACAAAGGAGCGTGGTCATTATGGCAAACACAAAAAGAATCAATCAGATATTAGAGGGATTAGGTTATGAGGCGGAGGAAGGTAAGTCAATTGTTGTATCTTATGCACCGGTAAACTTAAGCGATAGGATTGCTAAACTCTTGTGGAATAACTTCTTTGCGCTTTCTTTCTGCAAGGACTCAATTGTACTTCTTCCATTTGGCAGTGTGTGGGCGGATGTCAAGAAGGAGGTTGCGCTGGAACTGCCTTACGATTCAATTCTTAGCGTGCAGGTGACGGAATCCGGATTAAACTATCGCATTGATATCCGGTTTGAGGAAGAGGTAATTTCACTGATGGCGCAGCAGGCGGAGTTAAGCGCGCTTCGCAATTCGGGCATGAACAGTCTGGAGGACTGGACATTTATTAATAATTGGCATGCAAGGAATCTGAAAGGAACGTTAGAGGCGTTAAAGGAACTTGGTAGGGGATAGCAGCTATTATGTAAAAGGAGATAAAGGGATGATTTACACGGTTACTTTAAATCCGTCGCTCGATTATATCGTTTCGGCAGAGAATTTTCAATTAGGGTTTACGATGCTACGGGGGAGCTGTTGGTCAATTTGCTGGAATATCATCCATTTCTGATAAAACCGAATCATCATGAGCTGGGTGAGATTTTCGGGGTAGAACTTAGGACGAGGGAAGAAGTCGTTCCTTATGCCAAGAGAATGCAGGAGATGGGCGCACTATTTACAATGTAGATAGGCTGATGTATACTGTTGATATTGGATTTTGTTCAGAAGATTTATAGATTATTAGAGCAAGGCGACTGCCTTCTGGCGGTAGGGGATGAAGAAATGATAAAGATACATTTCCATACCAACGAGCCTTGGAAGGTATTGGAATATTGCGCTACCCTTGGTGAGATATACGATATTGTGATTGAGGATATGGATAGGCAGTCGCGGGGATTAAAGGGATAGGTTTTATAGATTGGTGTGACGGTTGGGATAACCATTCAAACAATAAATGCTGATATAATCTGTTTGCAGCAAGTGATCATTGGGGAGTATTTTGCGATTTGAATTTTATTTCAGAGATTTAGGAAAACGTAAAGAGATAAACAGATTGGTACTTGACGAGGTAAGAGTATGATATATACAATGGCAGCATCTGTTATGGCAGAAGATATACAAAATGTTTTACATACAACAATTAAAATGGTCTATTCAAAATATTATCCGAAAGAAGTAGTGGATTTCTTTTGTAAACACCATAATCGGGAACATATTTTAGAAGGAATAGCTTCGGGGAATATGGGGGTATTATTAGATGACCAAAGGATTGTGGGAACAGGATGTTTCGACCATAACCATATCACAGGAGTATATGTATTACCTTGTTATCAAAATCATGGCTGTGGCTCATATATTTTGGATTGCCTAGAAACAGAAATTGCAAAAAACTCTTCTGCTGCAATCTTGGATGCATCACTTCCTGCCGTATTTTTATATGAGCATAGAGGATATAAAACGGTAGGGCATGGCGCGCTTGAATTAGAGAATGATGTTAAGTTGGTTTATGAAATCATGGAGAAAAAATTGAGAAATTGACTGTAGTAAAAAATCCAATTTATAGAAATATGCAAGCCATAAAGAGTTGGAGGTAAATATGTCAGAGTTAATGTCAATGATGAATATTGGTAAAGAAATGGCAAGAAAGCTAACCTCTGTTGGTATTGCATCTTCCGAGGAACTTATTGATATAGGTGCAAAAGACGCATTTCTCAGATTAAAACAGAAATATCCGAATGTGTGTCTGGTACATTTATATACATTAGAGGGAGCAACTCATGATATAGAATATAATAGACTTTCAGAAGATACAAAAAAGGAATTGAAAGAATTTAGTGATTTTTTGAAAAAGTAAAGAAAGAAAATTTCAGCTTTTACGTAATTGATGATATTTTTCCCGTTTTTTTGTTTGGGAATTAGTTCTGGAATAGCCGTTATGTTTTTTCGTGGGGTTTTAGGGATAATCATAAGCCTTTCACGTTTGAAAAAACCAATTTACAAGGACTTGAAATAGTGATTGAGGAGTTTTACAAAATCAGACGACCCCTTGCACAGACAGTAGATTTGTGTAAGGGGTTTGTTTTATCCTTAAATGATGAAATTATAATTTTCAGCCATCTTCCTTTTGACTATATGTCATACGATAGTGAAAAACCTGCGCTATACCCTCAAAAATATACATATTAAATAAAAAGCAACGATGTTTTTTGTGAATTAATTTGATGAACTTTGACTGATTATGAATGTATAATGCAATTACAATAGAAAAATGGTTAGGAATATTGAAGCAATACAATAAAATATAAGGAGAGGGAATGGGATGATTTACACGGTTACTTTGAATCCGTCGCTCGATTATATCGTTTCGGTAGAGAATTTTCAATTAGGGTTTACGAACAGAACCAGTTCGGAGCTGATACTCCCCGGAGGCAAAGGGCTTAACGTTTCGATGGTACTTAAGAATCTGGGGATTGAGAATACGGCGCTTGGTTTTGTGGCAGGATTTACAGGAGAGGAAATCGTCAGGCGGATTGAAGCGATAGGTGTAAAGTCCGATTTGATTCCGATTCATGAAGGCATTTCACGAATTAACCTAAAACTAAAATCTATTGATGGAACTGAGATTAACGGATGCGGACCTTTAATCAATGAGGAAAATGTACAGAAGCTGATGTGCAGGCTGGACGTTCTGGGGGAAGGCGACGTGTTAATCCTTGCGGGGAGCATCCCCGGTTCCATGCCGAAGGATATCTACCGGAAAATGATGCAGCGCCTTGACAAGAAAGGCGTGCTGGTTGTGGTAGACGCTACGGGGGAGTTGTTGGTCAATGTGCTGGAATATCATCCATTTCTGATAAAACCGAATCATCATGAGCTGGGTGAGATCTTTGGGGTAGAACTTAGGACGAGGGAAGCAGTCGTTCCTTATGCAAAGAGGATGCAGGAGATGGGAGCGGATAACGTGCTGGTTTCAATGGCAGGAGAAGGCGCGGTGCTGGCGGCGGAGGATGGAAGTATCCATACGGCGCCCGCGCCACGGGGGAAGCTTGTTAACGGTGTAGGCGCCGGGGATTCCATGGTTGCCGGATTCATCGCAGGATGGATGGAGCGACAGGATTACGGGCATGCTTTTGCAATGGGTGTTGCGGCGGGCAGCGCAAGCGCTTTCTCCGAGATGCTGGCGACGAAGGAGGAAATTGAGGCGGTGTATCGGCAGATTAGGGATAAATAAGTATGAGATAAACGCGCTATTTACGATGCAGATAGGTTGATGTATACTGTTGGTATTGGATTTTGTTCAGAGGATTTATAGATTATCAGGGCAAGGAGGCAGCGAAATGTTAGAATTTAAGTATGATACGCAGTTGTTGATAGAAGGGGAAGATTTGGACGAAGATGTGATAAGCGACTATTTTACGAATCATTTTCAAGGTGACTGTCTTCTGGCAGTAGGGGATGAAGAAATGATAAAGATACATTTCCATACCAATGAACCTTGGAAGGTATTGGAATATTGCGCTACCCTTGGTGAGATATACGATATTGTGATTGAGGATATGGATAGGCAGTCACGGGGGTTAAAGGGATAGATATATAGATTGTTCCTCCTTTTGGCGCAAAAAAGGCGCATGGTTTACATTTTACTATTTCTTTTAATTCTTCAAATGATAATGACGGAACATAATCAGCAATTTCTTCCAGTGACATTTTCCCTTTTTAAGGTAAAATATTGAAGGAGAAATGGCAAATGCCCGTTTCTTTGAAGAAGATGTCCGAAAGAGGATGCCTAAGTGCAGTTATCGAAAATATACAATTAGTGAGATCATCAATTCAGTTATAAACAGCGGTTTTACGTTAAGAAAGTTTGATGAACATTCTGCATGGACAAATGAGAAGATACCGGGAGAGTTTACTGTTGCAGAAAGGATGAGGCTATATGGCAAATAGAAGCGGATTTGAATCGACGGAAGATTGTTTGAATGACGATGTGCTGGGTAAAATGGCGGGATTTCTATTGAACAATGCTAATCCGTCCATTGTTTATCATGTGAAAAATGATATTTTGAAAAACATCACGGAAGAAGAAAAAAAGGAACTGCATGACCGGGTTATGCGTGAGAAAATAATTCAGAGTATCGTTGCATGCCAAAAAGAAAACGGGTGGCTGGGAAATGGCTTTCATGGACCAAATAAAAATGCGGGACCATATGAAAATCAGGAAGTAGGTGTGAAATATCTTGGGGAGAAGCTTATATATCGGGATACTCCTGTATTAATGAATGCAATAGAAGCATTTAAGATTATGAAACCGAATTTGTTCGGAGACGGGGATACCGATTGCAATCAGTATGCAGCAACCGGGTCTGACATTATTATAGCTTCCTGTGTTGCAAGGGCAGGCTATGAGAAGTCGTTTGATATCTCAAAGGAGATTACGGTATCGTTGGAATCATTTCGCAGGGTTACTGAGATTGACTCGGTGACGGATATTGTGAAAATCAGGAAACGTCGTCCGGAGAGAGTGAATCCTGAGGGAATCGCGTATGTTTTTAACAAATATGAAAAATGGCCCTGCAGATATCATCTGGATATTTTGGCACACACAGACAACTGGCGAAGTGAAGAAAATATATCTATGCTTGCGGAGGCGTTTCATAAGCTGATGAGGGATAACGGTCTGGATTATTCGCCCGCTTATTGTGTGGATATAGGGCATTTGGTGGGGTGCTGCGGCGCGTTTAAGGAAGGTATGGAGTTGGGAATCAATAAAGGCGGAATACATTATGTGTATCTGGATTTAGTCGAGTATATGTGCCGGTGTGGTTTATACAATTTGGTTCCGCAGTTGAAAAAAGAAGTTGATATGATTTATGATTCCGTTGATGAACAGGGAATATGCCGCGTAAATTATTGTGAAAATGCTTTGAAGGGAATGGGAACATACTCTGGCGGACAGTTGGAAGAGGATTGGAGAAGTAAGACCAGAAAACTGTGTGATGTGACATACAGAGGGTTGCTGATTTTATACTATGCCGGGAAGGAGTAAAGGCGCAGTTGAAATATTGTTGCCTGCGGGCAAGTAAAAGGAGAGGAAGCTGTCAATATAGAAGAATCTAATGCACAAACGGAAGAGAATATAGGCATCGGCATTCTATATTACTGATTTAGATGTGGAAAATCGAGATGGAAAAAGGGTGCGGAACTGAAAGTTTGTGTGCTCTTCCTAAAAGAACAAAACTTATGGAGTGAAAAGTCCTTTGAATTTCTGCTAAGTTACAGAAGTTTGAAGGATTTTTTTATTTAGATTCAATTTCCAAATTTCTTGACATACAAAAGCTTGTGTATTATCATATACTTAGTATTACAAAGTATATAGCAAATATAGGTAATATGTAAATGATATTATCGGGGCAGGGAGCATGTGCAAATAGATGCGGTTAATCATATATAAGGAGAACAATCATGCGGGAGAAGTATGAACGGCAGATGAAAAAAGGGGTATTAGATATGTTGGTTCTAAAGCTTCTCTCTAAAGAGAAAATGTACGGGTATCAGTTGATTATGGAGCTGCGTGAAAAGAGCGGGGATACTTTTTGTCTGAAGGAAGGAACGCTTTATCCGATACTCTACCGTCTGGAGGACGAGGGGCTGGTGGAGAGCAGGTGGTCTGAGGCGGAGGACAAACAACTGCCCAGAAAGTATTATCTTATGACCGATAAGGGCAGACAGGCGCTTGATGAAATATATTTATGCTGGCAGCAGATTGCGGGCGGTGTGCAACAGATTATGGAAATAACGGACGGAAAGGCACCCACGTAGACACAAACTTGTTATGCGCAAAAAGTGTGCGCAGACATGGATGATTAGTATAGGAAAAGAAAGCATAAGGGGGAATCAATAGGATGGATGCAGAAAAATATGTAAAAAATATTGTCAGCAGGATAAAATGTTCCGGTGTGAAAAAGAAGGAAATTGAAACCCAGCTCCTGTCGGATATTTCCGTGCGCGTGGGGAACGGGGAGACGCTTGAGCAGATTATGGAAAGCATGGGGACGGCGCAGGAAATAGCGGATGCTTTCATGCAGGATATGCCGGAGCGTGAGCGGAAAGCGTACCGCAATAAAAGAATCGGAATCATAGTTGCAGTGGTGGTGATGGTAGTAGTTCTGATTGGTTCTTATGTGCGGTGGATTTTTCCAAGACCTTATGCGCTTGAGAATGTGGAATTGTTTTCGGAGGAAACAGTTACGCAAAGAGTGGAAACGATAGTTACACTGCTTGATGAGAATGATTTTGAGGCACTGCGGGAGGAAGCCGTTGCCGAAATGCGAAATGTTTTAACGCAGGAAGTCATTGATAAAATAAGGATTCCCATGTCCGCTCATTGGGGAGAAAGAACGGCAATTGGCACCACCTACATGCAGGGCATCAAGCAGAGAGGAAAGGTGTATGTCGTTACACAGACAGATGTGATATATGAAAATATCAGTGTGGTGTACACCATTACATTTGACGAGAATTTAAATCTGGCGGGGATTTATATGCGGTGACGTATGAATGGAGAACTGAGCGCCGTTGTGGAGGCGCAAAGATAGGGGAGGAATTGCTATGTATACGGCTTTTATGTGCTGGCTGGCGGTAGGCGCGGCATTTATTGGACTGGGAATTTATGTCATGCTGTCAACGAAGAAGAGGGCTTTTGGATTTTGGGCAAATGCTGAGATGTTTCCGGTGGAAGACATTAAAGGATACAATCGTGCTGTGGGGAAGCTGTGGTGCGCCTTCGGGACTGCCTTTGTCCTGCTTGGAATCCCGCTTTTGCCGGGACAGAATGAGGGCTATATTGTCATTACAATTTTAGGGAGTTTGGTAGAGGCGATTGTCGTTATGGCTATTTATGTGACAGTCATTGAGAGGAAATACCGCAAAGATAAGTAGCGGCTTTGCGTGCGTACATGTGGTTCGAAATGAAATGATAAAAGGGAAATGCGCTACGGGCAGAAAGGGGTAGAATATGTGGTTCTGGTGGTTTATGCTTGCCTGCGACTTGCTGATTCCGATCATTATGCTTGCCTGTGGGAATATGATGTGGAAGCATCCCCCGAAAAGGATTAACGGCTTGATTGGTTATAGGACGTCGCGCTCTATGCAAAATATGGAGACATGGATGTTTGCAAATACCTATTGCGGACGGCTCTGGTGGAAAATCGGGTGGGTGATGCTGGTTCCCTCCGTCCTGCTGCATGTTCCGTTTTATCATAGTACGGATAATATGGTAGGGGTGTTGGGCGGTATATTATGTACCATACAGTGCATTGTTATGATGGTGCCGATTATTTTAACGGAGAGGGCATTAAGAAAGAATTTCTGACGGAAGACACATAAAATATGAGACAGTGTTTTATGTGATGGGGAGTATTTTTAGAGAAGGAGCATAAAAGTGCAGACACAACAAACACAGAAGCAATCGATACAGCAGGTGCAGCCGATACAAATTGCAGGCATGTCCTGCTGTCTGTTTCTTCCCAAGGATTACGATACAAATAGCCGGAGATATCCGGTTATCTATGTCAATGGGGATGTGCAGGTGCAGGAAATGATAGATGAAACCGGTAAAGCCGGCTTGGAAAATGATTTCATTTTGCTTTCCATACAGCCGGAGAGCTGGAATGATGATTTTACGCCGTGGAGCGCACCGGCTTTCCGCAAGGGTGAAGAGGCGCCGGCAGGGAAAGCAGACGACTATCTTGCATGTCTGGTCAGGCAGATTAAGCCCTATATAGACAGTCACTACCGCACACAGCCCGAACCGGAGCACACGGTACTGCTTGGCTATTCTCTGGGCGGTCTGACAGCGGTTTACGCAATCTATAAAACGGATAGATTCGGTATCGTCGGGAGCCTCTCCGGTTCTCTCTGGTACGACGGGTTCTGTGAATTTATAGAAGACAATCGGCCTCTTAGAAGAGATGCAAAGGTGTATCTGTCCCTTGGGAAAAAGGAGAGTCAGAGCAGAAATCCGCGTATGCGTAAAGTGGCGGAATGTACGCAGAGGGCAGAACATATTCTTAAACGTCACTTTAGCGCGCAGGATAAACAGGCAGATTTGCAAAGCGTACAGACGGACATAGAAAATGCCTGTGCGAATCGGCATGTCTATTTTGAGTGGAATGAAGGCGGGCATTTTAGCGATATACCGAAGCGATTTGCGAAGGCAATTATTTGGCTGTTGTCTTATGGAATGAAGTAAGGGGACTTTTTTATTTAATAGGAAATTTCGACAACATAAGATAATCTGCGAAGCAGATTTTCTTGTATAATAGGAAATTTCAACAAACGCGGAAGAATCGAAGATTCTTCCCAAGATAATCTGCAAAGCAGATTTTCTTGTATTATCTTCATTCATCTGCCTCGCAGATGCTACGATTCCTGACCATAGCGCGCCAGTTCATAATCATTGTGAAGCCTGATACAGTCTTTGTCCCCGGCAATTCCGGCGCGTACCTCGATTTCGCTGGGTGATTCATATATGGCGGGACGTTCCTTGCGATGCCGTCTGATGGTTTTACGATATTGTTTTCTGATGCGTTCCCGCTCCGACAGCCTGCGGCTCATAGGGGCGGATTTTTTAATTGATAAAGGCGCTTCCTTGCTGTCGTGCAGTTCTTCCACGATGTCTCCATTTTCATCAATTGCCTCACGAAAAGCGTGAAAGGCGTCAAAAACTTTCTTAAGAAGCAGTACCGCAAGTAATACAAAAACAATGACCTGCACAGTATAAGATAAGTAAATTAACCACTGGGGCGTCGGCTTTGGTTCGCCGTATTCTGCCATCAAGTCAGCCATAGGGTCTTCGGTATTTTCTTCGAGATGAAAGTCTTCTTCCCGGTCAAGGAAGTTTGTCTCCATGTCCGTAAACCAATTTCTTAAATCGCGGTAATTGCGGTTTGAAATTGTAAATAGAGAGGGCAGCAGAGCAAGCAGAAAGAGTACGAGAAAAATCGCAAGCATTCCGCCTCCGATACCGTAAATCCTTTTGGATGGGAGGTTGCAGGTTCTTTTGTTTAAGGACAGATAATTGTCAGTTTCACATACATATTGATACAAAATGGTAACAAGGGAGTATACAATAACGCTGAAAAGGGCAGCATTGCAGACAGAAGGGCTGTTTATGTTCATTGCCACCAAGTAGATGACCACAAAATAGCTTAGGTAAATAAAAGCCGGTTCCCGGAAAATGGAGCGATAAGGACGCCAGTCCGGATTTTCACCGAGGGCAAGCTTGGCGTCTTTATATTTGCTGATGCGTTCTACAAAACGGTCGATGATGACAAACAAAGTTCCGCATAAAATTATAATGACATATGCCCATGCCAACATGCTTGTATGCAGGGAAAGAGAGATGCATCGGCATATGATTCCGGTTGCGGCAAAGATGACAACGCTTACAATAAAATAAGAAAGGAAGCCTTTGCATTTTTCCGCCGCAAAATCGCTTGCCGCGATTGGAAGCACGATGATAAGGCATTTTGCATACAAATACTGTCCGATCATATCTGCAGGCTCGGCGCCCATGGAATAAATCAAGGGAGCAATGATTGCGATGATAAGGGCGGCATGAATCCAGCCCGCGCTTTTTCTGATTAACTTTCTCACGTTCGGTTTCCTTCTTATTTGATGATTGTTAGGATTTAGGTATCATAAGGTGCATTTTGCAAATCAGCTTGCACTTACTTCCCGCTTGACCAGATAAAGGTTGTCGGCTGTCACGATATCGCAGGAGGCGCCTCTTGGATAGGGGACAACCCAGATTGCCGGCTGTCTGTTTCCTACAAACTGTTCGATGGCAGCTTGGTTTTGCGCGGCGTTTTTGGAGATAAAAATAGGAAAGGCGTCGTCTGGCGATTCTACGGAAAATGGTTTTTGCAACTTATGTGCAGGTTCGGGCTGTGGACAAAACGGCGTCTTAAGAAAAGACGTAAAGGGGATGACAGAGTCATCGCTCTTACATTTTGCAAGTAGCCGCTCAATATCGGTGAGCCGTCTTTTGCCGTTTGCAGGTTCGATGATTGTCCCGTCTGTATTGACACAAATTCCCACTTCCATGCCGCGGGAAATAAACTTTCTGGCAAGAGCCGCCGCGATACAGATACTTTCTTCTATCAAATGTTCGTATTTCAAAATACCCCGGTCTTCTAAGTCCAGATAGAGCATAACTTTCTGCGTGAGAGTTGACTCAAAGGTGTTAACCATCAGTTCTCCCGTCCGGGCGCTTGCTTTCCAATTGATGGTGTTCATAGGGTCGGTAATGGTGTATTCCCGAATGGACGAGAAGGCAAAGGGGTCTTCATAGAGCCGTTTTGCGCATTGCATATTTCCCATCAGCCGCTCGCAGGAAACAAGAATATCGGATATATTTGTTCTGGCGGCATACACGTACAGCTCCGTATCCGCAGGGCACTCTATGGAAAAGCGCCTTTTGTGCAACATAGAAAATGTAGTCAGATAGGATTTATCGATTCGGTAGTAACCCCTCTGATTACAGTCCAGCGTAAGTTTCCTTGTGATGCGCTGATTGCCCAGCAGGGCAAAAATATCCCGCTTGTAGGTGTAATCGCTCACGCTCGTATTCTCACAGTCATGAAAAGACAGTTTTTTGTCCATGTGAAAAGCCACCTCTAATACAGGAAGCATCATATTTTTGCGATTTTCTATCTGCTCTGTCAATTGCGCCTGTTCCTTTGCATAAACAAAGTCCTGACAAAAAGCCAAGCTGACTGTCAGATTCTGTTTCCAGTGTGTGGCATAATAAAAGTTCCAAAGAATGACGAGGAGCAAAAAGGCTAAGAGAAATAAGCTGATCATGGTTTCGTCCAGTCCTCCGTAGGAAGCGCAATGCTGCTTAAGAGTCCGGAAATGAGAGACTCCTGTTCCTCTGCGTAGGCGTCCTCGGTAATTAATCTGTGGGCAAGGGTCGGTATGGCAACGGCTTTAATATCTTCCGGTGTCACGAAATCCCGCCCCTGTACCATGGCGTACCCCTGCGATGCACGCAACAGCGCAAGCGTACCTCTGGGACTGACACCGCCGTCAATACGTCTGCCTTTGAGGGAAGAGTTACCGTATTTCCGTGTTCCCTGAACAAGATTTACGATGTAGTCCCTTAAGTCTGTGTGTACATAAATATTTCTGCATTCACACTGCAAAGAGATAATTTCATCACGCGTACATACCGGCTGGATGGAGTCAAGCGGCTGTGCGTTTATGTAGCGGTCAATCATCTGACGTTCTTCATCGGGGCTTAGACTGCCCATGCTGATACGCATGAGAAAACGATCCATCTGTGCTTCCGGCAGAGGATAGCAGCCAAGGGTTTCCACCGGATTCTGTGTTGCAATGACAAAGAAAGGCTCCGCCAATGTCCGTGTTGCACCGTCCACCGTTACCTGTTTTTCCGCCATACATTCTAACAGACTCGATTGTGTTCTCGGTGTCGCGCGGTTGATTTCATCCGCCAGCAGAAGATTGGTAAATACGGGGCCTTCCTTGAAGACAAAGGCGCTCTTTTCCTGATTAAAATAGGACAGCCCTGTCACATCGCTGGGGAGAAGGTCGGGCGTAAACTGGATTCTGCCAAAGGAACAGTCCATGGATTTTGCCAGTGATTTCGCAAGAACCGTCTTGCCGGTGCCGGGGACGTCTTCTAGGAGTACATGTCCGCCTGCTGCAAGAGCAGTCAGAAGAAGCTCCGTGACCTGTTCCTTTCCGATAATGGTTTTTGCTACGTTGTCTTTGATTCTGATGAGTAAGTCGTTCATATGCTGTGTGTTTTCCCTCCGAAAATGCTGGTATTCTTGAAGCGCAAGCCGCCGGCATTGCAGACGCAAGATACAAGATTTAAGTCTATTGTACAATATCATGATGTTGGGGTCAAAATGAACTTTTGGGAAATTGAGATGGCAGATTGCACAAATTGCTCTCTTGTGTGGTTTCGTCGATTGGATTTTCTAACCTATTCCGGTAAGACATTGACTGACAGACGCATCCGCCCTTAATGAGCCATCCGGGCTCGTTTCGGGCTTTTGCGGACATCCGTGTCCGCAAAATGCTGGATACTGAGCGGAATATGAAGAAAATCACAATCTCCTTCACAAAACAACTGCGTGAGCAATTTGTGCAATCTGCCGGTAGTATTTTCTAAAAGTTCTATTTGACCCCAACATCATCATATCATTGCGGCAGTATAAAGTAAAAAAGTTGCAAGAAAGAAGCTGCAAGAAAAAAAGTTGTACCATTTATATTAAAAAGGTTGACGTATGTAACCCTTAGCGGTATATTATAGATAGGGCTACATATGTCAACCTTTTTAATATATAGTATAGCGTGTACAAGCATCATGGCAGGCACAAATTTGTTTATACGAATCTCAGCCAAGCTGAGCTAAAAGCAGTGCAGAAATGGAGAAAATTATGAAACAAAAAGCAGTTGGTTTATCAAACAGTGAATGGTATATCATGGAGAATTTGTGGGAGGTGGAGCCAAAGACGGCGACTCAGATTATCAGGGCAATGGAAGAAGAGACGGGCTGGGCGAAGAGCACTACGAAAACGGTTTTAAAGCGGATGGAGCAGAAGGGCTATATTGCTTATCATGAAGGCGGGAAGGCAAGGGAATATTATGCGGTTTTGAAGAGAGAGGAAGTCGTGGAGTCGGAGACGAGCAGTTTCCTCAACCGGATTTATAACGGCAGTCTCGGTCTTATGGTGAATACGCTTGTGAAGAAGCAGGAAATCCCGGAAGAGGAAATGGAAGAGCTGTATCAGATTATTAAGGCGGCGAGAGAACATCGGGAACAGTGAAGCAATGGCAGGACAGATGATAGAGGAATGCTTCGGGACGTATAAGGGGAGGTAAGCATGATGATGGGTATTATGATACAGACAGCATTGCTGGTGTCGGCAATACTTGTGATACGAAAAGGAATGGGCAATAAGCTTCATGTCTATGTGCGGTATGGGTTGTGGCTGCTTGTAGTGGCGAGACTTTTGCTGCCGGTTAACCTGATAGACAGTTCTTTAAGTATATTGCGTTTTGCAGACACAGCGGCGATGAGGCATATGAGGGAAACAGACGGGCATGGGCAAGTGACAAATGAGTATGGACAAGGGACAGACAATCCAGCAGAAGTATCTGCTGGGGAGACGGCATCTGATTTGGCGCCGCAACAGGACATGACGGCGCATTCTTTTGAGAAAGGACAGCCCTCAGAAGAGGGGCTATGGGAAACAAATGATGGAAATCATACGGAATATGAGAATGGAGCCATGCAGACGGAAAAGAATGCTAAGAAGCTATCGGTTAAAACAATTATGTGTACGGTATGGATTGTTGGCAGTCTGGCGGTGGCTTTTTGCTTAGGGACAACGCATATACGTTTCCGGCGCAGGCTATGCAGTTTGCGAAAGGTCTATCGGGGGAAATATGTGGGTGTGATGGGGAAGAAACAAGTTCCGATATATCTGGTTAAGAATCTGCCGTCGCCATGTCTGGTTGGATTCTTTAGACCGGCAGTTTACATCGGAAAAGAGATCGATGTGGCTTCGGACATTTTCCGGTATGCGGTAATCCATGAGGAAGTGCATTATCTGCACAGGGATTATCTGTGGGCGTTATTGAGGGTGGTTCTGGTGACCGTATACTGGTTTCACCCCTTCGTGTGGATTGCAGCGGCAGCGTCCATAAGGGACGGGGAGCTTGCATGTGACTACGGGACGATTCAGAAGATTGGGCAGAAGGAACGGTTTGCCTACAGTGAGATGCTTTTAAAGCTTTCTTCCGGGAAAAAAGGAAGAAGCGTATATTCCTACGGGACTATGCTTCGTCCGGGAAAATCCGAATTAAAAGAAAGAATATTATGCGTGACGGATGAAAGAAGAAGCAGAACATGGGCGGCGGCGCTGACGCTTTTGCTGATGGCTGTTTTAGCGGGATGTGCGTTTACCGGAGCGGCACAGGAGGAAGGAGAAATCCAGATACTTCTTACAAATGATGCGGGCGGCGACACGGTGAAAGGTGAGGAAACCGTGTCAAATGAAGAGACAACAGAACCGCAGCAGTTAGAGCCTGTATGGGCAGATGTCACGGCGGAGACTCCTTTTGGGGCGGACGGACCGACGCTGGATTTTGCCGGAAGTATGAAATCCGGGCGGGAGAGTATTGTGATTTTTCATGATTATTTCGGACTGATTGTTTATGATTTGACCAGTCGAAGCGTTGTAAGAAGTCTTGACCTTGCGCCCATCGGCTGTCAGATGACGCAGGGCGACGATGCATGTGAAGTGGCGGTTTCCGCAGACGGAACAACGGTGTGGCTGCATCCGAGGTCAAAGCGTTATCTGTACCGCTATGAAATAGAAAGTAATCTGCTCTGGCAGGAACCGCTGGTGAAGAATTTCCAGATAGATTTAGAGAAAGAAGAGCTGTTTGACAGGTATCTGGTGGCGGAAGTAAATGCGCAAGGGCAGACAGGCTGGCAATCTAATTATTTATATGAAGAGTATCAAGATGAACAGGGCAGCCATAGTGCGTCCATTTATTTGTCGGTACAGGATGGAGAGGCGTTAGAACTCGGCAATCTCCAATGTGAGTGGGATGATATGGTTTTTGAGCTGTTCTGGGACGGTCAGGATGGCGGATTTCCGTATGCGTACAGCGGAAATGTAAATGATGTGGAGATTCTATATGATAAACCTTGCAATTACTCCCGGATATCAGATACCTTTGGAAGCAGGATAAATCCGGTTACAAAACAGACAATTGTGCATGAGGGAATCGATTATGCAGCGGGGCAGGGCACAGATGTATTCGCTGCAGCGGATGGTGTAGTATATGAGACGGGATTCTCGGCAAAGTACGGGAATTATGTGGTGCTGCGCCATATAAACGGCGAGATGACATATTATTGCCATTGCGCCGAGGTTGTTGCACAGAAGGATATGCAGGTCAAGCGCGGCGACAAAATTGCCACGGTGGGAAGCACCGGTATGTCAACGGGACCGCATCTGCACTTTGCGCTCAGCCGGTTCGGGGAGTTTGTGGATCCAGAGAAGTATATGCAGGATGTGATACCGCTTGAGGAAGAGTAGCGGAGTGGAGAATAGGATGTACACGATCGGTATATGTGATGATGATTACATGTTTTGTGCTCAGATTGAAAAGAGCTTGGAAAATTTTTCCAAGGAAACCGGAATAACCATTGAGACAGAAGTATTTTTGTCGGGGGAGGATTATCTGAAATATATGAATGAAAATCCGCCTTTGAATATTCTTTTTCTTGATATTGAACTTGGAGGGGCAGATGGCGTATCAGTTGGACAGACGATACGCAGTAATCTTACAAATGAAGTAACACAGATTGTATATGTTTCCTCAAAACAAAGTTATGCAATGGCTTTGTTTCAAAACAGACCGATGGATTTTCTCGTGAAACCTGTAACGGATGCAGATATTGGTAAAATCATGCGGGAATACAGGCGATTATTTGACAAAAAGAAAAGCTTTTTTGAATTTCATATTGGGAAGTCTGCTTACAGAACTGCTATGAATCAAATTATGTATTTTCAGTGCGAAGGTAAAAAAATACATATTGTAACAAGTGATAACAATGACAGGCAGTTTTATGGCGCGATGAGAGACATCGAAAAGCAGATTGATAAGGACATCTTTTGTATGATTCATAAATCATATATTGTCAATGTGAATTATGTAGCAGAGTTCCATATAGATGAAGTTATTATGGCGACAGGTGTTGTCCTGCCAATCAGTCAGTCAATGAGGAAAAAAGTGAGGCAAAGAATTTTAGAAGGAAATATATTAAGAGGGCAGTAGGTTAAAAAATGGAATTTTACGAAGCATTGTTTAGTGCAGCATATAACATTTTAAGTTTGTATATTAATATACGAGTAATCAGATTATTTTTAGTGCACAAAGGAAAAAAGTCTAAAATGATAATGCCGCTGTACTTCATTGTATGGATTTTTATGTGGCTGATTGACTATAATTTACGGATAAATAGTTTAACTATTTTATTACTTTTTTGTGGGTTGATGGCTGTAACATGCTTTTTTTATGAGGGCAATATGTGGAAAAAAGCACTAGTTGTCATGGTTTCAGTGGCGCTTAGCCTCGCTGTAAAAGAGATTGTATTCAGATTGTTTTATATGACAGGAATCGGAATCCATAATGAAGCCGTAATAAGATTATGTGCGGCGCTCTTTACATTGGTCATTGTTTTAGTAATTGAAAGATGTGTATGCATTGATAAGTATTTGCAGATGCCCACTGCCAATTATATCAGTATGATTTTTATGGCTGCCGGAAATATTATCTTAACGGAATTACTTGTCAGAGCAGAACTGCCGAATCAATCAGCCATGTTTGGCGCTACTCTCATATGTTTGATAACGGTTGGAATCTTCTTTTTGTATGAGAGGATTATGGAATCTTATCAAGAGAAGATGAAAACTGCCGTGATGGAACAACAGGTTCATATGTATGCAAACCAACTTGATGTCATTAGGCAGTCACAACAAAATGTGAAGTCGTTGCGCCACGATATGCAAAATCATTTATTGCAGATACATGAGTACTTGCAGAGTGGGAAATATGATGAGGCAAAAGATTATCTTAGGCAGATGGAAAGTAAAATGGAAATATCAAAAGAGCATGTCAGAACAGGCAATATGGAAATAGACGGCATTTTAAATTATAAGTTAGGAATCATAGAAGACTTAGGATGTGTGCCGAAAGTACAAATCAATGTTCCGGAACAGAAGTTTATGTCAAATTTTGATTTGACAGTTTTGCTGGGAAATCTGTTAGATAATGCGATAGAGGCTTTGCAAAAGGCGCAAAATAAGTTTCTGAGCATTACAATCAGATATGTTAAGGGAATTTTATATATCAGCATGTATAATTCTTTTGATGGAAAGATAAATAAAAGCGGAAATAGATTTTTAAGTTTAAAAGACGATAAAGAAAATCATGGAATTGGTTTATCCAATATAGAAAATATTGTCAATCAATATAATGGTGATATGAGGATTGATAATAAGAGTGATATTTATCAGACAGATATTATTTTATATATAAAATAAATAGACATTTATTTCGGACAAAAAATGGATGACAGAGACACTGTGGAAAGGTGTCTCTTATTTTTTTCCCAGTATTGATTAGTTTCTTCCAAGTTGAAAAAATAGGTAGTATTGTTTGCTATATTTACATAGTCTGAAGATTAAGAAAAAAACATCGGAAAATACACGCGGAACAAATTAGTGAATCATTCTAAAGAGGAGGGAAATAAGAATGGAAGAATTAATCCTTGAAGTAACCAGTATGCGAAAATTATATAATGACGTGGAAATATTAAAGGGAATTAATTTCAAAATGAAAAAATCGGAATTTGTTGTTGTTATGGGGGCATCAGGTTCTGGGAAAACGACTTTTCTTAACTGCATATCAGCAATGGAAAGGTTTGAAGAAGGGACAGTTAAGTTTCATGGCATTGATATTGGCAAATATAATGAAAAAGAGCTGGCAGCGTTCAGAAGGGATGAACTTGGATTTATTTTTCAGGAATATAATTTGTTAGATACCTTAACAATCAGAGAAAATATTATGCTGCCTCTTACGATTGGACAGAAAAAGGAATTTATTCAGAAAGTAGAAATATTGGCAAAGATGTTTCAAATAGAGCATATACTCGACAAGATTCCGATAAAGGCGTCCGGTGGAGAACGACAGAGGTGTGCCTGTGTCCGTGCCTTGATTAAGGAGCCTTCTCTTATATTGGCAGATGAGCCGACCGGAGCCTTGGACCAGAACGCTTCACGCATTTTAATGCGTTCCATATGTGAAATGAATAAAAAGTTTGCTACTTCAATATTAATGGTCACTCACGATCCCTTTTCGGCTTCTTATAGCGATCGTGTGGTGTTTATGCAGGACGGGAAAATTGGAAGACAATTGTGTAGAGATAGTCAGAATCAAGAACTATATCTGAATGAAATTTTGCGGGAATTATATGCGGAAGGGAGAAATTTCTAAATGATAGGGAGAATTATTCGTCAGAGCCTAAAACAATCCATTCATGAATACATGATATATTTTTTTACGTTGGCAGTGGGAGTGACTGCTTTTTATTCTTATGCCGTTTTATTGGACAGTCATTTTAGAATAGATATGGGGCTTTCTGCCTCCTTTTCCGTTTTGTCAGATAAAATATTGTATGCAGTTCCTTTCATATTTTTAATGCCGACTATATTGATGATATATATAGAACGTTTTCTATATATCAGAAAGCAAAAAGCATTGGCGGTATTCATTATGTCCGGACTGAGGCGGAGTAAGGCGGCATATTTGTATTGTACAGAAAGAATGGTAGCGGCTTTTCTCGGTGTTTCAATGGGAATTGTGTCTGGTGGAATGGTTTCTTCTTTGATTTTGCATAAATATTTTGTATATATTGGTGAAAATCTGGATATCAAACCGTTATTTTATCCAAATACAATAATTTTGACATTTTTTTACTTTGTTTCTGTTTTTGCTGTGCTTTCAATTTATTACATAAGAAAAATGATGAGAAGCGCCATTGCTGATTTGTTCCGGGCAGTAGAAGATCATACGCCGGATAAAGATACCGGTCATGGCAGTGGAATATGTGCGTTGGCAGTATGCTATGCCGGTTATCTATATATTTCAGTCATTATGGTTTGCATAATGTCTGTGTGCTTTGATTATTTTCCGCTATTCTATAAAGTGACTGGTTTGGTAAGCGTAATCATTTCTATACTGTTATTGGTTATTTTTATAAAAAGCAGGAATATATACGATAGTATCATCGCTGCAATATGTCTGGGAGTTGCACAGGAGGGAGCGCTTTGCGCTTTGTACCCGGTTTTGGACAGTCTGGTAAAGGGAAAGGTTTTAAATTCTCAGTTGTGCTATCTTTTGGTTTTTGGAATGGTCTTTTTATTGTTTTCTATTGTTTTTCTTTTTTATGAAGTTTTTTCGGAGATTCTTTTGCATAAGAGATATACACATCATAGAGTATTTAGTGAAAACAGGATTATCTTAGGAGATATTTGCAGTAATATACGTGTTTATGGAAAAGTAATGGCAGCAATCACGCTGATTCTGAGTTTTATGCTTGCTCTTGGAATCTGGTGTCCAATTTATTTAGAACGGATAGAAGGATATTTGCACGAGCGGTCAGTATTTGACATGCAGCTTTTTACCATGATTTCTTATGATAAATATAGAAACCATGAAAATAGTGAGTATATAAATTTTGGACCGGTAACAGAACAATTAGTGAAAGAGAAGGTTGCGATTGCTGATGAAATGGTTATGGAAACTTTTTTTGTGGAGGAGCAGTTAAAAGAGGAAGGAAAACCCCGGTTAGCAATATGTGTTTCGCTGTCTGACTATAATAAGTTGCTGCTCTCTCTTGGAAAACCCCCTATTGTATTGCATGGGGATTATGCGATACAGTGGGATCAGGAATATTCTGAGGAACAGATGGATGAAGCGCGTGGCAGTGTAGCTTCCATTATGGTGGGAGATATTATTTTAAAGGAAATAGATGCATTCAATTATACATACGAGACCGGAATGGCGTTATATACAAATCATATGAAGTATGTCTATGTGATACCGGATAGTTTGTGCGGGAAATTGAGTCGCGCTACCAGTATCGCGCTTTATCGTTTTTGTTCCAGAACAGGGTATGAGACGGCGTTAAGATTAGAGCGCAAGATGACCGAATTATTTGAAATGACAGAGACGAAAGTATATGTCAGGCTAAAAACATTGCAGGAAACAGAGACGATTTCTGTTATAACGTTAATCAGAATGGTCGTTGGATATATGGAGACGGCATTGATTTTAGGTTGTCTGGCAATGTTATCTGTGCAGCAGCTTACAAATATTTTGCAGAGTGGAAGAAATTATAGGATTCTACATTATTTGGGATTTACAAGAGAGCAGATTAATAAACTTGTATTCAGAAATGAAATGGCATGGTTTTTCATGCCGATTATAAGTGCAGTAGTATTTGCGATGGGAGGAGTAATTTTTTCGTTTTCTTTTTTCTTGGAGGATTTTTTATTTTATAGTTCAAAAGACCAGATATTTATGTATGTGGCAGACTCATATGCAAAGATTGTGGGTATTTCGTTTTTATATATATTGGTCACATGGTTTGCTGCGCAAAGATTTATTAACAAAAACCTATGAATATCGGTATATTTTAATGAATAGCTTAAGCCCTCCGAAAAGGGTCAGCCGTCACTAGTGTGAATAGTGGCGGCTATTTCTTTCCCTTGAAAATCTGATATAACAGACTAACAAGGGCGACAATGAATATTCCAGCCTGTTTACGGATTCACAATATTCCGATTCTCACCATCCAGAAAAGCTTCAATATTCTTGACTACTTCGTCAAGAAGGCAGTTTCTGGACTCGATGCTTGCCCAAGACATGTGCGGTGTGATGATTAACTTCGTGCTGTCTTGAATCCCGATGAGCGGATTGTCTTTTGCAATCGGCTCTTTTTCCAGCACATCTAATCCCGCTGCCGCGATCTGATTATGGATTAGCGCTTCGTAGAGCGCCTGTGTGTCTACTACCGGACCGCGGGCAACGTTGATTAAGATTGCCGTTTCTTTCATCTGTGCAAGGGCATCTTTGTTGATTAAGCCTTTTGTGCGGTCGCTGAGCGGGCAGTGCAGGGACAGAATATCGGATTCTTTCAGCAGAGTATCAAATTCTGCACGTTCATACTCGGTGCAGGTGCTTTTGCCGGATGCGGAGTAGAAGATAACCTTGCACCCGAACGCCTGCGCAAGAGCGGCAACTTTGCGTCCGATATTACCCATGCCGACGATACCCCATGTCTTGCCGTTTAAATCATGGAAAGGTCTGTCAAAGTTAGAGAATCGGTCTTGTGCGCCGTATGCTCCCGATTTTACATAATCATCATAGAAGGCGATTTTCTCTGCCAGCGCCAGCGCCAACAGAAGCGTATGCTGCGCAACTGCGGGCGTGCAGTAATTGACAACATTTGCAACTTTAATACCACGGCTTTTGCAATACGCTATGTCTACGTTATCAAAACCTGTGGCGAACAGACAGATTAATTTGACATTGGGGGCATCCTTGAGGGTGGATTCGTTCAAAGGCGCCTTGTTTGCAATGACGATATCGGCATCCGTCACACGCTCGGCAGTATTGTCTGCTACGGTATTGGGATAGTAGGTTACTTCTCCAAATTTCTCGAAACAGGATACGTCAACATCCGTTCCAATGCTGTTTCTTTCTAAAACGACAAGTTTCATGATAAGTCCTCCGTTTGCTGAAAAATAATAAATTTTTGATGTAATGATTTCAAAATGTGGTAAAATGGAATACGAAAATATTGTAACATAGAGCGCATATTTTTCCTAGAATATATTTGGAAGCTGTAAAGATGTCTTTGAAGATGTTTTTTATAACAGAGGTTCTAGGATTTCCAGTATGGAAAATATAGCGCTGAAGCAATTTTTTTCATAGCCATATGGCACAGAGTTTGGTATAATATAAAAAGATATGTGGATTACGGCGGACAACCGTGAAAGTTCTGAAAGGGGTGAACAATATGCTTGCAACATTGATTCCGTTTTTTGATAAAGATATGAAAGTGTCAGCCTACTCTTTGTTTTCACAGAAGGAGAATTACCTGCTTAATCCGGAACTGCAGGGCTCAGCGGTACTTAGTGGTTCAGGCAGAGTAAACGGATTGGAGATTATACACAATATCGGTATTGATACGCTGTCACCGGACACGAAAGTATTCCTTCCGATAGGACCGATTAATATTTTTTCGGATATTGAAACGCAGTCTGAGGATATGAAGGACAGACTGGTTTTGCTGTGTGATAATTCTATTGCAAATACGCCGGATTATCGGAAACGGTTGCAGCAGCTTAGGGATAACGGTTATAAACTGGCAATTTTTAAGCTTCCGGTAGCGGAGTTTGAGAATTACAGAGAAATTCTTAAGTTGATGCATTATATTATTTTAGATTGCAAAAAGGTTGATGTATTTAAAGCCAAATTGTATTTTTCCGATCAGTTTCCGAGGCTGAAGCTCTGTGTCGGCAATGTAGAGAAGCAAGAGTTGTTTGATGTGCTGAAGAAGGATAAAGGATTCCACCTTTTTGAAGGAAAGTTCTATCGTATTCCGGTTACCAAGGGTGTGACGAAGATTGAACCGCTCAAGGTCAATTACTTGGAGCTTATGAATACCGTGAACGATGAGGATTATGAATTGGCTCAGGCAGCGGACATTATCGGTCGTGATACGGCGCTTGTCATATCACTGCTTGAGATGGTAAACCGTATGGCTGTCAATTCACAGATTACTTCTATCCGTCATGCGGCGGCGATTCTCGGACAGAAGGAATTAAAGAAATGGATTAATACCGTAATTACCAAGGAGCTGTGTGCGGATAGACCGAATGAAATTACAAGAATTTCTCTGCTGCGCGCGAAGTTTGCAGAAAGCCTTGCTCCTTCTTTCGGGCTGGCGATGAAGACATCGGAGTTATTCTTAATGGGACTGTTTTCGGTACTTGACATTATTTTGAATGTGCCGCTTGAAGACGCGCTCTCCAAGGTCAATGTATCTAAGGATATTACAGAGGCGCTTCTCCACCATAAAGGTGAGTTTGCAGAGGTATATGATTTCATGACTGCGTATGAGAATGCGGACTGGCAGGAAGTA
This sequence comes from uncultured Lachnospiraceae bacterium, assembly GCA_947564735.1. Taxonomy (GTDB): domain Bacteria; phylum Bacillota; class Clostridia; order Lachnospirales; family Lachnospiraceae; genus UBA3282. The sequence continues at coordinate 86,312 of CANOEC010000001.1, read as the reverse complement.
TGCCGCTGGCTGATTGTGAAGAATGTCAGCATTGATACAGTTTATAAAGCATACACCGATTCGGTATGCTGGTACAGGGAAATGTTCTTTTAACAGATTAGTATGTGCAAATAATCACTCTTCATAACAGACGGTATGTGAGTGGTTAGAGATAAAAGTGATGATAGGACAGACGACCATCACTATAATAAAAATTCGGCTGATTAATTTTAAGGAGGAAACTATCAATGAGTAGCGAAATCAGAGACATTAATCTTGCCGAATCCGGTGAGAAGAAAATCGAGTGGGTGAAGAGGAACTGCGACCTGCTTAGGACATTGGAGAAGGAATTTTCCGAGAGCAAACCATTTGCTGGAAAAAAGATTACATTGTCCGTACATTTGGAGGCAAAGACGGCATATCTTTGTCTGGTGCTGGCAGCAGGCGGCGCCGAGATGTATGTAACGGGTTCCAATCCGTTGTCCACACAGGATGATGTGGCAGCAGCGCTTGTTAAGGCGGGACTTGAAGTTCATGCATGGTATAATGCGACGCAGGAAGAATATGAGACACATATTCGTCATGTGCTGGAAGCCGAACCGAATATCATCATTGATGACGGCGGCGACCTTGTTACCATGGTACACAAAGAGATGCCTCATCTGATTCCGAATATCATCGGTGGATGCGAGGAGACTACGACAGGTATTATCCGGCTGGAAGCTATGAACAAGGCGGGAGAGTTAAAATTTCCCATGGTTCGTGTCAACAATGCGGCATGTAAACATTTCTTCGATAACAGATATGGTACTGGACAGTCGGTATTTGACGGCATTAACAGAACCACAAATCTGATTGTAGCAGGCAAGATTGTCGTTGTTGCAGGTTACGGCTGGTGTGGAAAGGGAACGGCGATGAGAGCCAAGGGTCTCGGCGCAAGAGTTGTCGTAACAGAGATTGACCCGATTAAAGCGATTGAGGCAGTAATGGACGGTTTCGACGTAATGCCGATGAAAGAAGCGGCAAAAGTGGGTGATTTCTTTATCACTGTAACGGGCTGCGACGGCGTTATCGACAAAGAAGATTTTGCTGAGATGAAAGAGGGCGCAATTTTGTGTAACGCAGGACACTTTGACTGTGAAATTGATATGGCATGGCTCAAGGCAAATGCTGTGGAGAAGAAAGAGCAGCGCAAGAATATTATGGGATATAAGCTTCCTACCGGTCAGTGGATTTTTGTACTGGCAGAAGGACGTCTCGTGAATCTTGCAGCGGGCGACGGACATCCGGCGGAGATTATGGATATGAGCTTTGCGATTCAGGCGCTCTCCGCGAAATATCTTGTTGAACATGGCAGTGAGCTGAAAGAAAAGCTGATTGATGTTCCGGAAGAGGTAGATAAGGATGTAGCGAAACGTAAGCTGGCGTTCCTTGGTAAAGAGATTGACGTACTGACACCGGAGCAGGAGAAATATTTAAATAGTTATACGGTATAAGGATTGAGGAAACGGCACTGTCAGCGATTGGATGACGGTGCCGTTTTTTAGGGCAGAGGAGGGCTTACAATGCCGAAGTATGAGCAGATTGTGTTTGATGTTGATGGAACTTTGATAGATACGGAGTATGCGATTATTTATTCATTGCAGGAAACCGTGTTGACCGTGACAGGGAGGCAGATGCCTCTTGCAGAGTTGACGTTTGCACTGGGGATTACCGGGGAAGATGCTTTAAGAAGGCTAGGCATTGAGGATATCTCAGCCACAATGGATATATGGGTTAAGAATTTGTGGAAATATGCGGATACGGTAGGAGTGTTTCGTGGAATAGAAGATGTGCTGGGAAAATTATCGCAGCTAGGATATGAGATGGGAATTATTACTTCCAGAACAAGACAAGAATTTGAAGCTGATTTTGACCATTTAGATATTCGCCGTTTTTTTAAAACAATTGTATGTGCTGACGATACGACGGAGCATAAGCCAACGCCAGCTCCTTTGCTTAAATATATGGAATTAACAGGCACCGATTGTGACCAGATACTTTACATTGGTGACAGTGAATATGACAGCGGATGTGCTAAAGGCGCCGGGACTGATTTTGCACTGGCAGGCTGGGGCAGCCACGACCGGGAGATTAAGGCAGACTACTATTTGGAGAAGCCGGAGGATTTGCAGGATATCTTGTTTAAATAAGAAAGAACTAAAAAGTTTATTTGGTTATATTTATCATTAGATTTTGCATAGGGGTTGTTGCGCTAAAAGCGGCGTGACAATCCCTTTATCTGTTGTTTCAGATAGGAAATAACATTTTTTTAGATAGATATTTTCGTAAAATTTTTTTGGGTAGATTTATCAGAAAAACCTTGCGAACCAGTGAATACTCTGCTATATTAAATTTATCAATTCAAAGTGAATCTCTTATTTCTTTATGACAGCATTCTTTTACAGACTGCCCGAAAGAAATCTGTATCGGCATCTCGCCGGAAATTCACGGAAGAAAATATAATACAGGCAGAGATGGAGATACCGGCATATGAGAGAGTTTTGTGGTATATATCCGTCATGGTCTGCCGGAAGGAGAGGGTATGGGATATACCAAAAAGACACTGCAGGAACTTGATCTGATCGACAATTTCCTGTCAAATGCAATTGCCTCCAATCAGGAGGTCAACGAACCGTTTTATCGGCTATTGCTGTCCGTGCTGCTTGGAAAGGAACTGAAAACGATACGGGTGCAGGCACAGCAGATTATCCCGGCAACCACACCGGAACTGAGAGGAATCCGTATGGATGTGGAGATTACGGAAGAGCAGGAAGGGATAGTCACAAATGTATATGATTTGGAACCGCATCTGGGGGACGGTCTCCACCTGCCGAGACACAACCGTTACTATCAGGCGAAGATAGACGGCAGATATGTGAAGAGGGGGCTGAATGATTTTTCCGCGATTCCGAATCTGTATGTAATCACAATTACAAACTATGACATATTCGGAAAAGATTATATGATGTATACTGTGCGGAACAGATGCGAGGAAGTGCGGGAACTGGAATATGACGATGGTTTGAAGTTCATATATTTTTACACAAAAGGACAAAAAGGTGGTAGTCAGGCAATAAAAAATATGTTAACATATATTCAAAATAGTGATAGCAAAAATGCGGTGGATGATGCAACCAGAATGATGGACTCTTATGTGAGCAGGGTGAAGAATCTGCCGGAAGTGGAGGCTGGATATATGACGCTTGGAGATTGGATTGATGGGATTAAGGAAGACATGAGGGAAGATTTGAGGCAGGAGGTAAAGGAAGAAGTAAAAGAAGAGATAAAGGAAGAAGTAAAAGAAGAGATAAAGGAAGAGGTAAAAGAAGAGATAAGGGAAAAGGTAAAAGAAGAGGTAAAGGAAGAGATAAAAGAAGAGGATATTAGAATCATGGTTGAAGTGTGTCAGGAGTATCATGACACAAAAGAGAATGCTACAGATAAAGTCCGCAGTAAATTTCCGGAATATGCCGGACAGGCTGAGGAGCTGGTAGCCAGATACTGGAAAAAGGATTAGGCAGGAAACCAGCGGGTTATATTTGTGTTACATTTAAACATGATTATTCCCTAAGCTGAAACAACAATCTATTTAAAAGGATGTTAATGAAGGAACTTCTGATATAAGGTATGTGATTATCTTATATTGGAAGTTTCTTTTATTATGCTGTTTCGGAATGCCTTTCAAGTGGTCGATTTGTGCAGAAAGTTGTCCACATGTAGAAGCTGTCGGGATTAGCTTTGCCCGAAGGGCATATATTAATGGGGTAATTGGATTGACACATTGGTGACATGATACCATAATGAAAATACAACTATTTCGTAGGATTTGGAGAGCATATGTTTTTAGAGACAAAGAGACTTAATATAAGGAGTTTACGTACATCTGACGAAAAAGTATTTATAGAGATGGCATCTGATGGTAGTTTAACAGAAATTTACGGGGATTGTAGTGAATGCCATAAATGGATGGGTGAATTTATAAGTGATGCAATAAAGTTAGAGCAGGAAGATAATCCATTTAACGAATATCTTGCATTTGCCATCGAGGATAAGATACGCAATATTGTAATTGGTTCCGTAGGAAGTTCTTATTATGAGGACTTTTCAGAAGTTGGCGTTACCTATTTTATTGGCGCAGACTACCGCGGAAATGGCTATGCCGCTGAAGCGCTGCAATGTTTTGCAGACTACATGTTTACAGGATATAACTTAAAAAAACTTGTTGCCACAGTCCGGGTTGCAAATATTGCTTCTTGTAAAACGTTGGAAAAAGCGGGCTTTTCTGTGGTTGAAACAAAAATGTATCAAGATTTATACGATGTGAGCGAAGAACTGAGTAATATTTATGAACTGCTGTCCGATAGTGAAGACAGGAGAGATGCAACATGATAGACATCCCCAAGATAATCGCCAAGCAAATTTTCTTGTCTTTATAAAATCTTCAAAATTTCCTGTTATCCTTTCTATGAAAATACAAGAAAGGACTGAAACACAATGGAAATGATTCTGGAAACGGCTGACCTTAGCAAAAGCTTTAAAGGTCAGCGGGTCGTCAACAAGGTATCTATGCACATCAAAAAGAACTCCGTTTATGCACTGCTTGGACCGAATGGGGCAGGCAAATCCACGACGCTCAAGATGATTGCGGGTATTTTAAAGCCGACTTCGGGAGCTATCCTGTTTGATGGAAATCCATGGAAACGGGATGCGCTTAATCAGATGGGAGCGTTGATTGAGACGCCGCCGCTGTATGAAAATTTGACGGCATATGAAAATCTGAAAGTCAGAACAACGCTTCTTAGTCTGCAAGATGATCGCATTAGGGAAGTGCTGGATCTGGTTCGTCTGACCAATACCGGGAGAAAACGGGCGGGACAATTTTCCCTTGGAATGAAGCAGCGGCTTGGAATTGCGATTGCGCTGCTGAATCATCCCAAGCTGCTTATTCTGGATGAGCCTACCAACGGGCTTGACCCCGTGGGTATTGAAGAACTTCGGGAGCTGATTTGTTCCTTTCCGTCCAAGGGCATTACGGTAATTTTGTCCAGCCATATTTTGGCTGAGGTGCAGCAGATTGCAGACCATGTGGGCATTATTGTTGGCGGCACTCTTGGATATGAGGGGGAACTTCATTCCTGCGAAAATCTGGAACGGCTTTTTATGGATGTAGTCAAGCAGAACAGGGGACAGGAGGCTTCATATGAAGAATATCGTTAAGGCGGAGAAATTAAAATTCCGGCATTCTTTTGGCAGGACACTACCCGTAGCTGCACCGGTCATTACCCTGCTGTTGGTTTTTGTTCTGACTGGCGGCGTGGAAAATGCGTTTGCAGCCGGTGCGTGGAATTGGTGGTATTCCATGCTATTACCGGGGATGCTATCCGTATGCTGTTATCTGAATATTTCAAAGGAGAAAAAATGCAGGTATTACAATTTAAAAGCGCTTTCGGTCTCTGAAGAAAAGCTTCTGATTGGAAAAATTATTTATCTTTCATGGGAACTGTTACTTTCCAATTTGATTGTATTTATAGGAGCATTCATCGGTGGACAACTGTTTGGGACGGCTATTTCCGGTCGCAGTGGAGTGCTGGGCGCAATTTTGTTAAGCATTTCTTTTTTGTGGGAAATTCCTCTGTATCTGTTTTTAAGTGCCAGATTTGGGATGTTTGCAAGTGTTTTCTCTTGTATGGTCTTGTCCATCGGCAGTGTTGCAATTGTGGCGGATAAAAGCTTTTGGTGGCTGTGTCCTCCGGCAATCCCTGCACGGCTCATGTGTCCGACGCTTGGTCTGCTCCCCAATGGACTGCCCGTTCCGGAGGGCAGTGAATTACTCAATACCAATGTCATTCTTCCGGGTATTGTGATATCGTTGTTGTGGTTTTTGGGAATGTCGCTATTCTTTATAACTTGGTTTGGCAGAAGGGAGGCGCAGTAACCGTGCTTGTACGATATTTAAAGGCGGATTTCTTCAAAACCAGACACGTTGCGGTACGGCTGGCGCATTTTTTGATTCCAATTGGTACGGCTGTGCTTTTTACGATTTATTATACTGATTCTCCGTGGAATGAATATGTCAAGGTGGATGCATATTATCAGGCTCTGGGAGTTGCGCTGCCCACATTGATTGGTACGTTTTGCTCCATGCTGTCTGAACAGGAGCATTCAGCAGGAGGCTTTCAATCCATGCTTATGGTGCAGAAAAAGTGTATTCCCTTTTTATCTAAATTGCTGGTGCTGCTGTTTCTAGGGTTGGGTGCATTGCTGTTGGCATCCATGCTTTTTGGAGTCGGATTTTATTTTGTTCTGGGAAATCGCTTGGTTGCTCTCCCTTTTCATTTTCTGGTTTCTTTTGTTTTGCTGGGCAGCAGTGTATTTCTTTATATATTGCATTTATTTTTTGCCTTTTATTTTAACAAGGGTGTTTCTGTTGGACTGGGTATTTTGGAAAGTCTGGTATCCGCTCTGTTTCTCACGGATATGGGAAAATATATCTGGAAATATGTTCCGGCATCATGGCCTGCCAGAATATCCAGCACGTTTCTTTCCGCATACACAGGAAACGCAGATGCGGACGCAGTATTAGATACCATGTTTCCGGTCTGGGCTATTTTCACTCTTTTATCTATCGTGCTTTACATTATCTGGGCATCCCGGTGGGAAGGAACAAAATCCGTTGACTAAGATTTATGATTTACGGATGATGCGTTATAATCTGTATGGGAGGAGTTAGAAAGATGGCAGCTATTTTAGCGATTGATGATGAGCCCGCGATATTGGATATGATACAGAATATTTTGGGTAAAGACGGTCATTTGGTCACCGGACTTACAAAACCGGACGATTTGGATTTGAAAAAGGTCAATTCCTTTGACCTTATCCTATTGGATATTATGATGCCCGGCGTCGATGGATTTACTCTATGCAAAGAGCTTCGCAGTCTGGTAGACTGTCCAATTATTTTTCTCACAGCAAAGTCTGAGGAAAACAGTCTGGTAAACGGGCTGGCGCTTGGCGCTGACGATTATATTTGTAAGCCCTTTGGCGTCATGGAACTGCGCGCCAGAATATCTGCACATCTGCGGAGGGAAAGGCGGGAGCATTTTGCGCGTCTTTCTTTTGAAAACGCCAGCTTCAACATCTCGGCAAAGCAGTTATCCGTTAAAAATAGGACGGTTCCTCTCACCAAAGGGGAATATGAGATATGTGAATTTCTTGCAAGGAACCAAGGGCAGGTTTTTTCAAAGGAGCAGATTTTTGAAAAGGTATTTGGATTTGACAGCGACAGCAATGATAATACGATTGCTACCCATGTAAAAAATATACGGACAAAATTGCAGAATTTCCAGTACGCTCCTATCAAGACAGTTTGGGGGATTGGCTATAAATGGGAAGAATAAAAAGGAAAAAAGCAATTCCGTTAAGTCTGTTTTATCTTAAGTTCTTTGCATATATTTTTGTGGGGATATTGGTACTTGTGGCGTTCCTGTTATATTTGCTTAATTTGTTGATTATTAAGGATCTTATTTACCCTGCAAATGAAGCGGAAAAGCAGGCGGTAGCTGCACAGACAATGATTCGGGAGGCAGATTCGGTAACGCCCGGTCTTGTTCCGGAGTTGTGTGAATATGTGGTGTTTGACTTTGCGGGCAATGTGCTGCAAGGTACTCTGAGTGAATCATCCGCCCGGAAGGCATGGCGGGCTGTGCAGGATAACGAATTAAGTATTGGCGGAACTTACTATACGATTATCAAACGGGATACAGAGTATTGTATACTGCAATATCATATGATTCCACAGTATAAATCATCTGTTTTGAGAAAAAATTTTCCGGCGCCACAAAACCTCTTTTTTCTGGCTGCCATTTCAGGGACGTTCATAGTCATTGTGATTGTAGCGATTGGGTTTGGCCGTGCGTTAAGGCGACGGTTAGTTCCCCTTACCACCGCCGTAAATAAAATCGAGCAACAGGAGCTGGACTTTGATATTTCCCTAAGCGGCATGAAAGAAATCGACGCCATATTAAATTCGATGGACAATATGCGCATCACTTTGAAACATTCTCTGGAGGAGCAATGGCGGATAGAGCAGACCAAGAACCAGCAAATTTCGGCATTGGCGCATGACCTTAAAACGCCTCTTACGATTATACGGGGAAATGCAGAATTGCTTTTGGAATCTGAAATTTCTGAGACACAGAAAAAATATGCGGATTATATTGAGAGCAATTCATTTCAGATGCAGAATTATGTGCAGACGCTGATTGAAGTTACGAGATCATGGCAGGGGTATTCCTTCCGTAAGCAGGAAATAGAATGTGATTTGCTTTTCTGCGAGGTGGAACAGCAGATACAAGGGCTGTGCGCCGTCAGTCAAGTGTCTTTGCTATGGGAATGTTGTTTTGAGGGCAACCAGTTAAGCGTAGACCATGACCTTTTTATCCGGGCAATCATAAATGTGGCGGCAAATGCAATCGAGCACACGCCATCCGGGGGAAAGGTATATTGTTCAGTGAAGGAAGACAACGGTTTTCTTTCTTTTGTGATAACGGACACGGGAAAGGGCTTTTCCGATGAGGCATTAAGACATGGGACGGAGCAGTTCTTTATGGACGATATCAGCCGGAATTCCAAGCAGCATTTTGGCATAGGTCTGTATGTCGCCCACTCAGTTGTGCTAAAGCACGGCGGGCAGCTTATTTTGGAGAATTCGGCACAGACAGGAGGGGGAAAGGTCACAATAAAAATTCCATACTAAATACTATGTAGTCTATTTATAAGTGATATTATGGTAAATATGTGCCTGTAAAAAGAAAAATAAATGAATAAGGTAAGTGGGAAGCTATTTGAAAAGTAAGTGAGAAGCTGTTTCTCTTGACATCTCAGTTAAAAATCCGCAAAATGAAAACATACACGGAACGCATTAGAATCATATTATGAAAAATGAATGACAGGAGTAATTCTCATGAATATGCAGAACCATACAAAGACATACAAAGCAGGGGAACTATTGCGGAGGTTCCTTCCCTATTATAAGAAATATTTACATATTGTTGTGATGGATTTATGTTGTGCGGGACTGACGACGATATGCGAGCTGGTATTGCCGATGATTATCCGTTTTATCACGAATGCGGGGATGAACGATTTGTCCTCTCTTACGGTGGCTGTCATCGTGCGCCTCGGCGTACTGTATCTGTGTCTGCGCATCGTCGATTCGATGGCGAATTTTTATATGGCTTACACGGGGCATGTGATGGGTACGCGCATCGAGACGGATATGCGGCGGGACGCCTATGCCCATCTGCAGAGATTGTCGGATACTTACTATAATAATACGAAGGTCGGTCAGATTATGGGACGCATCACCAATGACCTTTTTGACGTGACGGAATTTTCCCATCACTGCCCTGAGGAGTTCTTTATTGCGGGGATTAAGGCGGTGATTTCCTTTATGATATTGGCGAGAATCAGCCTGCCGCTGACATTGATTTTGTTTGCGGTTGTGCCGGTTATGGTGATATCCTGCACTGCCATTAATCTGCGTATGCGGGAGGCTTTTCGCAAACAGCGTGTGCAGATTGGAGAATTAAACGCCCGCATTGAGGACAGTCTGCTTGGACAGAAGGTCGTCAAGGCATTTACAAACGAGGAAAAAGAGAAAGAGAAATTTGAAGAGGATAACGTTAATTTCTTCCATATCAAAAAGGAAACCTATAAGTTTATGGCTTTTTTCCAGACGACGACAAGAGCCTTCGACGGGCTGATGTATCTGGTGCTCCTCGTAGCGGGCGGAATCTTTATGATTAAAGGGAAAATTATGCCCGGCGATTTGGTGGCTTATGTAATGTATGTGAGTACGCTGATTGCGACTATCCGCAGAATCATCGAGTTTGCGGAGCAGTTTCAGAGGGGCATGACCGGAATCGAGCGGTTTGTGCAGATTATGGACAGCGATATCGAGATATTCGATGAGCCGGATGCGGTGGAATGTGTCCGTCCGCAGGGAAACATTGCGTTTCATAATGTAAGCTTTGAGTATCCGGATGACCACAATGTAGTATTCCGCGGGCTAAATCTGGATATCCATGCGGGAGAGAAAATTGCGATTGTGGGACCCTCCGGCGGCGGTAAGACGACGTTATGCAATCTGATTCCCCGGTTTTATGATATCAATGAGGGTGAAATTCTGCTGGATGGCGAGAATATACATCATTATACGCTAAAAAGTTTACGTCAAAATATAGGAATGGTTCAGCAGGATGTCTATCTGTTTTCGGGCACAGTCTATGAAAATATTGCTTACGGAAAAGAAAAGGCAACCATGGAGGAAGTGATTACGGCGGCAAAGCGTGCCGGCGCGCACGAGTTTATCACGGCATTAAAAGATGGCTATGATACTTATGTGGGCGAACGTGGCGTGAAATTGTCCGGAGGACAGAAACAGCGCATCAGTATTGCAAGAGTATTTCTTAAGAATCCGCCCATTCTGATTATGGATGAGGCGACTTCGGCGCTCGATAATGAGAGCGAGTTTCAGGTGGCGAAATCTCTGGAAGCCCTTGCCAAAGGACGCACTACGATTACGATTGCGCACAGGCTCTCCAGTATCCGCAATTCCGACAGGATTCTCGTACTGACGGAAGATGGCATCGTGGAGGAGGGCACGCATGAAAGCCTGCTTGCGCTGGGCGGCATTTATCATCACTTCTATGTGACGGCGAATGAGTTGAAGTAGAGGCGGTGAGTACATCGGTTTTTGCATTAGATGTAATAAGTGTTTATAGGCATTTTGAACAAAGTAGCGCCTTGCATCTGTCAGAAATATGCCGAAATTATTATAAATTTTCAGAAAATACTTACTAAACCTCCGATTTGGTGTTACACTAATATATAGTAAGGGAATTGTCGGTATATATTGGTGCACAGACATCGGAGGGATTTATGTTTGAAAAAAATCAATTGATTATGTGCGGTGGACACGGTGTCTGCCGCGTTGTTAACATTACGGGAAATCCTGTTGACAGACGGGATAAGGTACGCAAATATTATGTGCTGGAACCATTATTTGAGAAGGCGAGCACGATATACATGCCGGTAGATAATGATAAAGTTATTATGCGTAGGATTATGACAAGGGAAGAAGCGGAGGAACTGACAAAGCGGGTGACGGAGATAGATACCGTCTGGGTTCGGGAAGAAAAGAACCGGGAACAGATGTATAAGGAGGCAATCCGCACATATGACTGCAGAAGTCTTGTACAGATTATCAAGACACTCTATTTGCGCAAGCAGAACCGGATTCAGGAAGGAAAAAAGGTGTTATCTTCCGATGAGCATTATCTGCGCAAGGCGGAGGAGCTTCTTTATAGTGAAATGTCCGTGGCATTATCTATACCAAGAGAAGAGGTAGAGACATATATCAAGGGTGTAATCGGCAGGCAGAAGAGCATGGTATAGCCCAATCATCAAAGTATGTGACGGGCGGTGAATGTGGGGAAAAGCAATAACGTAAATAAAAAAGCAATAACGTAAATAAAAAAGCAAGAACCGGGCAGTCAATTGTCCAGTTCTTGCTTTTTAATATCCTATATGAATATTTGAGGTTGATTTTGCACAGATATCCCGTATATACTAGTCATGCTTGGGATGCGCGCTGATAATATTAATCGCATTAATGACAGTGGTCAGAACTTCTACCTCAGCCTGCTGGGAGGAATTGTTGAGTTTCTGAAAAAGAGCGCCGGTATCCGTCCGTACATACTGTGGTGATAATCTGTTGAGTGCAAATGATGCCATATCCAGACGGCACTTTTCACAAGAACAGACATTCGGCATACTGGGTAATATCTTATTGAGCTGATATTCTACAGCATCCTCCATTACATTTTTTAAACCTTCCATTGAAAGAACCTCCTCTTTTGCCATATATCGACAAACCCCACATATACTATGTTAGTATATTTTTGTGCAAGAATCAATCATTATTTTAAATACTTTTTGCAGTTTTTTACATTGCAATTTATTGATAGACACGGTATTCTAGTGAGTAAAGTGGCTTTTGGCTCACGGAAAGAAGCGGAAAATGATGATAGATGTTATATCAGACAGTTTCATAGACAGCATTAAGCTGGTGCCCTTTTTGTTCGCGACCTATTTGCTTATGGAATGTCTTGAGCATAAAGCAGGGGATAAAATGCAGGCGGCAATACGCAGGGCAGGCAAAGGCGGACCGATTATCGGTGGTATTCTTGGTATTTTCCCGCAGTGCGGTTTTTCGGCGGCGGCATCCAATCTGTATGCCGGAAGAATCATTACAATGGGTACGCTGCTGGCTGTTTTTTTGTCTACTTCTGATGAAATGCTTCCGATTATGTTATCGGAGAATGTCGGGGCAGCGATGATTGTTAAGATACTTGCGGTCAAGGCAGCAGTGGCGGTTATAGCGGGTTTTATCATTGATTGTTTTTTTCACAAAAAAGAAGAAAACGTACAGATTGAACATTTGTGTGAGCAGCATCATTGTCATTGTGAGAATGGGGTCTTGAAGTCAGCGCTGCATCATACCGTTGAAATCTTTCTATATATACTGGTGATATCTTTTGCGTTGAATTTTCTGATTGCATGGATTGGAGAAGAGGTGCTCAGTGGTATCATATTGAACCGTCCGGTGATTGGGGCGCTGCTTGCGGGGCTTGTAGGACTGATTCCCAACTGCGCGGCATCTGTGATTCTTACCCAGTTATATCTGGGCGGCGTCCTGAGCGGCGGAGCACTGCTTGCGGGGCTTCTTTCCGGAACGGGAGTGGGTCTTCTTGTGCTTTTGCGGGTGAACGATGACCGTAGAGAGAACTTGCGGTTTGTGGCGCTGCTGTATACGGTAGGAGTTGCAGCGGGGATTGTGATAGAGTTGCTTGGCATTACTTTTTAATTTGGATTAGAAAAAAAGAACCGACCCCAGAGCTCTATGACTCCAAAACCAGTTCTCCTAAATGCACCGCCAGGGGCTCGAACCCTGGACACCCTGATTAAGAGTCAGGTGCTCTACCAACTGAGCTAGCGGTGCATATCGTATAAAATACATGTTCTTCAACACGCAAGAGTTATTATAGTATAATGTTTCCGGCATTGCAAGAGTTTTTTAATAAATTTTTAAGGAATTTTAAGATATGAGGAAAAACACGTCTGTAAAGACGGGATGAGGGGGAGAAAATGATGATTTTTGAGAGTCATGCACATTATGATGATGAAGCGTTTGATGCGGACAGAGGGGAACTGCTTGCATCTTTGAGAGAACATGGCATCGATAAGGTGATCAATGTCGGAGCGAGTCTTGACAGCTGTAAGGCAACGCTCCGGTTAATGAAAGCGTATCCTTTTGTTTATGGTGCAATGGGAGTGCATCCGAGTGAGACTGCAAAGTTGAATGAGCAGAACTTTGCATGGCTTGCTGAACAATGTGCGTGTGAAAAGGTCGTGGCTGTGGGAGAGATTGGGCTTGATTATCATTGGAAAGAGCCGGAAGCGGCGGTTCAGAAACGATGGTTTGAGAGACAGGCAGAGCTTGCAAGACAGGTGGGACTGCCGATGATTATCCATTCCAGAGAGGCGGCAAAAGATACGCTGGATATGATGAAGGTATTCCGTGCCGGAGAGATTGGCGGTGTGGTTCACTGTTATTCCTATACGAAAGAAATTGCGCGAGAGTATCTGAATATGGATTTTTATTTCGGCATCGGCGGTGTGATTACCTTCAAAAATTCCAAGAAATTGAAGGAGGCAGCAGCGTATATTCCGTTGGAGAAGATATTGCTGGAGACGGACAGTCCGTATCTGGCGCCGGAGCCGTACCGTGGCAAACGTAATTCTTCGCTTCATCTCCCCGCCATTGCGCAGGCGCTTGCAGAGCTTAAGGGGATTACTTACGAGGAAGTCGTGGAGACAACATGCAGGAATGCATACAGATTATTCCGGATTGCGGAATAGGATGCCGGTGGGATAGATAAAAAAACAGATATGGACAATGACATGGAGGACGGCATGGCTACACTGGGAAATAGAAAAAATACGGCGGATATCATACAGAGACATCAGTTTGATTTTCGGAAGAAATACGGACAGAATTTTTTAATTGACAATGGCATATTAGAGAAAATTATTGAGTCGGCACAGATTACACGGGAGGACTGTATACTGGAAATCGGACCGGGAATCGGTACGATGACGCAGCGTCTGGCGGAGGAAGCGGACGAAGTGGTGGCGGTAGAGATCGACAAGAATCTGATTCCGATTCTTGATGAGACGCTTGCCGGGTATGAGAATGTGACGATTATCAACGAGGATATCCTGAAAGTGGACGTGCACAGAATTGTAGACGAGCATGGCGGGAAACCCCTTAAAGTGGTGGCGAATCTTCCATATTACATTACGACGCCGATTATTATGATGCTTTTTGAAAAGCATGTGCCGCTGCACAGCGTGACGGTCATGGTGCAGAAGGAAGTGGCGGACAGAATGCAGGTGGGACCGGGAACGAAGGATTATGGAGCTCTGTCGCTGGCGGTACAATACTATGCCAAGCCGGAGCTGATAACTAAGGTGCCGGCAGCATGTTTTATGCCAAGACCGAATGTGGACAGCGCGGTAATCCGTCTGACGCGGTATGAGGAACCGCCGGTGAAGGCGGATGATGAAGAATGGCTCTTTGCCGTTATCAGGGCATCCTTTAACCAGAGGCGCAAGACATTGGCGAATGGGCTGGCAAATGCGGGAAATCTGGCGCTTGGCAGACAACAGGTGGAGGAGACGCTTGCCGGGATGGGACTGCCCGTCACAGTGCGCGGTGAAGCGTTAACATTGGAGCAGTTTTGCATACTTTCCAACCGGCTTTTGAAAATCCGCGCATAGTTTGACCTGACTTAATAAATACAATATAAAGTGATTGTATATTGAGGCATCTCCATATATTGGTATATATTTAGTAGTAAGATACCAGAATGGGGGTGCTATTTTTTCTATATATTTTGTTTACATTGATAGACTGCTATGGTAAACTAAAACAGTGATAATTGGGTTACTATGTAGAAAAATGTATGGCAATATAGAACGGAGTTCCGAATAGCCACGGGAATACGGTAATGAGGTGAGCACCTTGGATAAGTACGAATATCAGATACGGGCTGATGAAATCAAGGCATTAATTGCAGAAGGAGAGTTCGCGGAAGCTGTAAAAATAGCGGATACAATTGACTGGCGCCGGGTCAGGAGCGTCATGATGCTTTGTACAATCAGCGATTTATATAAAATTAACAGAAGATACCGGGAGAGTAAGGACATCCTGCTTCTGGCTTATGAGAAGCACCCGACGGCAAGATCGATCGTGTATTCTTTATGTGAGCTTTCGATTAAGATGGAGGAATATGTACAGGCGATAGAATACTACAAAGAGTTTGTGCAGATTGCGCCGAAGGATACCGGAAGATATATTTTGCAATACCGTCTTTATGAGGCGCAGGATGTCAGTCTGGAAGAGAGAATAGAAGTATTAAAGGAGTTTAAAAAGCACGATTATCGTGAAAAATGGGCATATGAGCTTGCATATCTGTATCACAGAATCGGATTGGCGACCCAGTGCGTGGAGGAATGTGATGAAATGTTCATCATGTTCGGTGAAGGCAGTTATATTATCAAAGCACTGGAGTTAAAAGCGCTGCATACGCCGTTGAATGCAGAACAGCAGGCGAAGTATGATGAATGGATCCGGATGCGCAAGGCGGGAGAAGATCCGACGGAGGAATCGCAGCCGGAGGAAGATGATGATTATGACAATGTAGCGGACGATACCCGGACAGTGGGTAAGGTCAGACATGCTGACGAGGAGCCGGAGGACGAAGATGAGATACCCACTGTGCCGACGATGGAGCTTCCGGAAGTAAAGACCATTGATATGGGTCAGTACAATACGATTAATCTGCAGATGGCTTTGGCGGAGAGCATGAAGGAAATCCTGAGCGACGAAGAGGATGAAGCTGAGGCGAAAGGTGAATCATCCGAGATGGAAAAAGCGTTTTCCGAGGCGGAAGAGGAGCCGATGGAAGAGACGGTTACCGAAACAGAGACGCTTTATGAGGATGAGGAAGTCTCTGAAGAAGATGAGGAAGCTTACGGAGAGGACGAAGAAGAGATTGCAGAGGAAGAGTCTGTAGAGGACGAGCTTCCGGAGGACGATGCTGTAGAAGACGAGCTTTCGGAGGATGAGGCTGTAGAAGACGAGCTTCCGGAGGATGAGGTTGTAGAAGACGAATTTCCGGAGGATGAGATTGCGGAGGACGAAATTCCAGAGGAAGAGCTTGTAGAAGACGAGCTTCCAGAGGATGAGGCTGCGGAAGAAGAAATGATAGAGGAAGAAATGTCGGATGAGGATGTTCCTTCGGACGAGGAGGAAGACGACGAAGAAGATGAAGACGATGACAGGAGATCCGTTGCCGAGACATTGATTGCACCGCTTTTGGAAGAGACGGTTGAGATGCCCAAGCCGGAAGAAGTAGAAGAACAGCTGAAAGAGAAGACAGTCATTGATTTTCCGGGTAAGGCGGATAAAAAGGCGGCTAAAAGTGATGTGAAAGAAGAGCCAAGCAGGAAGCCGAAGAAAAAATTAAGTATGGATACAGACGATTTGCGGGAAGTCAGTGCGCAGATTGTAAAAGAAGATACGGCAGCTTTTGACGCGAAGCAGATATTGGAGCAGATGCAGCAGGAAGCGGCACAGCCGCAACGGTCCGTAGAAGCTTCCGATGAACTCAGGGTTCCGGGTGCAAGAACGGGGGTTCTTACACCGCTTAACGCGAAACCATCCAAGTTTGACAATATTTTATCGCAGGAATATGATGGTCAGATTAGTCTCGTTGTTCCGGAAGCGGAACGCGTTGAGAAACAGATTACCGGACAGCTCAGCATTGAAGATATCATGGCTGAATGGGAAGAGATGAAGAAGACCAATAAGCAGAAGCGTATGGAAGAGGTCAAACAGCGGATTCTTGACCATACAGGAAATCTTTTTGCAGATTTTGATGAGGCGACCAAGAACGGTCTTCTGGAAGAACTGGAGAGAGCCTTTATAGCCGCAATCATGAAGGATTCCGGTAAGAAGTCGTCAATCAAGAAGGTCGTTCTGCCGGAGGAGGAAAAGAAGCAGCGGGAGCCGGAAGTCGAAGAGTATGTGGCTGCTGCGGTGAAAGAGTTTGAGAGAGAGCTGGCTGAGACGGAAGACGACGAGGATGTTGAGGACGAAGAGATAGAAGAAACCGTATCTGAGGAAGGAATGGCAGAGGCGGTAGAGGAAACCGTAGCGCCTGCAGAAACAGAGAAAGCGGTTCGTCATGCAGATAAAGAAGCGCATGAGCAGGCAAAGCAGAATGTTGAAGCGCCGGAAGAAAATATGCATGACCGGGAACTGACGCCGGAGGAAATGGAGCTCTTTGGACAGTTTGTCCATCATCGGAAATCCAAGAAACAGCTTGTGCATGTTCTGGATAATATGAGTCTTGCATCGTGTACCGGCAACGTAATCATTACCGGGGAGGAAGAGATTACGACCCTGACACTGGCTAAGGCGTTGATTAAGGAAATGCAGCTTAATGATGATAATTTTTCTGGTAAGGTGGCGAAGATTTCTGCCAATGTGTTAAACAGGAAAGATGTCGCAGAGACATTCGGAAGGCTGGACAACGGCGCGCTGATAATTGAGAAAGCGTCGCGGTTAAAACCCGCTACAGCTGCTAAGATTTCTAAAGTGCTGGATAAGGATAATATGGGGTTATTGCTTCTTATGATTGACAAGAAGCAGAATATTAATCAGCTTCTTGCGGATAATGTGTCATTGACCCGCAATATTAACCTGCGGGTGGATATTGAACCGTTAGATAACGAGGCGTTGGTGGCTTATGCGAAGCAGTATGCAGAGGACTTAGAGTATTCCATTGATGAATTTGGAATCTTGGCGCTTCATACGAGAATTGCGGACAGGCAGACGAGCGACCATGAGGTAAGTATGGCAGAGGTAAGAGAGCTGGTCGATGAGGCAATTAATTATGCCAATAAGAAGACGCCAAAGCATTTCATGGATATCCTGCTGGCAAAGAGATATGACGAAGAAGATATGATTATACTCCGGGAAAAAGATTTTATGCACTATTAAAATAAGAGTAATGGGGGCGGATGCTTATGGCAGCAAAAAAACAAAAAAAGGCAGTGGAAAAAGTAGAGGAGAACCGGGTTTTTATCTCGGAGGCGGATCAATATGTGTTTGGACAGGGAACGCATTATGATATCTACAAGAAATTGGGTGCGCATCCATCCGTGGAGGATGGTGTGGCAGGCATGTTCTTTGCCGTATGGGCACCGAATGCGGCAAGCGTGAATTTGATTGGCACATTTAATGACTGGGACGAAGAGTCGCTTCCGATGGAGAAGATAGGACCTTCCGGTATCTATCAGATATTTGTTCCGGAAGTGGGTGAGAATGAGTTATATAAGTTTTTGATTCGTACACCGTATGGCGAGAAGCTGTACAAGGCGGATCCCTTTGCAAATTATGCGGAGATGCGTCCGGGGAATGCTTCCAAGACTTATGATATCAGCAAATTTAAATGGACGGACAGTGCTTGGATGACAAGCAGGGATGGCAAAGACTACAATAAAGAGCCGATGGCAATATATGAATGTCATATCGGTTCATGGATGAAACATCCCAATGGCACGCCGGATGGATTCTATAATTACAGAGAGTTTGCGGACAGGATAGTAGAGTATTTAAAGGAGATGCGGTATACACACATTGAGCTGATGGGTATCGCGGAATATCCGTTTGACGGTTCATGGGGATATCAGGTGACCGGTTATTATGCGCCCACATCAAGACACGGCACGCCGGATGATTTTATGTATCTGATTAATACGCTGCATCGCAATAAGATAGGTGTTATTTTAGACTGGGTTCCTGCGCATTTTGCTACGGATGCCCACGGACTTGGAAGATTTGACGGACAGTGTGTGTTTGAGCATCCCGACCCGAGGATTGGAGAGCATCCGGACTGGGGCACGAAGATTTTTAACTATGGAAAGAATGAGGTTAAAAACTTCTTGATTGCAAATGCTTTGTTCTGGATTAAAGAATATCATATCGACGGCATCCGTGTAGACGCTGTTGCGTCGATGCTTTATCTGGATTATGGCAAACAGGACGGTCAGTGGGTTCCGAATAAATATGGCGGCAACCAGAATCTTGAGGCGATAGAGTTTTTCAAACATCTCAATTCGGTAGTGCTGGGCACATATCCCGGATTTTTGACAATCGCGGAAGAGTCTACCGCGTGGCCGAAGGTGACCGGTAAAGTGGAAGACGACGGTCTTGGCTTCAGCTTTAAGTGGAATATGGGCTGGATGCATGATTTTTGCGAGTATATGAAGCTTGACCCTTATTTCCGTAAGAACAATCATTATGCCATGACTTTTGCCATGACTTATAACCATAGTGAGAATTATATCCTGCCGTTGTCACATGATGAAGTGGTACATCTGAAATGCTCTATGGTCAATAAAATGCCGGGATATCCGGTAGACAAATATGCAAACCTGCGTCTGGGATATACTTATATGTTCGGGCATTCCGGAAAGAAGCTGCTGTTTATGGGACAGGATTTCGGACAGGAGAGAGAGTGGAGCGAGGCGAGAGAGCTTGACTGGTATCTGCTCGGTGAAGAGCAGAATAAGGGGATGCACGAGTATGTAAAGGAGCTTTTGAATCTTTATCATAAGTATCCTGCACTCTATTCGATTGACAATGACTGGAGCGGCTTTGAGTGGTTGAATGCAGATGATTCCGACCGCAGCGTGTACAGTTTCTTCAGAAAAGACGAGACGGGTAAGAACAATGTTATGTTCGTAATCAACATGACGCCTATGATGTGGGAGAATTATATGGTAGGTGTGCCGAAGAAAAAGAAATACAAGCTGCTTTTAAACAGCGATGAGAAACGTTTCGGCGGCAACGGACATGAGATTCCGGCAGAAATTAATGCGGTCAAGGGGACATGCAATTATAAGAATTACAATATATCCTTTGATTTGCCGCCCTATACGGCTGCGGTGTTTGTGTTCTGATTAAATATTGTTATTGTGTAAACTATATGACATGAAAGGGGATAAACGTTAAATATAGGCGTTATCCCCTTTTTTGCTTTTTTTTTGTTGGTTACAAAAGAAGGTATCATGTATAATAAAAACAATCTATATTAAATATTCAAGAAGCGGTTTCCGATATAGATGTCAGTAACATAATGAACGGGAGGGCGATTATGATATTCATACAACATAATCTGGTGGCGCAGAATGCAAACCGGCAGCTGAATATGAATACCGGGAAAAATGTAAAAACAACAGAAAAACTTTCTTCCGGATATAAGATTAACAGGGCGGCGGATGATGCGGCGGGTCTTGCAATCTCAGAAAAGATGCGCAGGCAGATTCGTGGACTTACGCAGGGCACAGCCAATGCGGAGGATGGAGTCGCTTTTGTACAGGTCGCCGATGGCGCTATGGATGAAGGTCATGCCATTTTACAGCGTATGAATGAGTTGTCAATTAAAGCGCTTAACGGCACCCTTACAGAGAGTGACCGTGCATCGTTAAATGCGGAGTTTGACCAGCTTCGCACAGAAATTGACCGCATTAACAGCCATACGGAATTTAATGAACAGAGAGTATTTGAGGAGCATGAGCCTTCCTATTACCAGATTGAAGGGAGCAGGAGATGGAACGATAACCAGCTTCATACGGTTCCTGCGGCGGCAAATGAATTAAAGATTAATCTGCCGAACAGCTATGTCCCGAATGAATATGTGATTACGGTTCCGGCAGGCGTGTATACAACACAGGAACTGGTAGATGAAATAGACGACGCTCTGGAGGCTATGACGCCGCCGAATCCGGGATTTGTCTTTGAATATACGGATAAAGGCTATTGTAATCTGAACTTTGAGAGTGCAGAGGGGCTTCCGACGAAGATTCAGTCGGTGGAAGGTTCTCTTGCCTATCTGATTTATGATTTGTATGGCGGCAGTTCGTCGGGGGATTTGCTGGGGACGAGTGTGTTTTCGATAGAGGATCCTTTTAAAATCCATAAGGGACATAATGATGAACTGGGTTTTTATATTGAAAGTGCAAATGGCACGGAATATATTAAAATGACAATACCAGCGGGAGAGTATTCGCGAGCTAAGATGATAGATTTTATTAATGGTGAACTCGCAAAGCATCCTAATGCAGTTGGTGTGTCAGCTAAAGAATATGGAGATTCCTATATCCAGATTACCGGTGGAAAGGGCGTAAATATCAATGGATTAAAAGGTAATATGTTCAAGTATGAACCGACAACTTCCATATACTCTTCGGTATTTTATGATAATGTGCTGTATGGCGATTCCAGAGGGGAGAATGCCAAAATTACTGGCGAGGCATATTATTATAATTATTCTGATTACCCAAGAACAGCCCCTATTAATATTGTGTCCGGGGTAAATAATGTCTTACGCTTTAAGCTGAATATGGCGAGTGACTATACGGAAATAACTATTCCGCCGGGAAACTATACAACCAGAAGCCTAAAGGATGTATTGAATGGATTATTTACAAACATGGATATCAAAGCAGAGAATGTTCCCAGCACCTATTATCCGTACAGATTAGTTTTATCAAGTACATTATATGGCAGTAAAAGTCATTTGGAGTTTGATACGAGTCCGGGTTCTGTTTATGCAAATGCATATGATTCTTTGTTTCGGGTTACAAATTATCTTATGTCTAGGACAACGGGTCAGAATGCCCATATTACCGGATTAACAACTCATACTGGTAAAATTACTCTGTCAGGCGATGCCTCTTTGGCATTTGATGTGGACGGAAAGACATATACTCTGAACGGTATAGGAGGAACCTATAATGGAGTTGGCAGTCTGGTTACAGCGCTGAATAATAAATTAGCAACAGATTATCCAGACATAAAAGATAAAGTCAAGTTTAATAACTCATCAAACCAGCTTCAAATTGCAGCACTGAATAATGATATTAAAGAAATTAAGCCGGCTATCAAGAATGATACCTATAAACAGCTTTTTGATGGCACTCGTGTGAAGAGTTTTAGCTATTCGTCATCAGTAGGAAAGATAGAATATATACAGGGTTCGTCTGCCACGAAAAAGACAAGTGCGCAACTTACGGTGTCGATTCCCGCTGATAAGCAGTCAGGTTCCATAACGATTGGCAAGGATGGCTGTACACTGGCATTTTCTTCAAGCGTAAACGGTACAGGCTCAATTGCACTGACAGCCAGAACTTATGGCAGTATGCAGGAATTAGTTGATGAAATAAACACTAAACTTAAAGCAGGCAGCAATGATACGTTAAGGAATATGAAGGTGTCATATAGCGGAGGTAATTTGATTTTTACATCGCCGCCGCTTTCTGATTCTTATTATCTCTATCTCCAGAATTACACCACCACTTCTTCTGCATGGGCAAATATTATCGGAGTGGAGCAAAGGGAGCCTACAATTTACAAGGCAGGGAAAACGACTTTAACAACTTATATGCCGGTCGCCGAAAATACAACGATTAACAACAACAATAATGTGTTAACTATACATGTCGGCGGCAAAGATGTTTCGGTGGACATTGCATCCGGCAGTTATGGAACCAGAGATGCATTAAAGAATGCCATACAAAGTGCAATTAATGGAAATCCCGACTTGAAAGATAAAGTTGAGGTTGCAATCATAGAGGATAAAATCCAGCTTTCTGCAGGCAGTACTGATTTGAGGGCGTCAGGAAGTTTCCATGACGGAGTTTTGCTGTCAAAGGATACAAAGGATGTTGTGGCTTCCAATTATAAGCAGAATGGGAGTTATGTGGATTCCGATTATACGGAAGCATTTATCATCGGGCGTAAAGATTTAACGGGGGATCCTGTTGAAATTGTTGCCGATGCAAATGATATGCTAACTTTTGATTTTGCTTTTAAGAGCAGGTCGCCAATTGCGAGTGACTATGAAATTCCGATGGATATAAAAATTCCGGCAGGCAGTTACACGGGGAGTCAGCTTACGACTGTTTTGCAGAATGAAATACAGAAAAAGTTTCAAGAAGAAGGACTCAATGACTTTATCATAGAAGTTGGAATCGGTTTGCGGGAAACAAATGTTGCGAATTCCAATGATAAGACAGCCCTGCAGATTCTTGTACATAAAAAACCGGGTGTAGAGCTTGATGATGGAGAATACATCCTTGACGGCGTGCGGGGAAGCGCCGCAAGCTTTGTCTTCTATAAAACAACCACGGAACCGCAGGCGACCTATATTACTGGAACAAAAGATTTGACAGAGGGTATTACGTTCCCGCCCGGTGAAAATGTGCTGACTCTTTCGGCGGATTCCAAACCATACCAGTATACATTTTCGGAAGGCATTTCCTATACGACAGAGGATTTTGTCAACCTTTTGAATGACAGGTTTGCGAACGGAGACGATAATGGTAATAAGGCGCCTCTGAATGCATCCGTAGAAAATGGTGTGCTGAAAATTGTGCACAAGGTTATCGGCTCCCATACCATAACGGATGTCGGCGGGAGCGCGAGAAAGATTATTTTTTATAATGAGAACGGAAGGGAGTCCCGCAAACCGCTTAGCATCCTTGTCAGTGGAGAGTCTGGGGATAATATAGAAATTCCCCGTGTAAGCATCGGTTCCTGTGCAATTAAAATCAATTCCATTACGCTGAGCAGACCAAAATATGCCGAGAAAGCAGTCCGGCGCATCAAGGAAGCGATTAAACTGTTAAGTGCAAAAAGAAGTACTTACGGCGCGATGCAGAACAGGCTGGAGCATACCATCAATAATAATAACAATATTATTGAGAACACGCAGGCGAGTGAGTCACTAATCCGGGATGCGGATGTAGCGGATTTGATGATGGAATATTCCATCAACAACATACTGATGCAGGCAGGAACAAGCATGTTGACGCAGGCGAACCAGAGCACCCGGTCCATTCTGCAGTTGTTACAATAGAGCAAAGTTAACTAGGTTTTTGCCAGAAAAGGAGAGATTATGGGACAAAGAATATTGATATCCTGCGATGCCTGCGGCTGTAAGAAAGAGATGTCGGTAGGGGCAGGATTAATGAGCAATAATTCGGAGGTCATAGCTTCCTGTCTGCCGCAGGCTGAGGCGGAAGAATGGAAGAGGCTGTGTGAACAGCAGAAAGTGCGATTTTTTAATGCACAGCAGAAAGTTTTTTATTGTGACAAATGTCATGACATATTTTGTCTTTTAACGGTAGAGGCGGAATTGACGGATGGCAGCAGGATTATACTTGGAAATCACTGTACGCAGTGCGGAGAGGAATTACAGGAAATAGAGTTACAGGCGCATCACATGATATGTCCTATCTGTCATACTGGTGATTTAAGCTGGAAACAGATTGGATTGTGGGATTAGAGAAGGATGAGCGATAGCATATGCTTATGGAGGAGCATGGGATGTTCAGGAGGAACGATAGATGATTATTAAACACAATTTAACAGCGGTAAACGCGAATCGCAATCTGAATCTGGTAGTAGGCAAGCAGGCAAAAAATACGGAAAAGCTTTCTTCGGGATATAAAATTAACCGTGCGGCGGACAATGCAGCCGGACTCTCCATATCAGAGAAGATGCGCAGACAGGTCAGGGGACTGACGCAGGCTTCCTTAAATGTACAGGATGGAATTTCATATGTGCAGAGTGCAGAAGGCGCGCTTCATGAGGTACATGATATTCTGCAACGCGGAAATGAACTGGCAGTCAAAGCGGCGAATGATACGAATATGTCCGGAGACAGGGACGCGATTTTTGCAGAGATTGAGCAGCTTAATAAGGAAATAGACAGAATCGCGAGAGATACACAGTTTAACGAAATGGATGTGTTTGATTCTTCCAATGCATCTTTCTCGTCCAGAAGTCCCCGCCGCATATCGGATGATTTCTCTGATATTATCTTTCTGGATGCGGACTATATGTCTTATGAGATGCAGAATTTTAAGGATGCAATCGCGCAGGCAAATGGGGCAGGCTTGGTGTTTACACAGGCGGGGCTTGCAGACTTTGCAGAGAAAATCAGGGACACTTATATGCCGACCCTGCTCGGTGATATCGTATCAAAGCTTCCGAATTCCGCAGTACCTACTGTGTCTGGATTGCAGATTAGCCTGAATATGTACTATAAGAACGATTCGACACTGGCGTATGTATCTTCTAATGGTGTTTCTTTCCAGCTGGGCGTCAATATGAAATATCTGAAAGAAAACGGTGGAAATATTGCGATGTCTGATGACCTTGCCACGACAATTGCCCATGAAATGACACATGCTGTTATGTTTGATGCCGTAACAAATGGTATGTTGGGAGTTTACGGTGCAGATTCATTCCCTTCGTGGTTTGTGGAGGGGACTGCGCAGGCAGTCGGCGGCGCCATGAATTATTGTGGGGACTTGATATATAATGTCATGCCAAAAGGTGATGCTGCGATTAGCAAATGGCTGTCACGGGTGACAGATACATCGGATTCCTATAATGCATATGCGCAGGGATATATAGCAAGTATGTATCTGGGCTATGCGGCAGGCGGAGGCGGTGCGGTTACGGCGGATACGATTGCAAGAGGACTGGATAGTATTCTGAAAGATATTGAGGATGGCTACTCTCTCGGACAGGCGATTTCAAGGCGGACAAACGGGAAATATGAAGACTTGGCGGATTTTGAGGATAGTTTTTCCAAAGACGCGGTAGGGTTTGCCAAGGACTTGGTTACGGCAGTCGGCGCCGGAACGGGTTCCATTGTATCTCCCAATGGTCTGTCGGGGACGAAGGCGTCTCTTTTACAGGGAGGAACGAAGAACAATTATTTTATCCTGAATGTAGACCAGAGCGATCATTTTGTGAATAATCTGGGCGGCAAGAATACATATACCGGCGGCGGCGCCACCACGACAAACGGAGTAGACAGAGACGGAAATACGAATGCCGACGCCGAGAAAAAGTGGGGAAGTTCCTCAGACTCCAAGCGCGGCACGGTACAGCGGTCCGGCAGTCTGTTCGTGCAGGCGGGTGCGGAAGCAGGACAGCATATCTATTTCAGTTCATTTAAGTTGTCGGCAAATGATCTGGGTGTCGCCGATGTGAAAGTGGACTCTGCGGAGAGTGCAGGGAAGGCGATAGACAAATACAAACGGGCAATCCTGTGTGTGTCTACCATGCGCTCGGAATATGGGGCGGTGCAGAATCGTCTGGAGCATACAAGAAATAATCTGGACAACATCACAGAGAATACGCAGTCGGCGGAGTCATTAATCCGGGATACGGATGTGGCGGAAGAGATGCTGGAATATTCGGTTAACAATATTCTGGCGCAGGCGGGAACTTCCATGCTCTCGCAGGCGAACCAAAGTACCCAGTCCATGCTGCAGCTTTTACAATAAGAATACGGAAGCATACAACGAAGTATGTACAGCCCGGCTGTTTTGGGCGGAGGGGGTTAAGAATTCAATAAGCTATGCCGAAATAAAGGGTGAATGTAAATACGTTTCCCCTTTTTTCTTACCATAAAAGGAAAAACGGAAACCTACTACCCTACTACATGGAGTGTTTGTATGAAGATAACATTTGATAATAACAGCGCAAATCAAAATGTAGACAAGGTGGCGACAACTACATACAGGGACACCCGTGAGGAGAAAGTAAACCGGACGGGTGCATTCGCATTAGACATTTCTGGAACAGTTATGGATAACACAGCTTACAAGGGTCAGGGAAGGACCGCAGAAGACGTTATGCAGGAAGCGGGGCAGATTGACGTTGCTGCGCAGAGAGACTATATGACAGTTATGTCTAATACTATGTCTGAGGAAGATTTTAGCCGGATGGTTAAGGACGGATATCAGGTCGGCGACATGGACGTAGAAGAAGTAGTCACCATTGTTGATACAATCAAAGCGCAGCTGATAAAAGGCGGCACGCAGGTCATCGGTTACACGGACCAGCTTGATATGGATACTTTAAAGGAGATTACCGGAAGTGAAGTATTTGCCAAAGAATTAGCAAATCAGTTTGCGAAGCATGATATCCCTTTGACAAAGGAGAATGTGCAGGAAGTTAAGAAAGCCTATGATAAGGCGATGGAACTTCAGGATATGACGGAAGGCGCCATGAAATATATGGTGGAAAACCATAGGGAGCCTACCATTGATAATCTGTATCTGGCGGATTACAGTTCCACGATGGACGGGAGCAGGCAGGGCAGGGGTTACTATGCAGACGGTCCCGGCTATTATGCCAAGAAGGCGGAAGACTATAACTGGCAGCAGTTACGTCCCCAGATGGAAAAGGTATTGGAAGAAGCCGGGCTGGAAGTAAATGAAGAGACTATGGAGAATGCAAAGTGGCTGATAGAGAAAGGCGTTCCTCTGACACCGGATGCGGCGCGGGTTTTAAACCAGCTTGGACAGCTGACCTTTCCACAGGATGAGAAAAAGGTTCTTACGGCGATTGCCTCTGCAATAGCTGACGGGAAAAAGGCGGGAGAAGCCAATCTTGCGGACGACAGAAGCAGCATGGAGAAAGCGGCAGAGTATGTGGAACGCTTTGCCCGCATACCGGACGAGGCGGTAGAACAGGCTGTAAGAGAAGAGAAAAAGCTTAACTTGGTGAATCTGGAAGCGGCGAAAGAAGAGCTTCCGGGGCAGTCCGAACAGCCGGATAACAATAAGGTTCAAAATAGCGGGGAAGCGGAGAAAAATGCAGCTCCCGGCTATGGGACAGAGAGGGAAAGCATTGCGGATTATGCGGGAACTTCTGAAAATCCGGAGGTCATTACGGCGAGACGGCAGTTGGAAGAAGTCCGGCTGATGATGACGATAGAGGTCAACCGGAAGCTGCTGGAGAGCGGTTATTCGATTGACACCACTGATTTAGAGCGGCTTGTAGATACGTTGAAGCAGATGGAAGCGCAGCAGAGGGAGCTTTTGTTCGGCGAGCCAGATATTGATAAGGCGGCGCAGAAAGCGGCGCTCTATACGGAGACCCGGACGAAGACGGCTGAGATACCTTATATGCCGATTGACGTTGCCGGCAGGTTTAAAGTAACGGACGAAGATTTTACTTTAAATCAGGTGCACATTGAAGGCAGTGCATTACGGAGCAGATATGAGCATGCCGGAGAAAAATATGAGTCATGGATGACAATGGCAAACAGCGATTTGGGCGATTCCATGACAAAGGCATTCCGCAATGTGGACAGTATTCTGGAAGACATGGATATGGAGCCTGACGAAGAAAATCGTCGTGCAGTGAGAATCCTCAGTTATAATAAGATGGAATTGTCACGTGAAAATGTGATGTCGGTACGGGCTTCGGCGATGGAACTCCACCGCGTTATTGATAAAATGACGCCGGCAGCTGTCTTGCAGACGATTCGCGACGGCAAGAATCCGCTTGAGATGACCATACCGGAATTAAATGAATATTTGGATTCCATACCTTACGGTAAAGAGCAGGAAGCGGAAAAATACAGTAAATTCCTATATAAGCTGGATAAGAACAAGGCGATTACTGAGGAAGAGAGGACAGCTTACATCGGGATATACCGAATGCTCAGACAGTTTGAGAAAACGGACGATGCCGCAGTAGGCGCGCTTCTGAACATGGGCGCAGAGTTTTCATTTAAGAATATGCTCAGCGCAGTTCGCAGCAGCAAGAGGGGCGGAATGGATATCATGGTAGACGACGCTTTTGCCGGAATAGATGCGGTGAAGAAGGGAATGTCCATCACAGCGCAGATTGAAACAGGATTCCGCAAATACTACCGAGACATTGTAGGCGATATCGCGGACCGTATGGCAAAGCAGGATGCTTCCATGGAGAAGGATTATCAGGAAGAGCAGCTGCAGGAATACCGGCAGTCCTGCGAGGTGGACGATACGGTAATCGAAGAACTGCTGCACCATAAACAGCCGGTGACAGTCAATAATCTGGCGGCGGCAAATATGCTGATGAACAGCCGCGGGGCTTTATTCAAAAAATTAAAAGAGTACACCGCAGCCGATAAAGAAGCGAAAGCGGAACATGCAGCCGCGCATCTGCAGGAGGCATTCACGGATAAGGATTCTGCGCAGGCGGCATATGAAGAGATGCGGGAAGCCTTTGAAGAGGTTTTGGAAGAAGCGCAGTATGATACGGATATCACATATATTGATTTGAAAGCAATTCAAAGCTGTCGTAAACAGCTTACGCTTGCCGGCAATCTTGCCAAGGAAGAAAATTATCAGATACCAGTCGAAATCCATGGTGAGACGACGGCGATTCATCTGAAAATTTTACATGCAAAAGACGACGGCGGTAAGGTGAAAGCAACGCTTAGTACAGAGAGATACGGTAACGTGGCGGCGCAGTTTACGATAAGAAATCATAAAGTATCGGGTTACATTGCCTGCTCTACATCCGAGGGAACGGCAGCGCTTCAGGAAGAAAGCGGCAATTTACAGGCTGGTCTTCGGGATGCGTTCAGTGGTCTGGAGCACAAGGAGATGGAACTTGAAAAGATAGGAATCATCCACAGCGATGAACTTGATTTGAATGCATTTGAGTCAGAAGAAATGCAGGATGCAGGAGCGGCGGTACAGACGGCTGACCTATACCGGATAGCAAAGGCATTTATCACAGCGATTACGAAATAGAAAACGGTAACGATAACAGGAGGAACCCATATGAAAATCAGTTATAACTCAGCGGCTATGCACGCGAACAACGCACTTAACGCATCAGATAAAAGATTGTCCCATTCTCTTAAGAAATTGTCTTCCGGCTTAAAGGTTACGGCATCTAAGGATAATCCGTCAGGATATGCAATCGGACGGCGGATGAATGCCCAGATTGCAGGTGTGGAGGTTGCGACACAAAATTCCAACAGAGGTATTTCTGTCATTGAGACGGCGGACGGAGCATTGACAGAGGTACATGATATGCTGCAGAGAATGAACGAACTGGCAGTCAAAGGCGCGACAGGAACGCTCACCTCCACTGACCGCCAGACGCTGAATCAGGAGCTGAAGCAGTTAAAAGAAGAAGTGGCAAGGATTGCAAGGGATACAGAGTTTAACGGACAGCCGCTCTTAGATGGAAGCTTCGACTTAAGAGGCTATACAAACAGTCAGGCGGCGAAGGTGGATTATTATAGCGACGAGGTATTGGCGAAGAAATATACGATTAACAGTCTGACGGTATATTACGATGCGGATGGAAAGATTGACAAAGAGAAGATGACAGACCCGACTTTGACGCCTCCAGCGATACAGCTTGGTACTGAATTTCCTGTAGGTGCAGCGATTACGGAGGTTGGGCAGGATAAGATAACGATTACGGGACCGCAGGACTTTAAGATGACGCTTGCAATCACACCGCCGGCAGCCGGCGCTGCGTCACAGGACGTAACAGGCGGCAACGATTTGATTCTTGATATTACAGGAATCGGTTCGATGGATATGCAGACCGGCGCGAACGAAGGACAGCAGTTGGAAATCAGAATCCCTACGATATCTCTGGACAGACTCGGTATCGAGAAGACGGAGGTCACTACGGAAGAGAGCAGCACAGATGCAATCGAAGAGATTAAGGGTGCGATTATGTATGTGTCGGATGCCCGCAGCAGACTTGGCGCTTACCAGAACCGCTTAGAGCATACGGTCAGCAATCTGGATATTACAAATGAAAATATGACGGCTGCTTATTCACGTATCATGGATGCAGATGTTGCAGAAGAGATGACTGCATACACGACGGAGCAGGTAATCTCTCAGGCGGCGACTTCCATGCTCGCACAGGCAAACGAGAGACCTTCTCAGGTTCTGCAGCTTCTTCAGTGATAGAACATTTTCATAGAAACAGAGGGAGTGGAATATGACGAAGGAATTGAAGCAGGCTTACACGCTGCGGATATCGCAGGCAAATAAAACGCAGTTGATTACCATTCTGTATGAAATGACGCTGCTCTATATAGACGAGGCGGAGGCAGCGCTTGACGCCGATGACAGAATTGAGTATAAGGGTGTTATCCGCAAAATTCGCGGATGTATCGATGAACTGACAAGTTCTTTGAATTTTGAGTATGAACTGGCGCATAATCTGCAGCAGCTTTATCTGTATGTAAACAGAGAACTTGTCAAAGCGTCTTCACATTACGACAAAGAAAATCTGGAGCATGTGCGTATGGTGATTGATAAACTTCGCGCGGCATATCAGGAGATAGAAAATCAGGATATGTCGGGTCCGGTCATGGGCAATACACAAACAGTTTATGCCGGACTTACTTACGGCAGAACGACGCTGACTGAAAATATCAGTGACCCTTCTTCCAACAGAGGATTTTGTGTATAAAAAGTAGATTGCGCAAGAACGTTTTGCTGGTGTCAGAAGATGAGCAACATTAGAAACAGGGCGGAAGAAAGTGGATGCGGAAAGGGGAATGTGGTGTCTGTCTGGCTTCCGCAGCCTTTTTCTTCCGTGTCATTGGATACAGGCAAGACTATTTTCCCGACAAGTACCCTCGTTGCGTATAAAATTAACTATTATAAAACTGCATTTATGTTGTTTTCGGACAAGTCATACCACTCCACATCCGCTTTTTGCTCTTGACCATTTATAACATCATTAAATTCATCTTCTGAACAAGATTCATTGTTTACAAAATACTGTACAATCAATTCATTGTTTGAGTCAAATCCGGATTGACTATAAGCCTGACTGTTTATGTGATATCCAGTCTCGGAAAAATTTATTTTTCCTATTCCGGAATCAGCAGCACCACTCGAAAACAGAAAGGTACCATCTGTTTTTAGATTCATAAATGCCCTATACTGCAATGTATATCCAAGTATTTCCCCATTCTGATAATGCAGTATCTCAAAACCATAATTAGAAATACCATTTATTTGGAGCCAAAGAATGGTTTCATCTTCTCCGTCACCATCAATATCTATCATTGCAAATTTTGTAGCACTTACTGCAACGCTATCATCATCTGTAACAGCCTGCCCTATTTCACTGATATTTAGGCTTTTATTTGCCAAATCAGCACATATAAAATTGCTCTTACCCAAAAGTATGGATTTATAATTATTATCTTCTAAACCGGGATTTATAGGGTCTAAGTCCGTCTGCATCGGTTCTTCTGAAGAATCATTATCTATCTGCCCTGATTCTTTTGATGAATCATTTTTTAGTGCAGAACACCCGATTAGCATTCCCGAAATCAAGGTAATACAAATAGCACATATACAAATCAATAAGCCGTTTTTCTTTGGTGACTTGGTTAATATATTTTTGAACCTTTTTTTCATAATTTTTTTATCTCCGTAAAATTGTGTTGTTAAAAAAGTTCCTTTCTTATGCTGTTTGCTAAAAGTAGAAAGCAAGGTTTCTGTATATGCTTTTCGGACAGCATAAGCGGTTTGCTGGATTACTTTTTCGTCACAGGATAATTCCATGTCAACGACTGCTTCTCTTTGCATAATGTAAACGAAAGGATTAAACCAATGTAAAGCATTTGCAATCACAAAAAGCAACTTAAAATAAATATCATGTCGTTTTATGTGTATCAATTCATGTTTCAAAACAAAGAATAGTTCTTCCTCACTGTAATCACATGTCGGCAAAACTACAGGAATAGCAGGCAGCCCGTTAGCCATAGACAGGCGATAATGTCCAGCAAAGTAAATTTTGAAGGTTTTAACGCTGTTTGAGACGGCGCTTTCATAGTATTTTCATGATGGATCTCTATTGGTTCTTGTTCTATCGATGACACTGTTGAAGTGTCATTTTCATTATATGTGTTAATGGGAATCGTAATCTCTGCCGGAATATCAATTATTATCTGTGGAAACGGAATGTCCATATTAAACGGTATAATCAAGCGCATAGCAATAACTATCCATATAAGATACTTCCATTTTATTGCATACCTTTTATTTAGGAATGGTGCGAAAATGAGCAGAAAAATTATAATAAGGCTTGTTGATATGGAAATAGCAACTACATTTAAAAATAAATACGTTATCATTTTTCTGCTCATTTTCGCACCATTCCTAAATAAAAGGTATGCAATAAAATGGAAGTATCTTATATGGATAGTTATTGCTATAAAGGGTAGCAACCATATTCTGTATGGAATTATTATATAGTTTCTCCAAAAAATTTTTGCTTTCCTTTGCCTTAAAATCATTCTCTGAAATGATTGATGAATACAAATTGTTTCCAGTGGCACGGTCACAACTGATAAATCCTTTGTTAACTAAACGTGATAATGAAGTCATAAGAGTGGAAAGCTGCCACTTTCTCCGTTCCTGTAATTCTTTTAAGATAAAACTGGAAGTAACAGGGATGTCTGCTTTCCAAATCACCAGCATGATTTCCAATTCAGCTTCCCCTAATTTTTTCATAATCTTTTTCATTTATCAGTGCCTCCTATTATACAATTGTATAATTGATTATACGGAGGTATAAAACATTTGTCAATAATTAAAAAATGGGTGAGATTATATAGTCTTAGGTATTGTGGGAAAATCTATACTTTTGATATAAAATGGCGACAGAGGGGAAGTCTTGTTATTTTTCCACAGACATTTCAGAAGAGGGCACGAAAGAACCAAGTGTAATAGACGTGAATGACCCGTTTGGAGTATGTGTAGAACTCAATGAAAAAGTTTATTTTACAAAAGTATATGAGAGGAAGGACGGAGTCACCGTCCACATTCATACGGTAGGTTTTTCTTCGGGCAGCAGATTCATTTTTGCTGCCTGTTCTAATAGATAACGGTAACGCTTGAGGACAGCATTCACCTCATAAATGTAACAGTCAATCAAATCCGGATCAGTCACATTATCAAAATTTGAATATGCAATTTCCAAGGCATATCTGGTCTGGGCGAGCTCCTCGCGAATCGTCATTTTGTGACAATCTACGATAATCTCTGCCTGTGTTGGGTTGCTTGCATTCTGACGGAAAAATATTTTCATGGTATGTCCTGCCTTTCTTGCTCTTAGTTAAAGTATAGGTAAAATTTGGATAAATATTCATAGAATATTTTCAACATACAGGACATATGTTATTAGCAGACAAGACCGCAGGAGAGGAAAAAAATGGTAAATGCAAACGGAGTACTGGCAATTTTGGGAGTGTGTGTCATTGTGCTGATTATCGGTGCGCTGGGGAGAAAAGTGGAGTGGCTGGTCAATTTTATTTTGCGGGCAGTAATGGGTACGATAGGCATTTATTGTCTGAATTATTTCTTGGCGGCACGCCAGATTTCCATCGCGGTAGGGATTAATCCGCTTACGATTTTGACATCTGGAATCCTTGGATTTCCGGGGATTGCAGTACTTTATGGGATACATTTTTTCAAAATATTGTAGGTTTTTCACAAAAAGTATTTTTTTGCAAAATAGGTCTGGACAAGAGATAGGAATATGTTTATAATTCAATTCACACCAGCCGATACGAAAGAAACGAAGGAAAGCTGGATGCGTTCCCTGTGGGGGACGCAGGTTGAAATACAATTCAAGAATTCTATACGGAGCAAGTACATCCGGATATCATGCTCCACTCTATTGCCGTTACGGCATCGGGAGAATCATCCCTTGTATTTCATTGAATCAAATTAATTAATTTATATGGAGGTGGTTTTATAGGGTTATTTTATTATCAATTTCTGTTGCTTCTGCTGCTGTGTCTGGCGGCGCTTACAGATCTGAGGACAGACCGTATTCCGAACGGATTGATTGTCATTGGCACTATCATCGGAATGTCCGGGAACTTATTGGTTCGCTCGGAACTATTACAGTCTGCCGCGTCTATGCTTCTTGCATTTGTACTGATGTATCCCCTGTTTAAAATTGGCGCCTTGGGCGCCGGAGATATCAAAGTATTTGTTATGATTGGAAGCTTTGTGAAGATAGAAGATTTTATGGCAATTTTCGTCGTGGCATTTGTAATCGGTGCGGTATTTTCAGTCATGAAAATATTGACAGAACATAACGGCAGGGAAAGAATAGGCTATTTTTTCTCTTATGTCACGGAAATATTCTGTACACGGCAGTGGAAGATATACGGAGAACATATGATAGAGGATTATCGGTTATATCGTAGCAATAAGATACATTTTACAGTGCCGGTTTTGTTGAGTGCGGCGCTGCGGATAGGAGGAATCATTTGAGACAGAAAATTTTTGCAATTTGTGATACGGAAGAGGCATATGCACTTAGGTTGTCGGAGTATATGCTGGAAAAAATCAGATTACCGTATGCATTACATTTGTTTACAAGAGTAGAGGAGTTACAGAAATTTGTGCAGGAGGAGAAAGTGGAAATTTTGCTTATCGCTGAGAACGCGTTAAAAATGCTGCAGGAGGAATCTATCAGACAACAGGTTGTGAAGATGTTTGTTTTGCAGGAGGAAGGCGCAGTCAGGCAGAGAGAAGGTGCAGTTGGGCAGAATGTTGTGAGTCGGCAGAAAGAAGACGCAGATAGGCAGAATGCTATGGACAGGCAGAAAAAAGACGTGCGTGCGGATTCGGGTTATGTCAGCAAGTTTCAGAGCCCGGAGAAGATTATAGCATGGTTGTATGAGGCAATCGCGGATATATCCGATTGGCGGCAGGAAGTGAACGTGCAGGATACGGGCGCAAAGCTGATTGGGATATATTCACCGATCAAGAGATGCCTGCAGACATCTTTTGCACTTACGATGGGACAGATATTGGCGAAAGAGCATAAGACGCTCTATTTCAATTTTGAGAACTATTCGGGATTCAGTCAGATGCTTCAGAAAGAGTTTTCTATGGATATGACGGACTTAATGTATTACTTCCGGTGTGCCAAGGATAAATTATTTTTGCGGCTGCCCTCTGTCATACAGAATATGAACGGGCTGGATTATGTACCGCCGACGCGGTATCGTGCAAAGAAGGAAGAGATTACGGGAACACAGTGGCTGGAATTATGCCGGAATATTGCTGCAGTCGGTCATTACGAATACATCATTCTTGATTTGGATGACAGTATGGAAGGGTTGTTTGACCTTCTGCAAAACTGTAACAAAATATATACCATTACCAAGGACGACCGCTTTGCCGCAGCCAAAATGAATCAATACGAACAGATTCTGAAATTTTATGAGCTGGAAGAAATTGCGGATAAGACCGTGAAGTGCAAGTTCCCGGTATTTAAAGAACTGCCGGCGGATATGGATTTAATGACCCACGGAGAAATGGCGGGATATGTCAGGGCGATTGTGAGAAAGGATTTGTATGGAGAGTAGAGAGGAGTATACGAGACGGCTGAAAGAGAAGCTGGCGGAAAGCATTGATTATTCTACAGAGAGTACGGATGAGGAAATACAGGATTTAATCGACGAGATGCTGATTAAAGAAAGCAAGGAACTGCCGTTGACAATTAGGGAGCGCAGACAGCTGCGCAAGGAACTGTTTTATGCGGTCCGCAAGCTGGATGTGTTGCAGGAGCTGGTTGATGATACACATATCACAGAAATTATGATCAACGGACCGGACACTATTTTTATTGAGAAGGACGGGAAACTGTGTCGAAGCCCACTATCCTTTGAAAGCACGGAAAAGCTGCATAACGTGATTCAACAGATAGTGGCGGACTGCAACAGAGTGGTCAACGAAGCGTCCCCCATTGTTGACGCGAGATTAAGGAACGGTGCGCGTGTCAATGTGGTGCTGAATCCGGTTGCGTTAAACGGTCCGATTGTAACAATCCGCCGGTTTCCGGACAAGCCGATTATGATGGATGATTTGATATCCTACGGTTCAGTTACGGAACAGGTATGCGAATGGCTAAGCCGGCTGGTGCGGGCAAAATATAATATCTTTATCAGCGGAGGGACAGGCTCCGGGAAGACCACGTTTTTAAATGCGTTATCTTATTACATTCCGAAAGAGGAGCGCATTATCACGATAGAGGACAGCGCGGAGTTACAGATTCTTGGGATTCCCAATTTAGTGCGCATGGAAACGCGAAATGCCAATGTGGAGGAATGTCGGGAGATTACCATTAGGGATTTGATTAAGACGTCGCTGCGCATGAGACCGGATCGTATCATTGTCGGTGAGGTCAGAGGCGGAGAAGCCTTTGACATGATGCAGTGCTTAAATACCGGGCACGACGGTTCGATGTCAACCGGACATGCCAACAGCTCCAAGGATATGTTAAACCGTCTGGAAAATATGATATTAATGGGAATGGAAATCCCGCTTCCGGCAATTAAGCAGCAGATTGCTTCAGGAATTGACATTATTATCCATTTAGGACGGTTGCGGGACGGTTCCAGAAAGGTCCTTGAAATTGTGGAAATCTTAGGGTATGAAGAGGGGGATATTCAGTTAAAACCGTTGTACAGGTTTGTGGAGACGGAGAAAGAAATGCAGGGTAAAGTCGTCGGAACATTACGGAAGGAGGGGGAGCTTACCTATGTCGAAAAATTGCGGTCAGCCGGACTATAGCCAGTATCATTTTCGGGCAAAAGGGAAAATCCTGTATTGTTTGGAGGGGCTGTTACTGATTCTTCTAATCGGGTATTTCTTTTACCGGTCGTGGATTGCATGTCTGTGTCTGATACCGTTGTTGTTTCTTTTTATAAAGGAAAAGAGGAAAGACCTTGCAAAGAGAAAAAGGCAGGAGCTGGGCATACAGTTCAAGGATATGATTCTTGCGGTGGCGGCGAACCAGAAAGCCGGATATTCCATTGAAAATGCGATTCGGGAATCCTATAAGGACATGGAGATGCTTTATGGGGCGGAGGGAATCATATGTAAGGAAATACGCTATATCATTGCAGGTCTGGATAACAATGTGGTATTGGAGAAGCTTATCTACAGTCTCGGTATACGGAGCGGTCTGCCGGATATTGTGCAGTTTGCAGACGTTTTCTTTATCGCCAAAAGAAGCGGGGGAAACATGACGGAAATTCTGCAAAAGACGGCGGCAGTGATAGAGCAGAAAACAGAGACGGATAAGGAAATACAGTTGATGATAAGCGCAAAAAAAATGGAGCAGAGGATTATGAACATGGTGCCGTTTCTGATTATCTTTTATGTGAGCAGTACATCCAAAGGTTTTTTTGACGTGCTGTATCACAATATTGCCGGCGTCATTATCATGACAGTCTGTCTCGGATTCTATGCGGCGGCGTATCTGATGTCAAAACGGATTGTGGAGATTGAAGTGTGAAGATGAAGCTGTGGAGATTCATGTGTTGAAATTGAAGAGGAGAGAGGAGGAATGTAAGGTAAATGATCTACGGATACATAGCGGCGCTTGGAATCTATCTGGTTCTTTTTATCCTGTCAAGAAAGGAGGAGGGGAAAAATCCATTTCGTAAGGCGGCAGCCTATATCCTGCGCAGGCGGTACGGTATCCTGCATCAGAAGTCTGCCGGAGGACGAAATTGGAAAAAGAAGACACAGGAACGGCAGTTAGCGGGAAAATTAAAAACCCTGCAGCCTTCAGCCGCCGCAGATATGCAAGTGAAAGAATATTATCTGTCACAGTATACGGCAGTGCTTGCCGTGATATTTGCCGGATTGCTGGTATGTCTTGGGACGTGGTGCAGTGCACATGCCGGTTCGCTTTTAACGGAAGGCAGATATATCCGGAGAAATTCACATGGAGACGGAGCGATACCGGTCGGGCTGGCGGCACAAATAGAAGGAGAGGAGGAAGAAGTATTTCAGTATATCGTGGAGGAACGCAAGTACACGAAGGAGGAGGCGGAGTCATTATATGAAGAAGCGTCGGCGTATCTTCCGGAAGTAATCTGCGGACAGAATGACAGGCTGGAGGATGTGAGATACAAATTGGATCTCGTGACAAAGATGGACGGATACCCCTTTGAAATATCATGGGATAGCAGCCAGTATACGCTTGTCAATACGGATGGAACCATAGATAATGCGGATTTGCAGGAAGGTGTGGTAGTGACGCTGACGGCGCATTTCCGGTATGAACAATGGGTGTGGGAGCATCAGCTTCATGTGCAGGTGAATCCGGTTGTGTATACGCATAAGGAGCAGGTTCGTAACACAATAGAGGAACTGCTGCATAGGGAAGCGGAGCGTACCGGAAGCAGTGAAGTGATGGTATTGCCGGACAGTATGGAGGCTTCACCGATTGTATGGCGGGAAATCATAGAGGATGGCAGTGGATATCTGATGCTGCTGGTTCTGCTGGCAGCGGGAATGATGTACTGGGGAAGAGGCAGGGAAATTGACAGGCAGTTGGAACAGAGAAGAAAGGAGCTGCTATTGGATTATCCAGAGATTGTCAATAAGCTGCTGCTCTATATGGGCGCGGGCATGACGATACGAAATGCCTTTGTCAAGATGGGAGAAGACTATAAGAAACAGCAGAAAGAAAGGAGGAGATATGTGTATGAAGAGATATTAATTACCTGCTATGAACTTCAAAGCGGCAGGTCTGAAAAGGAGGCGTATGACCATTTTGGCAGACGCTGTCAGGTGCAGGCATACATGAAGCTGAGCACATTATTGTCGCAGAATATCAAGAAGGGAAGCAATGATTTGCTGTGTGTACTGCGGCAGGAGGCGGATAACGCCTTTGCAGAGAGAAAAAACATGGCAAAAAAATTAGGAGAGGAAGCGGGCACGAAACTGCTGCTTCCGATGATGATGATGCTATGTATTGTCATGGTAATCATCATGATTCCGGCATATTTTTCTTTTATGGTATAGGCGTCTGCGTATATTCTGCAGGGTGTATAGGATTTTTCGTGAAAACACGGTAGCCGAAGCCGCAGACAGCGGACGAAGGTGGTAACAAAGAGGATGGAAAGAAAACTGATTAAAAAAGCAAAAAACAAAACGGAAAGGACAAAAAGGTGAATATGATGCGCAAAGTGAAAAATGAGAGAACAGATAACAGAGAAAAAAAGAAAGTTGGCAGATTGAAAGGTCTGCGTGAGTTCTGGCGGGAAGAGGAAGGCATGGGAACGGTGGAAATCATATTGATTATCGTAGTCTTAATCGGATTGGTCATTATCTTTAAGACGCAGCTGCGTTCGCTGGTGGAAAAGGTATTTGAAAAGATTACCACCGACAGCAATACGGTAATGTCATGAGGAAGGGATACATAACCGTATTCCTTACATTGTCACTCACATTGATTCTGTCCCTTGTATTCACGGTAATAGAAGGGGCACGAATCAGTGCAATCCGGATGAAATTTGAGTGCGTGGCGGATATCGGTATGAATTCAATTCTTGCAGAGTATCATAGGGAACTGCTGGAGCAGTATGATTTGTTGTTTGTGGACATGTCCTATGGCGGCAGCAATGCAGATATCGGCAATACGGAAGCGCATCTGTATCGTTACATGCAGAAGAATCTGCATTCCGAGGCGGGAAGTGGAGCTGGACACGGAGGCGTCAGGGATTTTCTTGCAATGGAGGTCAGTAATGTGCGCATAGGACAGTATTCCGTGGCTTCGGATGAGGGAGGACGGGTACTCAAGCGTCAGGTCACGGATTATATGTCAGACTATCCGCTGGGCGCCATTTTAGAGAAAATTGAATTTGGCGTATCGGAAATGGAGCGTTACGGATTGGAGACAAGAAATGTCGAGGGTGAGCGGCAAAGCCATGAAGCACGGATTCAGGAAATCGGGCTGCCGGTGCAGGAGGTCGAAGAAGGTGTGTACGAAGAAGTACCTTTAGATAACCCGGCGGACATAGCAAATGCCACAAGGAGCAGCGGCGTACTGAATCTGGTAGTGGAAGACCCGTCACAGATATCGGCGGTCAAGGTTTCTCTAAATGATTATATTTCCCACCGTTCTCTGATGCAGGGAACCGGTATGTGTGCGGAGGCGGCGGCAATTTCGGGGGAGCCGAACGAACTGGTATTTCAGGCATATCTGTTTGAAAAATATGGGTATTTCGGGCATGAGCTGGATAAATCGCTGTTAAAGTATCAGATAGAGTACCTGTTGGCGGGAAAAGATACGGACTGGCAGAATCTTGAGTATGTGGCAAAGAAGCTGCTTAGATGGCGGGAAGCTGCAAACGTTCTCTATATACTGACGGACAGCGCCAAGGTTGCCGAGGCGGAAGCAATGGCGCTGGCGTTGACGGCAGTGTGTCTGTGCCCGGAATTGGCGGAACCGGTAAAATACACCATTTTATTTGCGTGGGCGTACGTGGAGAGCCTGCAGGATGTGAAGACACTTCTTGCCGGCGGCAGGGTGCCGATTTATAAAACGGCTGCAGACTGGAAAACCGGAATAAACAGCATTAAAAATGTGCGTGGCAGTCTGACACAGGACGAGGGAGGAAGGGGACTCAGTTATCAGGATTACTTACAGATAATGCTTTTTTTAGAAAACAAACATACGCGGACATTCCGCGCAATGGATGTGATGGAAATGGATATACGCAGGACACCCGGCAATTCCAGATTTTGTATGGATGCATGTTTTGACACATATCAGGCTGATTTATCAGTGTGCAGTCGTTTCGGATATACCTATGAAATGACTAGAAGCTATGGGTTTTATTGAGGGAGGTGATAAAAGATGTCCTTTTTACGGTTAAAGCAGCATAAATCTAACAAATCGACAGCACATTCTCTCCGGGCATATCTTGATACCATTCAAGGTGGTCAAATGGTTCTATCTATCTGCAAATCGGCAAAGAGGGCATCTTTTATCTGCTCACGCAAAATAGCCAGTTTGCACAAAAAAGGTTCTATGACGCTGGAGGCGGCGTTTGTTCTCCCGTTTTTCCTGTTTGCGGTCATCAATATATTGTTTGCGGTTAACATGATCGGAACACAGAGCAGAATAAACGCTGCGCTTCACCAGACGGGGAATAAAATGGCATTTGCCGGTTATGTATATGACCGTGCAGTTGGCGATGCCTTGCCGGACAGTCTGGCAAATGTGGCGTTGACCAGTATTTATGCCAGAGGGCAGATTGTGGAGTATGTGGGGACAGAATATTTGAATCAGTCCTGTATTGTTGGTGGTTCGGGCGGGGTCTCTTTTGCCGGGTCTTCTATCATGGAGCAGGATGATATGATTGACATTATCGTTTCTTATCGTGTCAAGCCCTTTGCCGGCATCATGGGATTTGACGGGTTTGCCATGTCCCAGCGGTATTACGGCAGGGCATGGACAGGGTATGACGTTACGCAGTTTGTCAGTGATGTGATAAACGAGGATCCTATGGTGTACATTACCGAAACCGGAACGGTATATCATACAGACCGAAACTGTACTTATTTAAATCCCTCTGTGGAGTCGGTGGCGGCGGGGAGGGTAGGAGAGTTGAGAAATCAATCCGGCGCAAAATTTTATTCCTGTGAAATATGCGGCGGGTACAGAGGAGTCGGGCAGGTTTACGTTACAAAATACGGAAACAGTTATCACAGTCAGATTAATTGTTCAAGGCTTAAGAGAACGATTTATACAGTGCCGTTGTCAGAGACCGGCGGGAGAGGAAGGTGTTCAAAATGTGGATAGAGATAGTGCTGTTTCTCCTGCTGGGGATATGTGCGGTAATCGACGGGATAAAAAGAGAAATTCCGGTTGCAATTGTATGGCTTGGTATCATCATGGCAGGAATATTGCGGCTTCAAGGGACAATTGACGGGGAGGGTTTTTTAATGGCTGTTTTATCCGTGCTTCCGGGAGCGGCGTTCTGGCTCATCAGCTTTGTGACACGGGAGAAAGTGGGGTATGGTGACGGATGGGCGCTTATCATGATTGGATTGTTTGTCGGAATGTGGAGATGCTTTCTGATACTGCTGATTGGTCTGGTTACGGAATCGGTGATTGTTTTGATTCTGTTAGCGATTCAGAGAATATCAAGAGACTGCAGGATTCCTTTCGTGCCCTTTCTGCTGTTTGGAACGGGGGTAGCACTATGTTTATAAGAAAAAAACAGGGAGGATATATGACGGTGGAAGCATCGTTTATCATTACATGGACAGTTTTCATTTTTGTCTTTCTGATTTATTTGTCCTTTTACTCTTATGATAAGTGCGTACTTTTTCAAGATGCCTATGCCGTTTGTTTTCGCGGCAGTATCCAGAAGCAGGAGGACAATATTGTGCCTTATATCAGTGCGCATATGCAGGAGCAGTTTGGCAAGAAGTATTTTGGGACCGGAAAAGTACAGGGAAGCGTGGACAGGAGAGGAAATGTTACGGACGTGACCGGTGAGTGTCAGGTAAAGGTGCCGATTCACGAGACATTTACAATGTACAGCAGGTCCGGGTGGAAGATTCGCACGCGTGCCAGAGCGCAAATTATCAATCCGACGCATATAATACGTAAAAGCAGATGGCTGGGCAATATGCTGCAGCAAAATTAAGAGAATGCCAGAATATGGGTATTCTCCGAAACAGATAAATGGAGGATTAATATGTTAGAGGCAAAATATTATAAGGATTACCGCCACAATTATATGATATTACGATGTGAACAAAGAGAAATGATGAACAGTTACCAGCACAAAATTCTTACTTCCGACAAAATCGGAGAAATTCTTCGTTGTTCGGTGCGGCATATCAACGGTGCTACATACTATTATTATGATATCAGTTCGAGAACGACATTGGAGGGTCTTTATCGGGGCAGGCAAATGTCCTATGCGCAGGTTAAGGACGTTTTGTTACAGTTATGCGGAATCTGCGAGAAGCTGGCGGGATATTTTATGGAGGAAGCAAAGCTGGTATTGCAGCCGGAACATATTTATTATGATATGACGAATCATAAGTATGTCGGACTTTATTATCCGGATTATCGGGAGAATGGGGAAAATCTCTACCGACCGTTGATGGATTTTTTGTTAGAGCATGTGGATACGGAAGACGAACGTCTGACAGAGAATATGTATCAGATTTATGAAATGGCGGAAGAAAAACATTTCTGCATAGAGGATGCACTCAAGATATTGGACGATAAAGAGGAAAAAGGGCAGAGAAATTGTGATTCAGAAATGCAGGAAAAGGAAGCGGATTTGCAATGGGAGGCAACACCCGAACAGATGGAGGAAAACCAAGGGTTTTGTTTCGATGCGGAAGTGTTTCCGGTGAAAGAGGAAAGTACTGCACGGCGTGAAAAAAGGAGTATTTTCTATCCGTTATTTATGCT
Source organism: uncultured Lachnospiraceae bacterium (assembly GCA_947564735.1). GTDB lineage: Bacteria > Bacillota > Clostridia > Lachnospirales > Lachnospiraceae > UBA3282. Next base: position 41,971 of record CANOEC010000001.1, on the reverse strand, counting down.
ATTGTCACTGTTTGGCATAGCGGGTGCGGTGGCTGTAGGTCAGATGTATGAGCTGACGCAGGAGGAGCAGCTGACGCTTTATGGCGCCATAGCGGCTATGGGCGTGTGTGCGCTCATTTGTCTGGCAGGAATGGCAGGCGGAAGGAAGAAGCGAAACTATGATAACGGGAGTGGACAGAAGACGTATGGGAGTGGCAACCCGGAAGGAGAATCGGGGAAAGTGCCAGTTAGAGAACATTTAGCAGATGAAGCAAGAGTGCCATTGGAGCATATTATCAGCCGTGACATGAATCTCGATATGGCGGATTATAAGCCTAACGGTTACGGGACAGACAGATATGGCAGTTATGCGCCGGGCAATACACGGTCAGCATCGATGCAGAAAGAGGAAGATTATGGAAATACGGTGTTTTTTGATGAGAGTGCATTAGAGGAGTTTAAGCTGTATGCGGTAGATAGAAAGAATAAAAGGCATATAGAATTGAAGCAGTTTCCATGTACGGTAGGAAAAATGGCGGGCTGTGTCGATTATGTACTTCCGGATGATTCTGTCAGTCGAATCCATGCAAGATTTGACAGGCAGGGGGATAGAGTAACAATGACGGATATGAATTCTACCAACGGGACCTATAAAAACGGGCTTCGGATGCAGCCACAGGAAACTGTGATAATCGAGCCGGGAGACGAAATACGTTTTGGGAGTCTGAATTATTGTTATCGGTAGGGGTTGGAAGTGTTGGGGTTTTCCAACGATTCTTCGCATAACTACATCATACAACTATATCATAGCAGATGCTGTGGAATGAATTGACGAACATAGAAGGCTGAATTGCTGCGTACAATTAGGAATCTAAATTGTAAAATGAGATGCAACTTCTCCCATATTATATTCAGATAATTAAGAAGACAATAGAAGAATACTTGATAAAGTCATGAATTATGCATATAATAGAAATACAAACACATGCAAAACAAATACAAACTAGAATGTGGAGAGAAAATTATGGCGGAACAAGTATTGATTCAATTTCGAGCAGATAAAAAATTGAAGCAGGAAGTGGCAGACATCTATGAACAGTTAGGAATGGATTTGCCGACGGCATTTCGTATGTTTATGAAAAAGAGTAAGCAAGTAAAAGGTCTTCCGTTTGATGCAACATTACCAGAACAAGCAATTACAAGAGCTGATGCATTGAATGCTTTCTATGAGGCAAGGAAACAGATGGAAAATGAACAGGAGTTGTCTTTAGATGAAATCAACGCAGAAATTGCTGCGGCAAGAGCTGAAAGGAAGAGGTGATGCATTTGGTATATGCAGTAATCGATACAAATGTATTGATATCTGCTTTGATAACGAAGAATCAGGAAGCAGCAACGGTTAGGGTTTTAGAAGCTGTATTGGGAGGAGATTTGACTCCTTTGTATCATAGGGATATATTGACTGAATACGAAGAGGTTCTTCATCGCAGTAAGTTTAAGATTGATAATGAAATTATACGGATTTTAATTGATTCTATTATCAAGTATGGTGTCGAGGTGTTTCCACAAGCATCGGGAGAAATTTTTGTAGATATGGATGATTTGATATTTTATGAGGTGGTTATGGAAAAGAGGGATGATGATGCATATCTGGTGACGGGAAACCAAAAGCATTATCCCATCAGAGATTTTATTGTTACGCCAGCTCAGATGATAGATATATTAAGGAAGGCTAATAGTTATAGATAAATTATTTTCCGCAAAGATTTTAACGAGATGGCAAAACCGCACGGAATAACGAAAAAAGCGGTTGCGGAAACAATCCACATATGCAGGGACAAGAAGAATGTTAAGAGGATATATTTACGAATGAATTTTGCGTGCCCAAATGATAAGGGCATATATCCCTGCATCTATGACAGCTTATAATCCAAGCTTGAATTTCTTCATTGTCTCCAAAAGCGTAATCCCAGCATGTCTGCTGTTTTATTTCTGTATGTTCTAAAGCGTTTACAGGACATATTTCAACACATGCATTACAGTTGTTGCAGAGATTTTGCTTCATTTCATCGGGTTCAAGCGCCTGATTACATAAAACGCAGCCCAGCCAGATCATACTGCCAAATTCTGGCGTTATCAATATAGAATGGCGTCCGATGGTTCCTAATCCTGCGGCTTGTGCCGCATGTTTCTGGGAAATAATGGAACGCCATCTTTTTGTGTTTTCATCCCATTGGCTTTCATTGGTCGGAATGGGAACACATGCAGCTTGATATTTTTCCATTTCAATGCAAAAATCAAGCGCCATTGCGTCCATTTTTGAAGTGATAGAATTTCTTACCCTTGTATAAGGTATGTGAGAATTACAGCTTAATGCTCCGACAGGGAACCGGCATCCGAAAGAAATGACAGACTTGCATGTTGGCATAACATCTAAAGGGTGATAGCCCTTTGGTGCCTCCGCAAATCTGTCTATGCTTGCGATTCCGCATAAATCTGCGCCTAATTTAAACAAAATCTCTTTCGCCTTTTTACTGTCAATCATAATCTGACCCTTCAAATGTAAAATAAATTAGAGAATCAAACACCATACAATTTAGCGTACAGGTCACGAAATTCTTTTTCAGAAAGTTCCAGTTCCGCTTCATGATAATAGGGAACCCCGTCAGTGATTCCAAATTCAAGCACTGTCGGACCATCCATATAGTAGGCTTTATGCGCATAGTCAACAGGCTCTGCCTGCAGGATGTAATCTAGCAAAGCATTGGCGGCTTTTTTAGCAGCCTCATTCTGATGACCGCCAATTGCCAGCCCTGATCCTGCACAGTAGATATCTAAATAAACTTCTTCTCCATCTTCTGAAGTCGCCAGAACACAGTAAGAAAAAAGGTTTTCCAGATTTTCCGTTTCATAGATGGGCTGACCAAACCGTGCCTTTATTTTACCATAAGCGATTGGAAATTTCTTCTCATAATCTACAAAATCATTAATAATATTACAAATATTGCTGGTGCCCGTTAATTTCTCTGTGTCTTGTACTGATTGAAATGTGTATGCCATTTTTTTGCTCCTTTACTATAAAAAGTTCACATTTGGCCCAAATATAGAAGATTCAAATCTTCTGCGCAATCATTTTTTATCTGAACCGGTTGTTTCGGACAGATATGATAGTATTCGTTTTCTGAGACAGGAATGCTGTCGTCCCCGGTTACGATGGTTCCTTTTCCTTGTAAAATATAAACAGAAAATTCAATAGGCGGTTCGGATAGGGTTTCCCCTTCTTTTATGGAAAAATAAACGTGTAACGCGCCTTTTGCAAAATTATTATACAACCCAATCGCATTGACCTGATGGAGTCTGCGGCAAAAATCCGTTTGCACTTTTGCCATATAAAAGTCGTCTTTGTTAAAGAAATCGTCCATTTTATGAACTCTGCTGGCAAATTCAAGCGCTTTTTCGTCATTCTTTTTTGACAGATATATTTTTTTCGCTTCATCTTTGTACTTAGGTTCAATCAAAGAGCACATTTCACCCGATTCATTCGGTTCATTTGCCAACGCAGTCAGCGGAGTCAATTCATGGCGATATAATTTGCGAAGTGTCTCAATTGACATCACATAGATATTTTCTGGTTCGATAATTTCTCCGTCATATATTTGTACGCAGCCATTTTCAACCTTTACTTGAATGATGGCAATGTCATTCTCGCATGTGATTTCATATTGTAATTGAATCCAAAAAGTATTGTCAATTTTGTGCTCGAAAGCACTCGCAAATTCCATAAAAATTTCTTTTACTTCACTCTTCTGGTTCTCCATTTTTGCCTTCCATAATCCATTTATGCATCAAACTCCTGCGCCAATCCATAAACTGTGATTTGCTGATTTCATTATATTACTTTTTCGCCTATAGTCAAGGGATACGGACTAGGGGCAATTGATTTGACATGGCATACGGAAAATGATAACCTCAAGTAGTAGTTACTTGACCTTAATAGAGTTGGAGTATACCATGACATCAGAGCAAATCGAGCGTCTGTTTTATGCGAACGGATATTGTAAAACCCAGTCAAATCTGCCGGAATTTACTTTTTACTGGCGTAAGGAGAATCAGGGGATAACTGTCATACTTGTGATTGATTACCGGCGGGATATTTATATTTCCGTGGATCAGTACGCGCATGTAAAAGAAAAGATTGAGGAATTTTTCCGTGCCAGAGGCGAGAGAGAGATTCATATGCTGTCTCTCATATTAAGTTCGGATATGGAGAAGTCAAAGAGGTTATGCATTACGGATCCTTTTTGCTGGATGATTGACAGTGAAACGCGGCGCTTGATGATTCATGAAAATCAAGTGAATGATTTCTATGGACTAAGAACGGTTTTGGAAGATTATCTGACAGGGTTCCCAACTGATGCGGATGCCGGGGGAGCGGCAACGGAAGAAAAAAGAACTTACGGCACGCAGGCGTATGGGGAAAAGGAATGGAACCGGGAGAGGATTGCAGGGCTGCCGTGGGTGAGTATCTGTCTGGTGGCAGTCAATGTGGTTGTATTTCTGATATGTACATTTACCGGTGAGTTGTTATATAATAAAGGTGCCTTTGGCATCCGGCAGATTACAAAAGACCAGTCCTATTATCGGATGATTACTTCCATGTTTCTGCATTCGGATATACATCATCTTTTCAGCAATATGATTGTCTTATATTGCATCGGAGAGATTGTAGAGAAAAAAGTGGGGCATATTCCTTATGTAATCATATATTTTCTTTCGGGAATTATGGGAGATATTTTTTCGATGGGATATGAACTGCTGTCGGGAGAGTATTATAACTCTGTGGGAGCCAGCGGTGCGGTTTTTGGCGTGGAGGGAGCGCTGCTTTTTCTGCTTGCCATTCATCACGGCAAGCTGGAGCATGTGACGCTGGGGAGACTTGCGTTTGTGATTACATTTTCCCTCTATTGCGGTTTTACGGAAAGCAATATAAATAATGCGGCGCATATAGGAGGCGTTCTTATGGGATTTGCGGTGACAGCGGTCATTATGGTGCTGCGCCCTCACATTAGGACGGGAAAGGATAGAGATGTCAATGAAAATTAACATTTATTATGGTGGAAGAGGGCTGATGGATGACCCGTCGCTTTTTGTCATAAATAAAATGAAGGAAGTGTTAGAGGAACTGCGGGTGACGGTGGAATGTTTTCATCTCTATGAGGTCAAAAACAATATTCCCACCTTGCCGCAAAGCTTGAAGGATGCCGATGGAATTATTCTGGCAACGACGGTTGAATGGTATGGCATAGGCGGATATATGCAGCAATTCTTAGATTCCTGCTGGCTGTATGGAGACAAAGAAAAAATCAGCCAGATTTATATGTGCCCGGTTGTGATGTCAACCACATATGGCGAACGCGGGGGAAAGTTAGATTTGGTAACGGCATGGGAAATCTTAGGCGGTCTGCCGTGCGACGGAATCTGCGGGTATATTGCGGATACATCTATATTAGAAGAAAATGAAGAGTATATACGCATTATAGAGAAGCGGGCGGAAAACTTATACCGCACGATCAATCAGAAGATGGCTTGCCTGCCGACCAGCAATCAGGCAGTGAAGCAGAAGGTTGCCATTACGAAAAACATTAACTTCACACCGCAGGAGTCGGAGCAGCTTTCCCAATATGTATCCGATGACACTTATGTACAAAGGCAGAAGGCGGATATTCAAGAACTGGCGAGCATGTTCCGTGACATGATGGGCAGCAATGAGAAAGAGGATACTACGGAATATCTTAAGGACATTCAGGAGCACTTCAGACCGCAGCCTGGACTGGCAGGCAGCTACAAGATTATCATTGAGGGCAAAAAAACGCCGCTGGTGATAGAAGTAAACGGCGGTAATCTGCAGTGCTTCTATGGGGAAGGCAGTCGTGCGGATGTAGAAATGCACGTGACAAGAGAGATTCTTGAAAATATTATTACAGGAAAAAATACGTTCCAGACTTCTTTTATGGCGGGCGACATGAAGATGAAAGGTGATTTTAAAGTGCTCAGGGCATTGGATCAGGTTCTGATATTCGGTGCAGGATCGGCGGGGATGCAATAGAATATAAACAGGCGGTATCATAGGACAGAAAGCCCCATGTATGGCAAATTGATAGCAAAGGAGAGATTGAAAAAATGGACACAAATTGTATTTTTTGTAAGATTGCAAACGGAGAGATTCCTTCTAAAACATTATATGAGGACGAGCGTTTTCGCGTGATTCTGGATTTGGGTCCTGCGACGAAAGGGCATGCGTTGATTTTGCCGAAGGGGCACTATGCGAATCTGTATGAACTTCCGGAGGAAGTTGCGGGAGAAACGATGAAGCTTGCTAAGAAGATGGCGGCAAAGATGACAGAACGGTTAAAGTGCGAGGGATTTAACCTTATACAAAATAATGGCGATCTGGCAGGTCAGACGGTCTTCCATTTTCATTTGCATCTGATTCCGAGATATCAGGCGGACGGTCAGAAGATTGGCTGGAAACCGATGGAAGTGACGCAGGAGGAGCTGGAAGAGATTAAGAATGAGATTGTAGGCTGAAAGATTGACGGAAAGGATAGAAGAAGCAGATGCGGACGATAGATGTAGCAGATATTACACAAAATATTAAGCAGATGTGTATTGAGGTAAATCATTTTCTCTCCAAAGATATGGATGAGGCGATGAAATGCGCGGTGCAGACGGAGAAAGCGCCGCTTGGCAGACAGATTCTGTGTCAGCTTCAGGAGAACCTTAAAATCGCAGGCGAGGATATGATACCGATTTGTCAGGACACCGGGATGGCTGTCATTTTTCTGGAGATTGGGCAGGAAGTGCATTTTGTCGGCGGTTCTTTGGAAGAGGCTGTGAATGAGGGCGTCAGACAAGGGTATACGGAAGGATACTTAAGAAAATCTGTGGTGAAAGACCCGATACTGCGGGAGAACACGAAAGATAATACGCCGGCGGTGATACATTATGAACTGGTGGAAGGAAATCAAGTAAAAATTACGGTGGCGCCCAAAGGGTTTGGAAGTGAAAACATGAGCCGTGTGTTCATGTTAAAACCTGCGGACGGAATCGAAGGAGTTAAGAATGCAATCCTGACTGCGGTAAAAGATGCCGGACCGAATGCGTGTCCGCCGATGGTGGTAGGCGTAGGGGTGGGCGGCACTTTTGAAAAGTGTGCTTTGCTGGCGAAGAAGGCGCTGACAAGGGCGGTGGATGAACATTCCGATATTCCTTATGTGAAAGAGCTGGAAGAAGAACTGCTTCAGAAAATTAATAAGACGGGAATTGGTCCCGGCGGTCTGGGAGGCTCGACCACGGCGCTGGCTGTCAATATTAATACATATCCGACGCATATTGCCGGGCTGCCGGTTGCAGTCAATATTTGTTGTCATGTGAACAGACATGCCGTAAGGGTATTGTAGTAAAGCGAGAATGGAGATTAGTATGGAACAACATATACAGGCGCCTATGAGCAAGGAAGAGGCGAAAAAACTGCGGGCAGGTGATTATGTGTATATCAGCGGAACGATTTATACTGCCCGGGATGCAGCGCATAAGAGGATGTATGAGGCATTGGAGCGGGGAGAACAGCTTCCCCTTGAAATGTGTGGCAACGTAATCTATTATATGGGTCCATCTCCGGCGCGGGAAGGACGTCCGATTGGTTCTGCGGGTCCAACCACAGCCAGCCGGATGGATAAGTATGCGCCGACGCTGCTGGATATGGGACTGATTGGCATGATAGGTAAAGGGAAGCGTACAGATGCGGTGAAAGAGGCAATTGTCAGAAATGGAGCGGTTTATTTTGCCGCTGTCGGCGGGGCAGGCGCGTTATTGTCAAAGTCGATTGTGCAATCGGAGCTCGTTGCTTACGAAGACCTTGGGACGGAGGCGATTCGCAGGTTGGAAGTGAAAAATTTTCCTGTGATTGTGGTGATTGATTCTGAGGGGAACAATTTGTATGAGACAGCAATTCGGGAGTATTGTGTCGAATAATGGCGAGCGCGCGTGAGATAAAAGTTTTTACTATTGGAAATCTATTAATTTGTAGTGAATTGATGTAACAGTTCAATCTCCAAGTGATTAACTGTTACGAATTAATAAGGAAAATCGATATAAAGCGTTGACAAACGCAAATAGCTTAGGTATAATAACATTTGCGTTGTAACAAGGCGCAGAACTTCATATTGGTAGAGGTAGTTCAGACTGTGGAGAAATACTCAAGAGGCTGAAGAGGCGCCCCTGCTAAGGGTGTAGGTCGCTTGCGCGGCGCGAGGGTTCAAATCCCTCTTTCTCCGTTTTATCTACCGATGAATTAAGACTCAGAGATGTTGGTTTAACATTTCTGGGTTTTTTATTATATAGGAAATTCCTTCAAAGAGTGGAAGAACCGAAGGTTCTTCTCAAGATAATTGCGAAGCAATTTTCTTGTTTTATAGGAAAGTTTATCGTAATTTAAAAATTATTTTATGATTATTTTGCTTTTCACTGTTTTAGCAGACAGATACATATGATAAAATCCTAAGAAGAACTGTAACGAAGAAACCAAGGATTCATTATGGAATGCATCTATATGAGCGAAACTATGGTAATTGTGTGAGTGTAGAGACGATAGACAAGACGAAAGGGTCAGAAGAATCATGAGCGCATTTGTAGAATTTAAAAACGTCAGCAAAACATACCACATGGGAGAGGTGGATATAGACGCCTTGAAAGATGTGAATTTTACGATTGAAAAGGGAGAGTTCTGCGTCGTGGTAGGGGCATCCGGTGCAGGTAAAACAACTATCTTGAATATTCTGGGAGGTATGGACAGTCTTTCCTCCGGGCAGGTCATGCTGGACGGAGCAGAGATTTCTGCTTACAACAGTAAGAAGCTGACCACCTACAGACGGTATGATATCGGATTTGTTTTTCAGTTTTACAATCTGGTGCAGAATCTGACTGCCCTTGAAAATGTGGAATTGGCGGCGCAGATATGCAAAGAGCCGATGGATGCGATGACGGTTCTGGAAATGGTGGGGTTAAAAGACCGGGCGGGAAATTTTCCGGCACAGCTTTCCGGTGGAGAGCAGCAGAGGGTAGCGATTGCAAGAGCGCTTGCGAAGAATCCGAAGCTGTTATTGTGCGATGAGCCAACCGGCGCGCTGGATTATAATACGGGTAAGGCAGTGCTGAAGCTTTTGCAGGATACATGCCGAAAGGAGGGAATGACGGTAGTGGTCATTACCCACAATCAGGCATTGACTGCAATGGCGGACAGAATCATTACGGTAAAGAGCGGTACGATTCAGAAGATGGAGATGAATGAGCATATTGTTCCTGTGGAGCAGATTGAATGGTAATCGGGCAATCAACAAATCATATTTGGTATATCTGGATATATGCGGTATGAATGCATAAGGAGTCGGATGGATGAGCAGTGGAATGATTAAAACGACAATTAGGGAAATCAAGGCAAGTTTCGGAAGGTATCTGGCGATTTTTTCAATTGTTATGCTTGGTGTGGGGCTTTTTGCCGGGTTAAAGATAACGAAACCGGCAATGATTGCCACAGAGAATGCCTATTTACGGGAGCAGAATTTTTTTGATTTCCGCCTGCTTTCTACAATCGGGTTTACCGATGATGATGTGGAAGAGTTATCGCAAATAGAAGAGGTTGCGGATATAGAAGGAACGATTTCCCTTGATGCGCTTTGCAGAATCGACGAGGGGAACGAGGTGGTATACAAGATACACGCCATGCCGGATAGAATTAATAAAGTGATACTTTCGGCAGGACGGATGCCGCAGGCGGAAGATGAGTGTGTTTTGGACTCGGCACAGTATACGGAGGAAACGATTGGTTCTGTTTTTACAGTTACAGACAGCAATGACGCGGATACACTGGATATGTTTGAAAACCGCACGTACAAGGTTGTCGGTCTTGTACAGTCTCCCTACTATATCAATTTTGAGCGCGGAACGACTTCTATCGGTGACGGCAGGATTGCTGCGTTTGCGTATGTGCCGAAGGAATCTTTTGACAGTGAATATTTAACGGAAGTGTTTCTTACGCTTAAGGAAAAATATGATGTCTATACAGATGAATACGAAGAGTATATAGATGTCGTGCAGGATGGGATTGAGGAAAAGACAGAAGAAGTGGTCCGTGACAGGTATCAGGAGTTAATTGATGAAGCACAGGAGAAGATAGACGATGCGCAGACCGAGCTTGATGATAAAAGCGCGGAGGCGGAGGAAGAACTTGATAAGGCTTGGCAGGATATTCTGGATGGCGAAAGGCAGATAGAGGAGCACGAGCAGGAGATAGCAGACGGAAAAGAGCAGATAGCGGAGGCGTGGGATACTCTGCGCGCACAGAAGCGCGATTTGGAGGAACAGGAAGCACAGCTAAATGAGACAGAAGCAGCAATGACAGCAGCGATGGCTTCGGGACAGTATGGCGCTATGGCACAGATGGCAGGCGATGTGGCGCAGGCGCAGGCAGGAATGGCACAGATGACAGGCAATGCGGCGCAGTCGCAGACTATCATGGAACAGATAGCGGCTGGCAGGGCGCAGATTGAGGCAGGCAGACAACAGATTGCGGCGGCAGAAGCCGAGCTGACTGCGCAGGAAGCCGAACTACTTGAAGGAGAGGAAGAACTGGAAGAGGCGAAGGCTGACTTGGCGGAAGGCAGAGAGGAGTATGAAGAGGCGAAGGCGGAATTTGAGGAAGAAATTGCGGACGCCCAGAAGAAAATAGACGATGCCCGCGAAGAGCTTGCGGATATTGAGGAGCCGGATGAGTATGTCCTGACAAGAGAGACGAACATCGGGTATGCATGTTTTGACAGTGACGCCAATATAGTGGAAGCTGTTTCTAATGTATTTCCGGTATTTTTCTTTCTGGTTGCGGCGTTAATCTGTATGACTACCATGAACAGAATGGTGGAAGAACAGCGGACGCAGATAGGCGTTTTGAAGGCGCTCGGTTATAGCAATTCCGCTATTATGGCAAAATTTATGTTTTATGCCGGAAGCGCTGCGACTGTGGGTGCACTGACAGGACTTGCCGGCGGCACGTGGCTGTTCCCTAAGACCATATGGGAAGGGTACCGTATTATGTATAATATGGGAGAGATTACGTATCTTTTCAACGGCTGGCTCGCTTTATTTTCGGTGCTTGCAGCGATTTTGTGTTCCGTGGGAGCGGCATTTTTTTCCTGCCGTTATGAGCTTTTCAGTGTACCCGCTAATCTGATTCGACCGAAGGCTCCCAAAAATGGAAAGCGTATTTTTCTGGAAAAAATTACTTTTATCTGGAAAAGACTTAAATTTCTGCATAAAGTTTCCGTGAGAAATCTTGTGCGGTATAAGAAAAGGTTTTTTATGATGATACTGGGAATCAGCGGGTGCACGGCGCTTCTTGTGGCTGGTTTTGGCATCAAGGATTCGGTGGCGAATGTGGCGGAACAGCAGTATGATGAAGTGCAAATATATGATATCGGGCTGACGTTTGACGAACCGCTGACGGAATCTGATATGGAAGCCATGACCGAACAGACAACGGACATTTTTGCGCAGACCGCATACCGCTTCGAGGAGAGCGTGGACATAGATTTTAAGGGAAAAACAAAGTCCATGTATATGGTCATTCCGGAAAACGTGGAGGAGATTACGGACTTTATTGATTTGCATACGAAGCAGGGTGAGACCATTCTTTACCCGGCGAAAGGGGAGGCGGTCATTACGGCAAAGGCTGCTGAGAATATGGGAATCAAGGTCGGAGATGAGGTAGTGCTCAGGGATAATGACATGAACGATATCCGGGTGAAGATTTCCGCGTTGAGTGAGAATTTTGTCTATAATTATATCTATCTCAACAAGGAAACTTACCGGGAGCAGATTGGAACAGAGCCTGAGTATAAAAGTGCATACGCGCTTGTTGTGGAAGGCACGGACCTTCATGCGGCAGCGGCGTTTGTTTCAGATATGGATAATGTGCTTTCCGTTTCTGTCGTTCAGGATATGAGGGACAGGATTTCCACGATGATGCAGAGTATGGACTATATTGTTGCACTGATTATTTTATGTGCCGGTTTTCTTGCGTTTATCGTGCTTTATAATCTGACGAATATTAATATTACGGAGCGGATTCGTGAGATTGCTACGATTAAGGTGTTGGGATTTTATGCGAAGGAGACGGCGGATTATGTTTTTCGCGAGAATCTGATGCTTACGGGATTAGGCGCGGTGGTTGGGCTGCTGCTCGGAAAGCTGCTTCATTGGTTTATCATGTATAACATTAATATTGACATGATATCCTTTAGGACGTATATCAGTCCGCTTGGTTATGGGCTGAGTTTGTTGCTGACGTTTGTCTTTGCGATGTTTGTGAATGGGATTATGTTCTTTAAGCTGGAGAAGATTAATATGGCGGAGTCGCTGAAGTCGATAGAGTAGGCGGGGGTTGATATCTCAAAGCGTGTTGGTCATGATTCGGTAACAACTTTCATGAATATATATGTAAAAATATAACTTTTTGAACACAAAAAGTTGTATTTGTTGTCGAATTGTTATTTTTAAAATTATAAAAGTGTGTGAAAGTGGAGAACTTGCAAGGGTTAGCATGGATATTATCGAATAGCTGATAGAATGGAAATATCTGAGAAAAAGCTGATAGAGACATTTTTTGAAGAAGGTATTGTGTGTATGGAATATGCGCTGTTTTATTATGGGCATAGCGATAAAAGAAAAGATGCGGAATGCGAATGATGGAAAGTGGAATTAATGATTGAAATAATATACAATTTGGAAAAGTAAGAAGGTGAAATATATGCAATTACCATACTCCGACACTCTGGAAGTTCAATATTTAAGCCGGATATTTGACAATACAAGCGAGTGCTATAAATTCTTTTGGTTTCAGGCAATTATTTCTAAAGTGCTGGAAGGTAAAGAATGTGTGACTTATGAAGAATTAGTTGATGAAATGATTGCAGATGCATGGTATATGGTAATTGAATATCATTTGAATTTGGGTCCAAGAGATACGCTGGAAAATTTAGTGCTTTATCTAAAGCAGATATCTCAATTGAAATCTTCAGAAAAGAAAGAAAATATCATCAATTATTTAAAAAACTGCACAGATAAAGAAGTCATGCGGCGGAAAAGAATACTGACGAAAAATGTTCCATATCGTATTCAGGCTCCATTTATGGATAAGGTGAAAGGCAAAGAATGGAATGTTTCAGAGAGCGCACTTATTTTTAAAATTAATCAAGAACGCAGATTAATGTATTATTTTGAAGCATTAAACGGTATGCAGACTATAATACGATTCAGTCCAGAGTGGCGTGCATATATACATAAAAATCAAGAAATCTTAAAAGGATGGCTACAGTATAATATTATTATATATCTACAGAAACGTAATCCGAGCGTCCCGGGAATTGCGGATAAATTATATCCTCCTCAAGAGCGGAAACTAGAGAAAGTGAAAAAATATTGGAAGATGCTACTGGCAGTACAGCCGATTCATGAAATATATGGGCATGTACAGCTATCAGAGAAAGATATTTCAATTGATCACTTTGTACCATGGTCGTATGTGGCACATGATGAATTTTGGAATCTGCACCCGACAACGCGGAGCATTAACAGCAGTAAGAATAACAACTTACCAGATTGGAATGTTTATTTTCCCCAACTGGCAAAGCTGGAATTTATTTCTTATGAAATGATGTGGAAATATGATGTTTTGCATGATGAATTTGAAAAGTGTGCAAAGGAGCATTTAAACGATAGTGCAGTGAGAAGAAAAATTTATCAAAAAGGACAGGATTTTATAAGTTTTTCCGGTGCATTAGAAGAAATTTTGCAGCCAGTATATCAATCTGCAAGAAATTGCGGATTTAAGGACTGGATTTATAAGGATGCGAAAGAACATAATGAATCAGACAATATCTTATTATGATAAAAATGCGGAAGAATTTTGTCGGGCAACGAAAGATGCAGATATGAGTTTTTGCAGGGACAAGTTTCTGCATCTTTTGGCGCAAGAAAATCATATTGGGATAAAGCAGGGTAATAAATCAAACATTCATATCTTAGATGCAGGGTGCGGCAGTGGAAGGGATGCAAAAGCTTTTTTAGATGCCGGATACCAAGTGACTGCATTGGATGCTTCAAAGAGAATATGTGAAGAAGCCAGCAAGGTATTAAAACAGGAAGTTCTATGCATAGAATTTGGGAAATTGCAGTTTTGGCAGGAATTTGACGGAATATGGGCATGTGCATCTCTTTTGCATGTATCTTATACAGAAATGGATGAGGTGCTGAATCGGTTTTGGGATGCTTTGAAAGATGAAGGGATACTTTATGCATCTTTTAAACATGGAAAAGGCATGAGGATTGATAAGGACAGAGTATTTTATGATTACGAGGAAAATGCATTAAAAAATCTTATGATTAATCATTGTTTCTTGGTAGAAGATATTTTTGTGACGCAGGATGTTCGTAAAAACAGAAAAAATGAACAATGGATTAATGTGCTGGCAAAGAAAGGAACATTTTAGGTTAATAATAATTATGAATAAATTATTGAAAGTGTTTGCTGTTAGGTCAAATGATGCAAAAAAGTATATCTGAAAATAGTGAGGGTATTGCTAAGGAAAAAGTTAATAAGTGTTTCCCGAAGAAGAAATATTTTGAAATGTCGAATTAGGATTTCTATCTTTTGAAAATACAGAAACCAGCTTCTCCAACAAACCAGTTGCAATACGTGCTCAATGCGTGTACAATAAATATTAATTAGCAGATAGGATTTTTTGTGAAATGATAAGCGGCAACAGCGTTGCAATTAATAGATTATGACAAGTGTCAGTATATAGGAGGTAGAGTATGTTTTTATTATTGGCAGGCGGCTTGGTGGTTGTGATTATTCCCGTTGTGATAGCGGTAGTATCTTCGGTTGTTTCTGCGATAGCGGCATCTCAGGATATCGGGGAAGACGAATAGACGGCGCAGTATTCGGGATCATAATTGATAAAGAATTAGTGAAAAGGACAGAGAAAAATAGATTTCCCTGTCCTTTATTAAATAGCAAATCGTGGATGTTAGCAAATTCTTAACGCGTATTTGATTCCAATCCCAGATAATATACAGTATGATATTAACATACATTATTAAAGGGAGGGAGGATGATTGATTAGATGAATGAGAAGCTAAAAGAGAAAATCAGGGAATCCCTTTCAAGCGTTCTGCCAATTACCATGATTGTACTTATTCTGAGTATTACTTTAGTGCCCATGGAAATCAGCACACTTGTATTGTTCTTAACGGGCGCAGTGCTTTTGATTGTGGGAATGGGTTTTTTCCAGCTGGGCGCGGAGATGGCTATGACCCCGCTTGGTCAGGGTGTGGGCGGTAAGCTCGTGAAGTTTAAGAGTGTCTGGATGATGGCACTTATTTGTTTTCTAATGGGAGCGATTATTACGATTTCGGAGCCGGACTTGCAGGTATTGGCGAATCAGGTTGCGGCAATCCCTAATATGGTGTTGATTTGGACGGTCGCGGCAGGCGTGGGAATCTTTACGGTAGTCGCATTGCTTCGTATTTTGTTTAAGATAAGATTGTCGCTTTTGCTTGCCGGATTATACATATTTATGTTTATACTTTCCTTTTTCACGCCGTCAGAATTTATTGCGGTTGCATTTGACGCAGGCGGTGTGACAACCGGTCCGATGACAGTTCCCTTTATCATGGCGCTGGGCGTTGGTCTTTCCGCAGCGCGAAGCGATAAAGACGGTAGTAATGACAGTTTCGGTCTGATTGCGTTGTGCAGTGTGGGTCCGATTCTTATGGTGCTTTTGCTGGGGATATTTTATCATCCGACGGAGGCGGTTTATACGGCGGTAACAATTCCGCAGCTTGTGACTACGCAGGATGTGGTGAAGGAGTTTGCGAAATCAATGCCGGATTATGCGGGAGAAGTTTTGCGCAGTGTTCTGCCCGTGGTCGGAGTGTTTCTTATATTTCAAATTTTTGCACGAAGTTATCGGAAACGTCAGGTACAGAGAATGGCGGTCGGATTTGGGTATACTGTTATCGGGCTCATTATGTTTCTCACCGGCGTGAATATCGGGTTTGCCCCGGTGGGAAGTCTGCTTGGCGGCGGACTGGCGGACAGTGTTTTTAAATGGCTTTTGGTTCCCGTCGGGATTATAATAGGATATTATATTGTAAAGGCGGAGCCGGCTGTCCGGGTGCTGAACGAACAGGTAGAAGAGATTACGGGCGGTATGGTATCTTATAAAATGATGAATGCATCTATGTCTATCGGTGTCGCATGTGCGGTTGCGCTTTCAATGACACGTGTTTTGACGGGTGTCAGTATTTACTGGGTGATTGTTCCGGGATATGCGCTGGCGCTGATTTTGAGCAGACTGGTGCCGCCGGTTTTTGTTGGTATTGCGTTTGACTCCGGCGGTGTAGCGAGTGGACCTATGACATCTACGTTTTTACTGCCGCTTGCGATGGGAGCGTGTACGGCATTGGGCGGTAATGTGGTAACGGATGCGTTTGGTATCGTAGCATTGGTCGCTCTTGCGCCGCTCATTGCAATACAGGTGATGGGGCTTGTGTATGAGCGCAGGACAAAAGCAGTTCATCAACCGCAGAAGAAACTTTCAGAAGATGCTGTTGTGGATTTTGAGGACACGATTGTCGATTTTGAGGACACAATTGTTGATTTGGATGATACGATTGTGGATTTAGAAGATACGATTGCTGTTTCAGAGGATAGCATTGTTGACTTGGAAGATACCGTAGTTGATTTGGAGGAAGACTAGATATGACAAATCAAAAGAATCAGCAGATAATTCCGCGGCTGGTCATTACGATTACGCGGGAAGAAGATCAGAAAAAACTGGAGGAAGTTCTTGATTCTATGAATGCGCCGTTATGCTTCCAATTTAGGGGAAAAGGTACGGCACCCTCGGAGATGATGGATATTTTTGGGCTGCGGGGTACGACGAGGCTTCTAACGTGTACATTGATTCCCAAGTCTCAGGTGCAGCCGTTATTTGAGACGATGAACAGACAGCTTTCTTTCCGGCACAGGGGCGGTGGAATAGCGATTACCCTTCCTGTGAGCGGATGTCAGAGTCATGTTTTGCAAATATTAAATGATGCGGCGCGGGATGAGATGAAGGAGGCGCTGAAAGGAGATGAGGAAGAGATGAAAGAGAAATCAGAGTATGCGGTAATCTGGGTTTCTGTGGCAAGCGGTTACAGCGATGATGTAGTGGACGCGGCGAGAAATGCGGGTGCAAAGGGCGGTACAGTCATGAAAGGACGCAGGCGCAGTTCTGAGCAGGTAAGTCATCACTTTGGCATTTCCATGCAGGAGGAGCAGGATTTCGTCATGATTGTTGTTCCGAGAGATAAAAAGAATGAAACGATGGCGGCAATCACGAGTGTGTGTGGTCTGGGGACGGATGCACACGGGATTGTGCTTGCACTGCCGGTAGATGAAGTGATGGGGCTGGCGAATTAGATTGTTGGGATAAATGTAGAAGAGTTCTTTCGATGGGGTAGTCGGAAGAGCTCTTTTATTTTTGTATAGAAAATTCCTTCAAAGAGCGAAAGAATGCGAAGCAAAAAATATTCTGTGCGGATGAAACTTTGCGCGGTATGATTACCCTATATCAGTGAAGGAAGCAAATTCCGGAAAGATACATATGTATCATGGATATCCATTATCCGGCGTCATCATGAGGGCTGCCGGAAATACCGGAGGTTATGATGAGACAGGAAGAACTGGAAAATTATATTTACGCATACGGTAAGGATTTGTATTCGTTTTGCTGTTGTGTGACACATAGCCGGCAGGAGGCGGATGATTTATATCAGGAGACATTTCTGAAAATGTATGAGCTGGGTGAGAAAGTGATAATTAAATCGAACCCGAAAAGTTTCATGATGAGTGTTGCACTTAATCTGTACCGCAACTTTAAGAGGAAGCAGTCAGTAAGACAAAAGATTACGGGCATCAATGTAACTGCGGATGAGACAGTAGAACAAATTGCCGCTCAGGGGCAGGAAACCGAAGAGATGATGATTGCCCGCGAGGAACGTCTGATGGTCAGAGAAGCGGTTGCCCAATTACCGGACAAATACAAAATACCGGTTTTGCTCTGCTATATGGAAGAACTTTCGACGGCGGAGGCTGCGTCAGCAATGCAGATTCCGGAAGGTACGGTTAAGACCAGAATACACAGGGCGAAAAAAATCCTAAAAAAGAAATTGGAGGACTTGCTATGAAAAAGGATATAGATAACATATTAAAAAAAGCGCTGACTCCGATGGATAATCCGTATGCTGAGTTAAATGACAGGATTCTTCTGGAAGTGAAGGAGAGAAAGACTATGGCTGGTAAAAAGAAGAATGTTCGTAGAAAGATTCCGGCTGCGGCAATTGTGGCGGCATGTGTACTAATGTTGTGTTCGGGGACGGTGCTGGCGGTGTACAAGTACTTGACGCCCGCACAAGTGGCAGAGGAGACAAAGAACCGTACATTGCAAGAAGCTTTTTTGGGTAATGATGCGATTTTGGTAAATGAAACACAGGAAAGCGGCGGCTATCGGATTACGCTGCTGGGAAGTGTTGCGGGTAAAAGTATAAGTGATTTCATACCGATGGACGAAAATACAGGCGAAATAGAAAAGAATGACAAAATTTATACAGTAGTGGCAATTGAACATGCAGACGGCAGCCCCATGCCTGATACGAGTTCCGATGACTATGGGGATATGCCTTTTTATGTATCCCATTATGTTCATGGACTTGACCCGAATCAATACAGTATTATGAGTATGGGAGGCGGCTATACTGAACTGGTCAAGGATGGTATTATGTATCGGTTATTGGAGATGGACAATATTGAAATGTTTGCGGACAGGGGCATTTATGTAGGGGTAAGCTCAGGCAGCTTTTATGATTCAGCGGCTTACAATTATGATGCAAGTACCGGTGAAATGAGCCGCAATGAGAATTATGCGGGAGTAAATGCATTATTTGAACTTACTGTTGATGTATCAAAAGCTGACCCGGCAGCTGCGGAGGCGTATCTGAATGAGCTGCGAAAGGAGTGGAGCACCCCGGATGCGCCGATAGAAAAAGACGATATAGATATGGAAATAGATGATTTTATGGGCGGACTGACTGCGGAAAATCTCGATGAGTATGCGGAGCCGATTGAAGCTACGAGGCAGACTTGTACCATCGAAAAATCAAACGATGGAAATACTTATTTGAAATATTCCTATGAACTTGAAGGGGATGGAGGAAGCGGCATAGGTATTCTGGAAGATTTATTTCCCGAAGGAAAGCCCGGACGCAATTTTGGCGGTTACAGTTATAGCGATGAAGGGCTGTCAAGCTTATTTATAGATGTATTTATACTGAATGAGGACGGAACAGTTACATTTGTTGTGTACCGTCCGAAGGGATGAAGGGGTAGAGTTTGGTTTTAAGGTATGTTATTTTTATTATATAGGTATTGATATTTTTCCAGACATAGTGTGTCTGGTCATAAAATACGACATTTTCTCATTTTGTGTCGTGTTCACTGCGGCGGTGTTAAGCTATCCTATCGGTAAAGGAGGAACAGGGAAATGGACCTAAAAAAGACAGGAAGTTTTTTGAAAGAGCTTCGGAGTAAAAAGGGACTTACGCAGGAACAGCTGGCAGAACAGTTCGGAGTTTCCGGCAGAACGGTTTCACGATGGGAAACAGGAAGAAATATGCCGGATCTGGATGTTCTTATTGAGATGGCAGATTTCTATGAGGTAGACTTAAGAGAACTGTTAGACGGAGAAAGGAAAGGTGAGAGAATGAATAAGGAATTGGAAGAAACCGTATTAAAGGTTGCAGACTACAGTAATGACGAGAAACAGAGACTGATGAAAAGAATGCATATTATTTGCTGGATGGGCGTAATCAGCTTTGTCATCTATATGGTTCTGGATATCATGGGGATGGCTGACAGCGGCATCACGGAGGACATTGCATCGTTCTGTCTGGGATTGTCCTTCGGAATACTTTTGGTTTCCGTTCTGTATACGAGCCGCCATATGTCCAAAATCAGGGCGTTTAAGAAAAAACTGCTGCATCGTGGGTGAAGTCAATGCTGGATAATTGAATGAAAATATGAAAGCGAGGGGAGATGGATGTTGCGATTCATCTCCCTGTTACTTATTACTGTCAAAGCATACTCCGTTTGTGCGCGAGTTCGCGGATCGAATCCCGCAATTGAGCGGAGCTTAATTTTTGGTAAGAGAAAAATAAACTGGCTCTATGGCAACTATTTAAACGAAATATTTATCTAATAAATCAGAAAGGTTAAAATACCAATGGTACGGACAGAAGAAAGGTGTGGCTGAGGGCATGGAACATTTGGTGAAGGCAGCAAAAAAAGGGGATGCGGAGGCGTTTATTCAGTTAATAAAAATCAATCAAGAGACTCTTAAGCGGATTGCAGTGGCGTGGCTTAAAGATGAGAACGATATTGCAGATGCGATACAGGATACGATTCTGGACGCCTATGAGCATATTGGACAGTTGAAGAAATCGGAATACTTTAAGACATGGCTTGTAAGGATTCTGATAAATAATTGTACGAAGCTCTACCGGGACAACAAGAATCATTATGGACTTGAAGTCAGGGCTGATATGTATGCAGAAGATTTTCTGACAGGAAGTGATAATGTGGAGATGGCACATAGGGAGTTGGAGTTTTTTGAGTTGCTTAAAGCGCTGCCGGAGGACAGCAGAGTAATTTTTCAGTTATATTTTGGCGAGCAGTTCACGACGGCAGAGATTGCCGATATGCTGCATATAAAAGAAAATACCGTGAAAAGTAGAATACGCAGAGGGAAGATACAGTTGCGAAAGCAGCTGGAAAAAGAGGGATAACAGAAAAAAGATGCACTCACGGATGCAGGGAATAGATTTGGATGAGGCTGGTGAAAGAAAGAGGTATGGAAAAAGTGATGAAAGATAAGTATTCGGATGAAAATATAAGTATGATTATGAGTATGACAACTATACACAACGAAGTGATAGATACAAGGATTGAGGAGACGTTAACTGCTATCAAACAGAAAAAGCCGGCGTCAGTTAGGAAAGGTACAGTATGGAGAAGAATGGTATATGGCTTGGGCAGCGTGGCAGCAGTACTTTTCGTATCGCTGGGAATCTGCGCGGCGAATCCTTCGATGGCTGAAAATATACCGATCTTGGGAAATGTTTTTGCGAAGGTGCAGGATATTTTTTCATTTGGGAGAATATCGGAAGATGAAACGACGAGATTATATGACAATGACACCGGCACGTATCAGAATATGAATGAAACGTCATATGTTCTTGTTGGCAGCGACCCGGATATGAGCCGTGATACTTCGGGAGAGAGCGAGCAAGGGGCGGCGGTTTCTGAACAGGCGGAGAATGAACAGGATTTCTTGTATAGGGATTACGATAACGGAATCACCGTGACAGTAACGGAATATTATGCGTCGAATCAAGCGGTCTTCCTTGGTATCTGCATAGAGAGTGAGGAGGCGTTTCCGTCCTTTGCCGTCATGGGTGATAAAGGTTATCAGCTCATACAGGCAATAACGAGCGAACAGTATTCTTTCCGTGATACAAAAGTAAGCGGCGCTAGGAATATAGAGGGCAGATTAGAGGATGCGCATACATTTGCAGGGATTATGCGTGTAGACTATGATGAGATTAATATAGATGACAGTAAATATGAAGCGCTATGCCGTGAAGCTGAGGAAAAAGGCGAAGAGCTTCCGACTGTTACAGAAGAAACATGGGATTTATATTATAGTCGTTTTGAAGTGCCGGAAGAATTTATGGCGCAAATTACGATAGAATCTTTACGAGGATACTGCCGGGAAGAGACAGACGCAGAAAATGGGAATCAATATAGAGTGCGCGGGAATTGGGAAATCCCGCCTTGTAAGATTGCGAAAAGCAGGACAGGTATGCAGACGATACAAATTCATGAAGTGAATGCGCAGGGAATTGGGATTGAAACGATAGAAGTTTCCCCGGTTGAATTGACGCTGCACACAACGGAACCGGCGGATTGTCTGACCTTTGCGGTAGTATTGGATAAGGATGGCAAGAAGCTGGCTTCGGGAAGCACCAATGCATATGAATTGGCAACCGTAGGGCATGATATTTCTACGGTGACGGTCTATATCTGTGACTATAATGAATATATGGATGAAATAAGGGTGTATGCTTTGGAGGATGAAGAAAAATTCCGTAATATGCTGGAGGAAAAGGCACTGTTTAAGAGAGTAGTGGCTCTGCAGGAATTTTTACAATCATGATGCATTATATTTTGCATGTCCAGTCTGACAACATGTTTTCCCATGCTTGGTTTTTTATGAATTAAGCATGGGAAATTTTTTTGATCATTTCACACATCCAAGTCGTTATAATAAACAGAAAGCCAATCATGCATCATGTTATGCCTGATACATGTCGGATGGGCGCGGCGAGGAAAGGAGCGGCAATGACGGACGACGAGCTGATTGAAGGGATTAGAGACGGGGACGAACAGAGTGCAGAACAATTGATTACGCGCTACTATTCTGCAATTTTAAGATACTGTCGTCTGCACTGTACGAATCACGCCGCGGCGGAGGATTTGACGCAGGAAACGTTTCTGCGGGTTTTTAAGAATCTTGGCGATTATCGCAAAAGAGACAAATTTAAGTCATGGCTGTATACCATTGCCAATCATGTTTGTATTGATGAAAGCAGGAAAATGACTTGGCGGGCATTGGAAGAGGAGCCGGTCGAAGCTTGTCCGGCATTTTCCGAGTTAGAAGACAGGGATGAACTGGAGAGACTGATGCGGCGGTTGTCGCCGGAACAGAGGGAAGCAGTTATCTTAAGATTCAGTGAACAGTTAAGCTTTAAGGAGATTGCCAAGATTATGGATTGCAGCTTGAGAACGGCTCAGAGCAGAGTAAGGTGTGCGCTGGAAATCATGAGAAAGGGGCGGAGGCGATGAGAGAACAGGCATATAAACGAGGGAACGGTATGGCGGAACAACATGCAGGCAGCCGGAATGGCAAGAAAGCAGATTATGGAGAAATTGAAGAGTATTTAAGCAATGTAATGTCTGTACCGGTAAATACCCGGAAGGAGAAAATGCAGGAGACAATAGGGCTGTGTATTGCACAAATGCACAGGCAGGAATCCGAGTATGAGGAAAGAACAGGATTCTGGATGTATCTTTCGGATATCTTCCGTTTGGAAGGGTTATCCATTTTCGGGTTACAGATGGCGGTGTTAGTGGCAAGCTGCCTTGGAATCATTTTGTTTAAGCAGTTTCCGGCGGTGCTTCCGATGATTATGCCGTTATTTGGACTGGCGTTTTTTCTGGTTTTATATCGGAGTAGGGTGTATGGAATGTGCGAGATGGAAGCGGCAACCAGAGCTTCCGGTGCGGAGATTGTACTGGCGAAATTAATATTGGCAGGTGCGTCGCAGCTATTGTGCATGACCATAATACTCTGGTTAAAAATATCTGTGTCGGGAGATACAGCGCAGCTTGTGCAGATGATTTTGTATAGCATCGTCCCTTTCTTGGTGTGTATGGTCTGGCTGTTGCGCAGTCTGCGTACATGCAGACGTGGGAATCTGACGGCATACACGTCGCTGTCATTTATATCCTGTGCCACATGGGGGATGTCGGCAAAAGCGTTTCCGTGGCTGTATGAGACGTCGGCAACGGGAATATGGCTGGCGGGATTCGTTGTTTTCGCTGCTTTTTTTATTAGAGAGGTTGTATTTATCATTCAGATACGGAAGGAAGGAAAAATGTATGGAGCTGTTAATTGACCGTTTAACGAAACATTATGGGACAAAGATTGCGGTAGACTGCGTCAGCGCAAACCTAAGTCCGGGAGTCTACGGACTTCTGGGAGAGAACGGCGCAGGGAAAACGACTTTGATGCGCATGATTTGTTCGGTTCTGGAGGCGACTTCGGGCGAAGTATTTTTTGACGGGCATAATGTGATTGATATGGGTGCGGACTACAGAAATATTCTGGGGTATCTGCCGCAGGAATTTGGCTATTATCCAGACTATACGGCGATGGAATTTTTACGATATATGTCGGTGCTCAAAGGCATTCCGCGAAAGAAGGCGGTGAACCGCAGCGAGGAACTGTTGGAGGTGACAGGGTTAAAGCATGTTGCCTCCAAGAAGATTAAGACCTTTTCGGGTGGAATGAAGCAGAGACTTGGCATTGCACAGGCATTGCTCAATCATCCGAAAATCCTTATCCTTGACGAGCCGACGGCAGGGCTTGATCCGAAGGAAAGAGTGCGGTTTCGGAATCTGTTAGCAGATTATGCAGGGGATAAGATTGTTCTTCTTTCCACGCATATCGTCTCAGATATCGAAGCCATAGCAGACCATGTTTTTGTTATGAAAAAGGGCGGCTTCGTCACACAGGGAACGGTATCGGAATTGGTGGAACAGGCGGAGGGCAAAGTGTGGGAACTGGAAATCGCACCTAAAGAAGTGCACAAGTGGGAGAAAAAGGCAACCATATCCAACCTCCGGCATGAGGGTGAACGGGTGGTGCTTCGTATCGTGGCGGATGAAAAACCGTCGCCGCAGGCGGTTTCGTGCCGTGCGGCGCTGGAGGATTTGTACTTATATCATTTCCCGATGAAGGAAGAGAACTTGGAAGGGAGGTTCTTGAGATGATAAGAGAATTATTTTGGCAGGAGCATAAGAAATTATGGAAAAAGAAAAGCGTCCGCATCTGTTTTTTTCTATGCGTTCTCTATATCGTGGTATTTGGAAGCTTTCTGACTTATCAGTGGTTTACCTTTGGGAGCCATAGAGCTAATTATGCAGGATTTGGAAATGGCTTCGATGGATATGAAAATATCAGGAAAATGAAAGAATATTCCCGCCAGTGGGAAGGAGCGATGACGGATGAAACACTGCAGGAGATGGTGAGAGATGTGCAGAGGATATCTGCGGCGGCAGAGGAAGCCCGCAGCGCGGGTGACACGGAAAAGGCGGCGCAGTACAACGCACAGATGCGAAGGACGGATCGCACTAAAATATCTACTTGGCTTGGGATATTATATCCGGAGCTTCAGGATAATTTGCAGCCCTATCCGATTCTGATAGAGTACTATGTGAATCCTGCCAAGCTGACAGATTTTTATGAGAGGCGCCGGCAGAGAGTAGAGGAATTTCTGAATGGGATGGATTATACTGACAAGGAAAAAGAATATTTGCTGGGGATGAATGACCGGGTAGAGGAACCTTTTTCATATCATTGGGTTGAGGGCTGGGCGCTGCTTCTTACCGATATGCTGGGGGAGTTTGGAATGGTTATGGCGGTGTTTCTAATCATTGCGCTTTCCACGGTTTTTTCGGGAGAATGGCACAACGGTACGGGGACGCTTATGCTGACGACAAAGTACGGATGGAAAGAGATTGCCTGTGCGAAAGTTCTCAGTGGGATTGCTTTTACGCTGGAACTTTTCTTTGTGACTGCGGCAGGCGCTATAGCGGGACAGCTCTTTTTCTTAGGGATAGAAGGATGGGATATGCCGATACAGTATATTAAACTGATTGCGGTCGCGCCGATGAACATGCTGCAGGCGGAAATTTATGAGTATGCTTATGTTCTGTTTGGCGCGGTAGGTCTTGCAGCGCTTGTCATGTTTTTCTCTGCGGTGGCTAAGAATAATTTTATTGCCTTAGTCAGCGGACTGGCGGTTGCCTATCTGCCTTCGGCAATTGGACAGTACATGCCCATGTCCGTACAGCAGGTGATGGATCTTTTGCCGCTCGCCGGAGGTTCGACGGATATTTTTCGGACGAATGTGTTCCATCTTTTCGGGAGGATTATCTGGTCGCCTTATCTGCTTGTTACGGTTCCGGTGTTGTTCGGATGTGCCTTTATTCCCTTTACGATAAGAAGGTGGGCGAGGAAGCTTAGGAGGTAGGATGATAGAATTTTTCTGCTCATATTGAAAAAAGAATAAAAATTGTCTATAATATAATTTAACTATATTTTGGACAGGCATTGGATACATATATGTCCTGATATCTAATTTGTTTGAGATGGAGGGTTATTATGAGGTTAGTAACACGTTCGGATTTTGATGGACTTGCATGTGGGGCGTTATTGAAAGAGGCTGGAATTATTGACCATTGGAAATTTGCGCATCCCAAGGATTTACAGGATGGATTAGTTGAAATTACGGAAGATGACTGTCTTGCCAATGTCCCTTATGTAGAGGGCTGCGGGCTGTGGTTTGACCATCATTCCAGTGAGCATGAGAGATTGCAGTTGGAAGGTAAGTATAAGGGAGAGAGTCGCATTACGCCTTCCTGTGCCAGAATCATTTATGAGTATTACGGCGGTCGGGAAAGATTCCCGCAGTTTGATGACATGATGGAAGCAGTTGACAAGGTGGATTCTGGCAATCTTACGATTGACGAGATTCAGAATCCTACGGGTTGGATTCTTGTCGGCTATCTGATGGATCCCAGAACGGGACTTGGTCGTTTCCGCAATTTTACGATTTCCAATTACCAGCTTATGGAGAAGCTCATTGATGCCTGCCGTACGATGTCAACAGATGAAATTCTTGATTTGCCGGATGTCAAGGAACGTATCGAGGTATATAACGAGCAGACAGAGAAGTTTAAGGAGATGGTTACGGCGCATACCGAGGTGCGGGGGAATGTGATTATTACGGATTTGCGCGGTGTTGAGGTTATTTACACGGGAAACCGTTTCATGATTTATAGCATGTATCCGGAACAGAATATTTCGGCATGGATTGTCAACGGCAAAGGCGGCTTGGGCTGTTCTGCGGCGGTGGGCTACAGTATTTTAAATAAGACAAGCGATGTGAATGTCGGGAGTCTGATGTTAAAATATGGCGGCGGCGGACATAAGAAGGTCGGAACATGTCAGTTTACGGATGAGAATATGGCGAGCGACCTTCCAAAGATGCTTGATGAACTTTGTGAGATGGCGAACAAATAAATAGATAAAAGGTCAGTTTAATGGATTTGCAGTATGTATTTTCAGACTGACAGTAGCAGCGGCGGTGTGCCTTCGTATTGGGAGAGGCATATCGCCGTTTAGCCGATTGACATATCTGGTATTATAAATGATGTGATAAACGGAGGATGGGGCTATGACATTTGAACTGAAAAAGGACGCAAAAAGAATTATCGTAATCTGTCTTGCGTCTGCGATTATGGCGGTTAATATCAAGACGTTTGTTCATGCAGGCGGGCTGTATCCGGGCGGCGCTACCGGATTGACCATACTGATACAGAGTATCTTCAAAATGTTTTTTAATATCGCTATCCCATATACGCCGGTGAATTTATTGTTGAATGCAGTGCCGGTTTATATCGGATTTCATTTTATTGGAAAAAAATTTACATTGTATTCCTGCCTTTCCATTCTGGTGACAAGTATTCTGACAGATATCATACCGGATATTGCAGTGACTTATGATATTTTGCTGATTAGTATATTTGGCGGAATTATCAGCGGCTTTGCAATCAGTCTGTGCCTGTCGATGAATGCGACTACGGGCGGGACGGATTTTATCTCTATCTATTTGTCAGAAAAAAAGGGTGTAGATGCATGGAACTTTATTCTTGCATTTAATGTTTTGATCATTATGATTGCGGGAATGCTGTTCGGTCTGGATAAAGCGCTGTACTCGATTATTTATCAGTATGTGTCCACGCAGGTTCTGCATATGATGTATAAAAGATACCAGAAGCAGACGCTGTTCATTGTGACGAATAAGGCTGATATGGTATGTAAGGCAATTAATACGGTAAGTATGCATGGCGCTACCATCTTAAGCGGTGAAGGCTCTTACGAGCATGAGAAGCGGAAGGTTGTATATTCCGTAGTATCTAAGGAAGAGAGCAGGGAAGTGATAAGCGCCGTAAAGAAGGCGGACGAAGCCGCCTTCGTAAATGCCATCCGGACGGAAGAATTGTCGGGGCGGTTTTATTATCGGCCGAATGATTGATTCGGTGGTTCTGGCGGTTCACCTTGCGGCATGTCCACCGGCGGAGAATTGTGCTCCATATTTCCCGGTGGAGGATTATGCTCCATATTCCCCGGCGGGTGCCCATGTTCCATCTCCCCCATGCCGCCTATATTCCCCATGTCGCCCATGGTTCCCATATCCGAAATACTGAGACCGTCCGCATCAACCAGTGCGGACGTATCCTGCGCCTGCGCCTCCGAGGTGGAAGGGATTGTGCCGTCAAGCTGACCTTGTATGCTTTCGGCACGCAGCAGGCAGAATTGTTTTAGGGTGGAGGCGCCTTTTTTAAATTCCTCGTAAGTGCAGAATTTGGTCGGGTCTTGTTCCACATAAGGGGCAATCAGTTCCTCGGTGGAAGTTATCATATTGTCTATTCTGCCGTTTTCAAAGTATTTGGCGATAAATTCCGCAAAATATTGATGATACAGATTCTCATACGCTTCCTCGCTAAATATCCATGCAAGCATGGGACGCGAGTCGACGGTCCCACCTGAAACGGGCGTGTCAATAGGATAGTTGACAAGTGTCACAGCATCGGTCTGGTCTTCAAAACCGCCGAAAGCAAGATTATAATCCCAAGGAATCATGGAAAGTTGTCCGTTTTCTTCATACAAATAATAATTGTGCATCATGCTTCCGGTATAGCTGTCAAAGTTTAGTACGAAGTTATGCACGACAAAGTAGCGGATGACTTCGTCTACGTCTATAATGTCAGATATATCTTCGCTGCTGTTTAGTTTTCTAATTGATTCAATCAGCCGTGCTTTGTCGCTGTCTGTCACATCGGTTTTTGCATTATCAAATATATTTGCATAGCTGTCAAACTCCTCGTCTGTATATATCAAAGAGACGTCACTGCTTTGCATAGTGTGGTCGGGCGGCTGCTGCATCTGCGGTTCTGGAGGTGCCTGTTGCGTGGGTGAAGCGTGACCGGAAGGCTGTGGCAGCTCAAAATTTGTCATATCAAATTCGCGTCCGTTGCCGCGTCCGCCGCCCATATTCATGCTGTCCGGTTTGTAGAGTTCTCCGTAATCACTGCCGTAGTTGCGCTGCAGGAAAGCTTCTTCAACGCCTTCTACTGCCAGATATAGTCCCCAGTCATCCCCATTTACGGTAATATATGCGTAGCTGCATAAGGGTGCATCCACATCAAAATCATGCATGAGCTGATACGTGAGGTAATCTTTCATGTAGGTATTATCCTGAATAATGTTATTTAAGCAAAGCTTATCTAGTCCATGATAATTGAGGGCATTGTCATAATGGTCAAACTCAATTTTAAAGCTGTAACGGTTATTCCCGTAAGACTCCACTGTGGTAAGAGATGTATTTCCCTTTGCGCGCAGCGCCACATTTCGGAATGCTTCGCCGTCTATGATGACAGTACATTCTGCATATTGCTCGTCAGTGCAGTTTGCAAGAAAAGAGTCCCAGTCATCCATTACGATGTCAATCGTGTGTACGGTGGAAGTATGAAACAATCTCGAAGCGTATCCAACCGGAGCGCTTACTGCCTGTATACCAAGCTTTCCGGCATTCATAAAAAGGATGGTCAAAAGGAATGTGACGGCGGTTATGATACAGCAGATTTTGTCAATGTGTTTGCTCGTTGACATGAAACGCCTCCTTATCCCATATAGTCACCGTTGTAGCTGACTAACACAGCGTCAGTGATGCCATCCATATCTGCAAGGGTATTGACGAAGTCTGTATCACTGCTTTTCAGGCGGATTTCTGCGTTGATTTCAATCGCCCCTTTTCTCACGGTTTTGCTCTTGATTACGAAGCGGTTTACCTGCTGTTTCAGATACTCGACGGCTTTCTGTTCGCTGTCCTGATTGTTGCAATGAATCACCATAATATATGGATTCACATGTGATTTGCGATTGACAAAGATTAGCAGGAAGACGCCGATGGCAACGCTGCCGATGACGGCGAGGGGAATCAGACCGGCGGCAAGCACGATTCCTACGGCAATCGACCAGAATAGAAAAGCGATGTCAAGGGGCTCTTTGATGGCGGTGCGAAACCGGACAATCGAGAGGGCGCCGACCATACCAAGGGAAAGCACGACATTGGATGTTACCGCCAGAATCACCAGCGTGGTAATCATTGTCAGTGCAACCAACGTCACGCCGAAACCAGAGGAATACATGACCCCCATAAAGGTTCTCTTGTAAACAAAGAAAATAAACATGCCCAGCCCGAAAGCAAGAACCAGTGCGAGCATCATATCCAAAAGGCTTATGCTTGTTACGTTTTCCAGAAAACTGGATTTGAAAATGTCTTGAAAAGTCATAGTTTGTCTCCGTTTCTTATAATTATATGCCGAGTTTGCGAAGCGAATCCCATAGGGAGAATGCTCCGTTTATGCACGAGTTTGCGAAGCAAATCTCGCAAACGAGCTACGCTCGTTTTTTTAACCATATACCCTGCAGGCGGCGTACTTAGAGAATGCACCGGCACGTCGGTTGTCAAGCTGTACAACGTCCCGGATGATATCCGGCAGAAAGGCGTCCCACTTTACTTCAAGGATAATGGGTGCATTGCCGGCGGGGACGGTGACAGATTGAGGATTTAGGAAATCGGTGCATTGAAGCCCGGTTCTGATATGATAATCTATTGTAACGCGGACGTTGCCCGCGGGAAATATGTAAGGTTCCCTCGTGTAATCGACGATTGTTTTCGGGCGGAGCCGCTGGGTAGTCATTTTGAAATATAATTCCTGTATGAGCGGCTGGCCGCTTTGCGCCATCCATGCAAAATCGCCATCTATAATGGATTGTGTCTCCGAACTGCTTAAGGTGGCAATGTCTTTTGTTCCCAAGCCGTTTTGCCTGCTTTTTTTCTCCAGATGGATTAGGGAAAAATTGCTGTTATAGCAGCGGAGACGGAATTTTTCGCGATTGTTTACCCCGTCCAGTTTTTCGCGGAGCGCCTTATCCGACAGATTATCAAAGTATAAGCTCCGGATTTCATAGGTTCTGCCGGTAACATGCGGGTCGGTTTCGGCGACTGCTGATAGTCTGCAGCGAAGGGTAATGAAATCAGATAAGCTGATTTCATGTTTTAATTCGTGCCGGAATGTCATGTGGGCGTCGGTTCCTTTCTAAAATACTTGTCTTAGAAAATTATATAGGGAAAATAAGGAAGAAATATGTTCAAATTGAGAAAATTCTGTGTTCTGGATGTTGGATAATGCCTCCATAAGTCTACTAAGTTTTCTCAACATAGTTGACAAATCTTACATAATATATTTATAATAAGATATCTTTAGGTAAGAGTGGTAGCAAAGTTTGAAAGATTAACACTTTCAACGATTGTATCTGAGTGTCTGCCGAGGCGGACAGATGGGAGGAAAGATGGAAAAATAATCAACTTTTGAAACATGAATCGGAAGGTACTTATGTTGTCAAAAGTGGATTATGTTTCTCTATCTCATAACCGCTCTTTCTTTGTTTAATAGGAAATTTTGATAAAGAACAGAAAATGTTTGATGGAAACAATGTTGCGCCTCTTGGTTTGTGCGGCGTTGTTCATCAGACAGCGAATTGTGTTTATGAATAGAAACGTATCCCGAATCATTTGGCAACAGATGGTTCTTTTTTTGTATTGGAAATTTCGGCAAAAAAAAGGAGGGGCAGACTATGGCACAAATCAGCGTATCAAATCTCACGTTTTGTTATGAGGGAAGTTTTGACAATATATTTGAAAATGTATCATTTTTGATTGATACGGATTGGAAGCTGGGCTTCATTGGGAGAAATGGCAAAGGCAAGACCACGTTTCTAAATCTTTTGACGGGAAAGTTAAGTGATTATCAAGGGCATATCAGCGCTTCGACGGTATTCGATTATTTTCCCTATCACATTGCGGAAGAACAAATGGAGCAGTGTTTCGCAGAATTTATGGAGCAATTGAAGCCGGAGTGTGAGTTATGGAGGGTTATCTGCGAGTTGGAGAAGCTGCATCTTGGAACGGAGGTGCTCTACCGCCCTTTTCGGACACTCAGTCACGGAGAGCGCACCAAAGTGATGCTGGCAATTCTTTTTTCGGGGGAAAATGATTTCTTGCTGATAGACGAGCCGACGAATCATCTGGATCAGGCATCGAGGGATATCGTTAAGGAATATTTGCAACAGAAGAAAGGGTTTATACTGGTATCCCATGACCGCGATCTGCTGGACGCATGTATCGACCATGTGCTCGTCTTAAACCGGAGTACGATTGAAGTGCAGAGCGGGAACTTTTCCTCGTGGTGGGAGAATAAGAACCGTATGGATGCTTTTCATGAGGCGGAGAATGAGAAGCACAAGAGGGAAATACGTCGTCTGAACAAGGCGGCGGAGAGAATCCGCGAGTGGGCGGATAAGAGCGAGAGGACGAAGATAGGTTTCGACCCGGTGAAGGAGCATGACCGATGTCTGAATACACGTTCTTATATTGGCGCTAAGACGAAGAAAATGCAGAGCAGAAGAACGCAGATGGAGAAGCGGATTGCCGATGAGATTGAGCAGAAGGAAGGTTTGCTGCAGGATATTGAGCGCCCGGTGGATTTAAAAATTATGCCGCTGCAACATCATAAAGAGGTTCTGATTGCTGCAAGGGATTATGGGATTGCATATCAGAATGGTCAGAAAGGCGGCGACGCGGCGGAAAGTGGATGCGTGATTTATAAACAGGTCTTCCAAAATTTGAACTTTGAGCTAAAACGGGGAGAGAGAGTTTTTCTCCACGGGGAGAACGGCTGTGGGAAATCGAGTCTGATTAAGGCGGTTCTTGCGCGCTGCGTATCGGACGGCAAAGGCTTAGACGGGATAAGCGCCATGCAGGAGTCCGGCATACTGACGACGGCTTCGGGGCTGATTGTTTCTTATATCAATCAGGACACTTCGCATCTGCGGGGAACGCTAAAGGAATACAGCAGAAAGAACAACCTTGACGAAAGTCTTTTTCTGGCAATTTTAAGACAGCTCGATTTGGAGCGGGTGCAGTTTGTCAAGCATATGGAAGAATATTCTGAAGGGCAGAAGAAAAAGGTATTGATTGCCGCCAGTCTGCTAAAGTCGGCGCACCTTTATATCTGGGACGAACCGCTTAATTATATTGATGTTTTTTCCAGAATGCAGATTGAAAATCTGATTCTTGCTTATCAGCCTACGATGTTACTGGTGGAACATGATGTAAGATTTCGCGAAAGGATAGCTACAAGAGTTGTGGAGCTGTAACCATAAGAGTATCTGGAAGATATCAAGATGCAATTTTATGCAAAATTTAGAAGATTTTATGCAGATGACAAATTGTATTGCTTTTTTGTATATTTTTTGGCAAAATGAGAGAGGAAGAAAGAATTTCCTATATCATGGGAAGGCTTCGCAAGGGCTTACTATATATGAAAGAGAGAAGGGCTAAATCATGGAAAGAAAAGTTGGTACTGTATCAAGAGGTATACGCTGCCCGATTATCAGAGAGGGTGACAATTTGTCCAAGATTGTTGTGGACAGTGTAATGGAGGCTGCTGAGTCGGAAGGATTTGCGATTCGAGATAGGGATATCATTGCAGTGACGGAATCCGTTGTGGCGAGGTCTCAGGGTAATTATGCATCGGTGGAAGCGATTGCAGAAGACGTGAGAGCAAAGCTTGGCGGTGAGACGATTGGCGTTATCTTCCCGATTCTGTCCAGAAACCGTTTTGCAATCTGTCTGAGAGGAATCGCCATGGGGGCGAAGAAGATTGTGCTTATGCTCAGCTACCCCAGCGATGAAGTCGGCAACGAATTGGTTTCTTTAGATAAACTTGACGAGGCGGGAATCAATCCGTACAGTGACGTATTGACGTTGGAGAAGTACCGCGAACTGTTCGGTGAGAATAAGCATCCCTTTACGGGAGTGGATTATGTCTCTTATTATGGGGAACTGATTAAGGAAGCAGGAGCAGAGGTGGAAATTATATTTGCCAATGACTGCCGCAGCATCCTTCCTTATGCCAAGAAGGTGTTGAATTGCGATATCCACACGAGGGCACGCACGAAGAGACTGCTGCTTGCAGCCGGTGCAGAAGTCGTAATGGGAATGGATGATATTCTCACGGCGCCTGTTAACGGAAGCGGATGCAATGAGAAGTACGGTCTCTTAGGTTCCAATAAATCTACGGAAGATACGATTAAGTTATTTCCGAGAGAGTGTACGGATTTGGTATTGGATATCCAGAAGCAGATGCTTGACAAGACCGGTAAACATGTGGAAGTTATGGTATACGGTGACGGGGCTTTCAAAGACCCGGTAGGAAAGATATGGGAGCTTGCAGACCCTTGCGTATCTCCGGCAAGCACGCCGGGCTTAGAGGGTACGCCTAATGAAGTGAAATTGAAGTATCTGGCGGACAATGATTTTAAGGATTTGTCCGGCGATGCGTTAAAAGAGGCGATTTCTAACCGCATCAGAGAGAAGAAGGACAATCTGGTGGGTGATATGGCGTCTCAAGGCACAACCCCCAGAAGATTGACAGACCTGATTGGCTCTTTGTGTGACCTGACAAGTGGATCGGGGGATAAGGGTACGCCGGTGATTCTGATTCAAGGTTATTTCGATAATTATACGAACTAATGTATTATTTCTGAATGATGTATGATACAGATAATACGAAGTTGGACAACTGGGTATGATTAAGGACACATACATACGTACGAGCCCGCTATGTTTCCTATAACGTAGCGGGCTTTGTATTTGTTCTGTCATAGGAAATTGCGACAGCGTAAATGATTTAGGGAGAATGCGCAGCATTCTCTTAATCGTCGCTGTCTGGCGGCGATTTTTTGAAGGAGGGAGACGGTGATGAAAAGCTTAAGAGGAAAACTTATATTGGAGACTTGCTTTATTTGCGTGATATGTCTCGGAATCGCTTCTTTCATGAGCTATGTAAATACCTCAGGAGAGCTTAGGAATAAGGAGAGCGAGAATGCAAAAGCCTTAGCGACAAAAAGCGCAGAGGAAATACAATTGTGGATGAATGAACAGGAAGTTTTTCTTAATACGATTGCGGCAACGGTTGAGATTGAGGGTAAAACAGAACATGAGCCGTTACTTACATATCTTACGGAATTATTGGAGCACCATAATATGGATAATGTGCTGTATGACATTTATTATGTCAGTGCAGATAATAAAATGACGGCGGCGAGCGGGTATGAGCCGACGCCGGATATAGATTTTACACAACGAAGCTGGTACATAGGTGCGGTTGAGAATCAAGGAGTAAATTACGAATCGCCTTATCGGGATGTAGATTCGGGAAGAATGGTTATCACACTTTCACGCAAGGTTACAGTTGATGGTACTGTGGTGGGTGTTCTTGCGGAGGATATTTTTATAGATACGGTTGTCGATATGGTTGACAAATGCATTGTGCCGGATAACAGTTATGCGATGCTGCTTGACCAGAATATGGGGTTGGTGGTGCATCCGAATGAGGAATATGGGTATGTCAATGACGAACCTGTTTCTATTTCAACTCTGGCAGGAAATCCGTATAGGGAGCTTGCCGATACACTTGCGGCAAGGACGGGGAAAAACGTTTTGGTACAGGACTATGACAATGTGGAGAGAGATATTTTTACCGCAGCGATTCCGGCATGTGACTGGGTGCTTGCCATCGCGGTTGATCAGGCAGTGTTAAATGCAAATGTGGTTGCACTGATTCAGGGATTTGCGGTGTCGGTTATCATTTCATTTGTCATTTGTATTGCCATTGTCAGCATTACCGCTTCTTCCATTGTCAGACCGATAAAGAGATTGACCAAAGTTGTAGCAGCGAAAGATATTACCCATGAGGTTACGATTCACAGCAAAGACGAAGTGGGAAAGCTGTCGGGTGGTTTTAATGAGATGATGGGCAGTCTGAAGGGTATTCTGGATATTTCGGCGGATGCGGTTCAGAACATTAAAGAATCGTCGGAAATCCTCAAAGAGATTACTGGTGAAGTGGTAGGGGGAGCTGATCAGGTCAAGGATGAGATGGAACATATTTCGGACAGTGTCGGTACCCAGAGCCAGAGTGTGTCGGAGGGCAGGACGAAGCTGAATCAGTTCCAGACACAGATAGATGAGTTCCACGAGCAATTTCAGGATATGAGGGTGATTGTCGGGGATGTCAATACGAAACTTGCCGGCAGTGCTGAAATTACGATGGATTTAGAGACTTCTACGGATAAATCCATGGAAAATATGAAGCGGCTGCAGGAAGGAATTGAAGCGTTGGAAGTGAAATCAAATCATATTACCGATATTATTTCTACGATTACACAGATATCCTCCAAGACAAATCTGCTTGCCTTAAATGCTTCGATTGAGGCGGCAAGGGCAGGTGAGGCAGGAAAAGGGTTTGCAGTTGTGGCGGATGAAATTCGTTCTCTGGCAGAGCAGACGAAGGATTCTACGGAGAATATCAGACAGTTAATCGTGGAAATACAATCGCAAATCGACGAGACGGTGCGTGAGATTGAAGGGGTTGCAAAATTGTTTGCGCAAAATACGCAGATTACGGGAAAAGTCAGAGGGACGTTTGACGATATTGCCGCCTCCATCGAGGATATGGATGCGCGTAACCATGAACTGTACAATGGATTGAAAGAGTTTGTTGCGGCAAAAGAAGATATTACGGAAGCGTTTGAAAGCATTGATGTAAGTTCTGAGTCCTGCCTTAACTATTCCGAGCAGGCAATGCAGATTTCCATGCAGCAGATTCAAGCCGTGTCCCAGCTGAAAGATTTTGCGCAGCGACTGGATGATTTGTCAGCGGGCTTAAGCGACCGGATAAATTCTTTTACTGCCTGATTTGTCCGGCGAGTGGAAGGATTGTTACAGGATTGATGTGCGTAGGAGGCGGGCTATGAGGAATCAGAAAACACAAAAAACATATGCAGAAGAATATGCGGTTATTGCGGGAATTGAGCATTATCTGCTGCACTATCAGTCCAGACCGGAGGATCCCGTACTACTCTTTCTCCATGGCGGACCGGGGCAGACAGAGAGTTTTTTTGCCTTTGTTGTGGAAGAATATGCGGAGCGTAACTATAATATCGTTTATTATGACCAGCGCGGAGCGGGGAAAACATGGCTGAGGAACAAAAAGAGCAAGCCCGATACGGAGACGCTAAAGAATGATTTGCTACAGATGGTGTTGTACATCAAGAAAAAATATGGCAAAGAAAAGATAGGCATTCTTGGACATTCGTGGGGCAGCGTTCTGGGCAGTATGTTTGCGCTGGAGCATCCGGAGCATACATTATGCTACATAGGATGCGGGCAAGTGATTAATATTGTGGAAAATGAACGAATGGGCTATGCGATACTGAAAGAAGCTATCGAAAAAAGCGGTAATAAGAAAGATATGAAAAAACTGCAAAAGATTGGCGAGTATCCAACGGAGTATTTTGACATGAATACCTATCGGAAAATGGGACAGATTAGGAGTCTGCAGGGAAAGTACGGTTTGGCGCAGAGCTTTAACAAGACGGTCATTGATTTGTGGCGGCGCTCGCCAATCATGGGCATGAAAGACCTTATTCCTTTTATGGCGGGTATCTCGGTCAATATGCAGCTGATGAGTGAACTGATGAGCTTTGATTTAAGAAAAAGGGGGAACTGCTACCGGGTTCCGGTTTACTATGTGCTTGGAGAGAAGGACAGCCAGACGCCGATAGAAATCAGTGTCAAATATTTTGATAAACTGCAGGCGCCGGACAAGAAGCTTTATCTGATTCCCGATGCCGGTCACGCGCCGATGCTCGATAATGTGGAGGAGTACCGGAAGGTGGTGGGGGAGATTGCCGAGAAGGCAGGGAAATAATTTCTGTGTTTGTGCACGAGTTTGCGAAGCAAATCTCGCAAATGATCTACGCTCGTTTTTATGACATAGAATGCAAGGGGCAGCCGAGGTTTAGCAGGTTGCTCCTTGGCTGTTATTGACGCAAAAGGAGTCTGTAGACTGTTCTTTCTTTTACGAATCTTTGATACATGACGCCCCCAATCAAATATGGTCCAATTAGTCTTGTTCATAGGATATGCAGGGTAAATTCCGGCGCGCTTTGCAGAGAACCAAGAAGAATTAGGGATTCGTAATTAAATTGCAAAATGCTTTTATTTCGTCAATTCTATCAGAGACGGCTTCTTTGTATTCTATAGAACATAATCCCATATTACCGCTCGGTTTTATTTCCAAATGTCCATAGAAATGTTCTATGCTGCCGATTACTTTTTCACATTCCGGCATGCTGGGACCGGTTCTCAAAGCAATCGTATAGCCTCTCTTTCCACTTGAGATGACCGCATGTGGCTCATGTGTATTACACCATGGTGTACATCTATCTATAAATACTTTAAATTGTCCGGGAATATCCGCCCAATATGACGGTGAAACAAAAACGATTTTATCTGCCCATTCAAATTGCTCTATGATTTTTTTAACATCGTCTTCTTGAAAACATTCTGCTGTTTTGTGGCATCTTCGACACCCCTTGCAGTACTTGACCTCATAATCGTCTATACACAGGGATTTAACATTGTTTCCATCATTTACATAGTGGCTAACTAAGTTTACAATTTCAGCAGTCGCGCCATTTCTTACAGGGCTGCAATTAATAATCAATATGTTCATATGTCCCCTCCCCCCTTTGATTTGTAAGTATTATTATAGCCTGCCTATAACAGATACACAATACTGAAAGGGGGAGACATTTTATAAAATTACAAGGTTTAAAATTCCTCTTTCGAGTATTGCTTTTGTCTGCTATATATAATAAAATCCATATATCATTTTATCAATCATAAAGCCTCTTCAATTTCCGTATGCAACTATGCCTGTTTATGGATTGAAGATAATTTGTAATTGTAAGAGCGAACCTAATATTGAGCTTTGATTGAACCTGACGGCGTATATGAAGTGGAGATGATTTGGTTATGAAGCTATTCAAAATATTTAAAGGAATCGGTATAACGCTTTTATTTTTACCGTTTCTTGCTATAGCAGGTATTATCATATTTGAAATAATCGGTATGTGTGCGAATCATGTGACTACGGACCGACAGACGGACAAGCTGCAGACCGATTTAACAGAAAAAATTCCGGATATAGAAATTGTTCATGTTAGTTCTGAAACAGGGAATGCATCGGGAACGGGCAATCATGTGGAATGTATGTCTACGATAATATTTTCAACGGAGATGACAGAGGATGAAATCAAAGCGGCATTGTCGGAGTATTATACTTCTGATAATCAATACTGTACGATAAAAAAAGAGGATGGTAACAGTTATTCGGTTTATCTGGAGAGCGCGGCGCCATTTCCGAATAATATTGAAGGACATTGATTGCATGGTAACTGTTCCGGCACAAGAGTTTTTTTGAAAAAGGAATACTCGAATGGGAAAGCAAAGCAGGCATAGGGGGAGTGCATTGAACCATAAAATATTAATCTGCGGTTTGAACGGCGCCGGGAAAAGCACATTAGGGAAAAGTCTTGCCGAAAGGATGCAATATCGGTTTATCGATGTGGAAAATTACTATTTTACAGGGGAGGACGAAGAATACCCCTATGATAATGCGCGGACAAGAGAAGAAGTAGCGGAATTATTATTAGAAGACATGCGTAAATATGATAATCTTATATTTACATCGGGGAAAGGCAATTATGGAGACGAGGTGATATCGCTATTTACGGAAGCAATACTCATTTGCGTTCCGAAAGAAATCAGAATGAAACGCGTAAGGGACAGGTCTTTTCAAAAGTTTGGTGACAGAATACTTCCCGGCGGTGATTTATATGAGAAAGAAAAGCAATTTTTCAGTATGGCAGAGCACCGGTTGGAACATGAGACAGAGGATTGGTTAAAATCTGTCCATATACCGATGATGCAAGTGGACGGGACTAAAATGATTGATGATAATGTCAATGAAATTATGAAATGGTTAAGATGCGGAAAAGATTTTGGGCGATGAAGGGATTGTGACGGTGTTATTCTCTGCTGCAAATGGAAACTATGTATAAATTTGTGCGATAAAAAATGGTACAGAAAAGAGGAAGATATGATACTCGAAACGGAAAGATTATATTTGCGGGAGATGAATCAGAAGGATTTCAAATCATTATGCAAAATTATGCAGGATAAAGAAACAATGTATGCCTATGAAGGACCGTTTAACGATGCAGAAGTGCAGGAGTGGCTCGACAGGCAGCTCTCCCGTTACCAGAAATGGGGATTTGGGTTATGGGCAGTTATTTTAAGGGAGACCGATGAGATGATTGGGCAATGCGGACTGACCATGCAACCGTGGAAGGATAAGGAAGTGCTTGAAGTAGGGTATCTTTTTTGCCGACAGCATTGGCATCGGGGATATGCAGTGGAAGCAGCGAAGGCGTGTAAGCGATATGCTTTTGAAGTATTAAATGCAAAAGAGGTTTGTTCTATTATTAGAGATACTAATATTGCCTCTCAGAATGTGGCGCTTAGAAATGGGATGACTTTAACAGACAGTTGGACAAAACATTACCGGGGTGTGGATATGCCCCATTATCGTTATACGGTTGTGGGCTAACGTGCATTTTTGACTGCAATAAAATTTTTGCAATAAATTTTCACGATAGGCTATTGACAGGAAGCGGAAGGGAGTGGTAGAATAAAAGTCCACCGTCTGGGGAACCGGCGCCTGAGAGATAAAAAATAAAAAAATTTCAAAAAGGTATTGACGGCAGACGGCAGGTATGATAATATACCAACGTTGCGTGTCCGAGGAACAGCGGATATGCACAGGACCTTGACAAATAAACAGTAATGCAACCCTGAAAATTCAAGAGAGAAATTTTCAGAGAGTATCGGACAGATACGAACCAAACACAGTATGGGGCTTTCCCGGAAGGGGAGGCACCACGGATACAGAAGAAGCCAAGCTTGTTCTGGTCCAAAGATCAGACTGGGAGAGCAGGGCCGCGCAGCGGGGCCTGCAAAGTTAATTCCGCAGGAATTTACTTTTGTTATTTGCGAAGCAAATTACTATTGTTATTTGCGCAACAGATTACTTTTATTATTCGAGAGTTTGATCCTGGCTCAGGATGAACGCTGGCGGCGTGCTTAACACATGCAAGTCGAACGGGGGTGCGGTGGGTGAAGTGGCAGTTTACTGGCATGGAACATACTGCATCCTAGTGGCGGACGGGTGAGTAACGCGTGGGTAACCTGCCCTGTACCGGGGGATAACACTTAGAAATAGGTGCTAATACCGCATAAGCGCACGTTTCCGCATGGGAGCGTGTGAAAAACTCCGGTGGTACAGGATGGACCCGCGTCTGATTAGCTGGTTGGCGGGGTAACGGCCCACCAAGGCGACGATCAGTAGCCGGCCTGAGAGGGTGGACGGCCACATTGGGACTGAGACACGGCCCAAACTCCTACGGGAGGCAGCAGTGGGGGATATTGGACAATGGGGGGAACCCTGATCCAGCGACGCCGCGTGAGTGAAGAAGTATTTCGGTATGTAAAGCTCTATCAGCAGGGAAGAAGATGACGGTACCTGACCAAGAAGCCCCGGCTAACTACGTGCCAGCAGCCGCGGTAATACGTAGGGGGCAAGCGTTATCCGGATTTACTGGGTGTAAAGGGAGCGTAGACGGCAATGCAAGTCTGGAGTGAAAGGCGGGGGCCCAACCCCCGGACTGCTCTGGAAACTGTATGGCTGGAGTGCAGGAGAGGTAAGTGGAATTCCTAGTGTAGCGGTGAAATGCGTAGATATTAGGAGGAACACCAGTGGCGAAGGCGGCTT